>DAOMXN010000047.1:0-12533 GCA_035437025.1 Beijerinckiaceae bacterium | reverse complement strand
GCTCCGGCTGCCCCGCAGGGACAGCAGCCCGCCGCGCCTGCAGGCCCCACGCTCGTCAATCTGAAGGCCGATGCGGCGCAGGAGTGGACGAAGGTCTGCGGCGAGGATCCGGCCGCCAAGAAGACCATCTGCTACACGACGCGCGACTTCCTTTCGGACAACAACCAGCCGATCATGGCTGTCGCCGTCTATGACGTGCAGAACGACCCCAAGAAGTTCGTCCGTTTCCTCCTGCCGCTGTCGTTCCTGCTGCAGCCTGGCATCCGCTTCGGCGTGGATTCGGCTCAGCCGGTTTCCGGCCGGTTCCAGATCTGCTTCCCCAACGGCTGCTTCGCCGAGGCTGAAGTGAACGAGGCGTTCCTCGCGAACCTGAAGAAGGGCACGAACGTCAAGGTCAGCGTCCAGAACGATCGCGGACAGGAGATTGCCTTTGTGGTGCCGCTCGCCGGATTCGGCAAGGCGTTCGATGGCGCGCCGATCGATCCGAAGGTGCTGGAACAGCAGCGCAAGATGCTGGAGGAAGCCCTGCAGAAGGAAGCGGAAGAACTGCGCAAGAAGCAGGGCGAAGCGCCAAAGCAGTAGGGGCGAGCAGCCGATATAAATGGCGGAACCCGGCTTCGGCCGGGTTTTTGTTTTGGGCGTCCGCGGGCGTCTGACCGGGCCGGCCAGACGCGACGAGCGGTTCTCGTCAGTGAAACACGCCAGACTTCATCCGGAACGAACCATCCCGGTTCTTGACGAACACCTCGCGCACCTGGGGATGGCGCAGCGGCTCCTTCGACGTATCCGGAATCAGGTTCTGTTCCGAGACATACGCGACGTACTCGGTCTCGTCGTTCTCGGCATAGAGGTGATAGAACGGCTGGTCTTTCCGCGGCCGGACCTCCGGTGGAATGGACTGCCACCATTCCTCCGTGTTGGCGAATTCAGGATCGATGTCGAACACGACACCCCGGAACGGGTAGATGCGATGGCGCACCACCTGTCCAATCCGGTATTTTGCGTCGCGCGCAGGCATTGAACGATGCTCCCAGCGAAAGCGCGGCCGTTTAGGGGTCCGGCAAGCGGACGTCAATGGTCATTTCCGGCTCCGTAACATATGGCCGGATCGCGAAAAGGGGAAGCCGCAACGACGGACCGGTCTGGACGGGGCCGTCCGTCGTTGCTATCGGAACACGCCCGATGCTGTCGGTTCGGCGGATTTCGAGGCCTCTCAACACCTCACAGCGCGTCTCCCGACGACGCCTTGCATTGAGCTCATGGCCGAAGTCCTAACTTTAGCATTTCCCTTCTTCGGTCTGATTTTGCTAGGCTTTTTCTGCGGAAAGCTTATGCGATTTCCCGAAGAAGGCTTGCGCTGGATGAACTTTTTCATCGTCTATGTCGCGCTGCCGCCCCTGTTCTTCAAGCTGATCGCCGCGACTCCGTTCGAAGAGTTGAAGAACTGGCCCTTCGTCATCGGCACGACGCTCTCGACCTATCTCGCATTCGTGATCTCGCTGGCCATCGGGCTGTGGGCTTCGCGAGGCGACCTCCGCCCAGCCACGATCCAGGCCGTCCTGGGAAGTTATTCCAACATCGGCTACATGGGTCCAGGCCTCACACTCGCCGCGCTCGGGTCCAAGGCAGCCGTTCCTACGGCGCTGATCTTCGTGTTCGACAACGCGCTGTTGTTCACGCTCGTGCCCTTCCTGATGGCGATGGGGTCGAGCGGACGATTGAACGTGTGGGAAACCACCAAGCTGGTGATTTGGCGGGTCGTCTCCCATCCCTTCAACATCGCGACGTTCGTGGCGGTCCTGGCCGCCTACTTCCAGATCAAGGTGCCGACACCGGTCGACACGATGATAACCTATCTCAAGAACGCCGCGGCGCCGGTCGCGCTGTTCACTCTGGGCGTCACCGTGGCGCTTCGCCCCTTGACCAGTGTCCCGTTCGAGGTGCCGGCACACCTGCTGGTCAAGCTCGTCGTGCATCCCCTCATCGTGCTCGTGCTGCTGTCGCTCATTGGCGGTTTCGAACGCGAGTGGGTCTTTGCCGCAGTGCTGATGGCGGCGCTGCCGCCAGCGCTCAATGTTTTCGTCCTCGCACGCCAGTATGATGTCTATGTCGAGCGCGCCTCGACCGGCATCCTCGTGGGCACTCTGGTCTCGACGCTGACCGTGACGGGACTGCTTTACCTGATCGCCACTGACACGCTGCCCTACAGCGTGTTTGGTCGCTAGCGCTTGAGGCTGCGTTCTGGTCTTGCGGATTTCCGCGATTGGTGCTGTTGCTCGGCGCGCTGGAAGGGTGGCCGAGCGGTTTAAGGCACCGGTCTTGAAAACCGGCGTGGGTGCAAGCCCACCGTGGGTTCGAATCCCACCCCTTCCGCCAAACCATGAGAGCCTTTCAGTTGCGGGCGCACGCGCCGGCCCGGCGATCCGCCGTAGCGTTGCCGTGCCGGACGATGCTAGCATCACCGCAACCGACAGCGGAAACGGGAACCCTGCACATGCTTCTGGGCGTGATCGCCGACGACTATACCGGCGCATCCGACATCGCGAACACGATCGCCAAGGGTGGCGGTGGCACGCCGGGCCTCGCGACTGTGCAGTTCCTCGGCATCCCGAAGGGCAGGGCGCCCGAAAGCTGCGAAGCCGGCGTCGTCGCCCTGAAGAGCCGCTCCATCCCGGCAGGCGACGCCGTTGCGCAGTCACTTGCGGCACTGCGCTGGCTCCAGGCCCAGGGCTGCCGCCAGATCGTATTCAAGTACTGCTCGACCTTCGATTCGACGCCCGACGGCAACATTGGCCCGGTCGCCGAAGCCCTGGCGCGTGCGCTCGGCGTCCACGGGGTTGTCGCCTGCCCGGCATTTCCCGGCGCGGGGCGAACGGTCTATCAAGGCCATCTGTTCGTTGGGGATCGGCTGCTCAGTCAGTCTGGGCTGGAGAATCATCCCCTCAATCCCATGACCGACGCCGACATCCGCCGATGGCTGCGCCGGCAGACTGAGACGCCGGTCGGGATCGCGTCCTGGAATGCGACCGTGGCGAAAGGGGCGGCCGCGCTGCAGGACGCGCTTGCGGAGGCGGCGGGGCGCGGGGAGACCCTGGTCATCGTCGATGCCATTTCCGACGACGATCTGCTGACCATTGGCGAGGCCGTGGCCGATGCACCCCTGCTGACCGGCGGTTCAGGCGTCGCACTCGGGCTGTCGCGCAATTTCATCCGGAAGGGGTTGGCCAAAGGGGCGGCATCCGCCTTTCGCCGCGTGGATGGGCCAGAAGCCATTCTCGCGGGTTCCTGTTCCCGCGCGACCCTGGGCCAGATCGCGCACCACAAGGCCCAGGGCCATCCCGTTCTGCCCATCGACGTCGCCGGTGTCATGAGTGGCGCCGTGGTGATGGCGGACCTTGTCGGTTTCCTCGTTCGCAACGCGGGCCGCGCACCGCTCGTCTTCTCGTCGTCGCCGCCGGATGAAGTCGCTGCGCTGCAAGCGCGTTTCGGGCGGGAGGCAGTGGCGCACAGGCTCGATTCCCTGTTTGCAGAAACGGCCCGCGCCGCCGTTGATGGCGGTATCCGCCGGCTGGTGGTCGCGGGGGGCGAGACCTCGGGCGCTGTCGTCTCCGCACTCGGCCTGGAGGCCCTGGCGATAGGCCCGGAGATTGATCCGGGTGTGCCCGCCTTGTCCAACGCATCCGGCGTGCCTCTGGCTGTGGCGCTGAAGTCCGGAAACTTCGGCGCGGTCGATTTCTTCGCGAAGGCGCTGGCTACGCTGGGGGGCGAAGCGTGAGCGCGGAATCCACCCTGCGCGACTCCATGGTTCGGCTGGCGAAATCCCTGTTCGAGCGCGGCTTCACCGTAGGCTCGTCGGGCAACATCAGCGCTCGCCTCGATGATGGCATGCTGATCACGCCGACCAATTCCTGTCTCGGCTTTCTCGATCCGGCACGCATTTCCAAACTCGATGCCGGCGGCCGACATCTGGCGGGCGACAAGCCGTCGAAGGAAGTTTTTCTCCATCGGGCGTTCTATGAAACCCGGCCGGCAGCCGGGGCCGTTGTCCATCTCCATTCGACCTACGCGACAGCCATATCCTGCCTCGCCGAAAGCGATGCCGACGACTGCATTCCACCGCTGACGCCGTATGTCGTGATGCGCGTCGGACGGGTCAGACTGCTGCCCTATGTAAGGCCCGGCGATCCGGCGATGGGGGATATGATCCGGGCGCTGGAGGGTCGGCATGCCGCCGTCCTTCTGGCCAATCATGGCCCGGTCGTCTCGGCCAGGGACCTGGAGTCCGCTGTGTTCGCGGCAGAGGAGCTGGAGGAAACGGCGCGGCTGGTCCTTCTGCTACGCGGTCACCCCACCCGCAGGCTCACGCAAGCACAGGTCGAGGAGTTGAGCAGGGTTTTTGGCGGTTGAGGACGTTCGACCGACCGCGATAATTCCATGTCCTTGCCCGGAACGGCAACGATTCCCACACTCGGCGTGCGATCTGCCAAGTATTGCCAAGATTTCATGTTCGGCTTGTTGTTGTGCTGGCCCGGGTCCCGTATTCTGAGTCGCGGGGGTGGCGGTGTCTGGAGTGCGGCGTGATCGACAGGCTCCTGTCTTTTTCCCCCTTGGCGCGGCGCGCAGTCCGGGCGGATGCGGCCGTGCTGCTGCTCTTCATAGCGGCCTCCGGGCTGAGTGCGGCGCTGCTTTTTGCCATCCAGCCGATGTTCACGCGCATGGTGCTGCCCCGGTTCGGCGGTTCCGCGTCGGTCTGGTCTGTCGCCATGGTGTTCTTTCAGGCCATGCTCCTCGCGGGATATGCCTACGCGCATGTTCTCGCCCGCTTCGTGCCTTTGCGATTTGCGTTGGTGCTGCATGCGGTGGTGCTGGCGCTTGGCCTGGCGTTCTTGCCGCTCCAGCCCCGATTCGAGGCTGCGTTCGGGAATGAGGAAAGCCTGCGCCTGTTGGTTCTGCTGACCATCTCGATCGGGGTGCCCTTCGTCGCTCTATCGGCCAACGCACCTTTGCTGCAAATCTGCTTCGCAAACTCCGGAGCGCCGCGCGCCGGCAACCCGTATCCGCTCTATGCCGTAAGCAACGCCGGCAGCCTTGCGGCGCTTCTGGCCTATCCATCGTTCCTCGAACCGCTGCTGACCCTTCGCCAGCAAGCCCTGGGCTGGAGCGTCGGCTATGGCGCGCTGCTCCTGCTGCTTCTGCTGGCGGCTCTCGCCATGTTAAAGGCGCCGGCGCTTCCGATCCGGCGGGCCAGACCGCACCGGGAAGCTTCCTGGAGCGAGATTTTGCGCTGGACCGGGCTGGCCCTGACGCCTTCGGCGGCTCTGGTCGCGGTGACGCTGCATCTTTCGACCGATATTGTTGCCGCGCCGTTTCTGTGGGTGGCGCCGCTGGCGCTCTATCTCGCGACCTTCATCATCGCCTTTGGCGTCTCCGGCACGGCATGGCTGGACAAGCTCGGGAAGGTTCTGGGGCCGTCGCTGCTTGTGCTGGCCCTGCTGCTGACCTTCGAAGTGCGGACCTGGCCACTTCTGGATGTCCTCTTGCATCTGACCGTGTTTTTTCTGCTGGCGCTCTACAGTCACGGGCGCCTGGCGGCATGCCGTCCGGACCCCGGGGGGCTGACCGGCTTCTATCTTTCGATGTCGTCCGGCGGGGTTCTTGGCGGTGCGCTCTGCGCGCTGGCAGCGCCAAGCCTGTTCACGTTCGTCGCGGAATACCCGATCGCATTGGCACTGGCGGCGTTTTCCCTGCCGCGTTTCGGTCCAGCGCTGGCGGCGATCCTCGTGGCGGTGCTGCTGTTCGGCCGCATGGTTCCCCTGGAAGTGCGTGAACGCGAAACGCTTCGCAGCTTCTATGGCGTCCACACCATCGAAACGACGGCGGACGGCCAGTTCCGCAGCTTGCGCCATGGCGTTGAAGTGCACGGCGCGCAACAGATCGCGGACAGGGCCGGTCGGCCGGTGCGTGGCAAGCCGGTGCCGCTGACCTACTATTCCGAGGACTCGCCGATTTCCGAAGCCATCGACGCCGCGCGGACCAAGGCCGGCGGCGGTGCGCTGCGTGTCGGCGTTGTCGGCCTCGGCGCCGGCTCGATCGCCTGCCTGGTGGAGCCGAGTGATACGCTGCACTTCTACGAAATCGATCCCGTTGTGATCGGCATCGCCCGCGACCGGACGAAGTTCCGCTTTCTGTCCGACTGCGCCCCGAACGCGGCAATCATCGCAGGGGATGCCCGACTGACGTTGGAACGGGAAGCCGCAACCTATGACATCCTGATCCTCGATGCATTTTCGTCCGATTCGATACCGGCTCACCTGCTGACGCGCGAGGCGCTGTCGTCCTTTGTTGTGCGGCTGGCTCCGCAAGGTACGCTGCTCCTCCATATCTCCAGCAATCACCTGCGCCTGCAGGAGGTGGTCGCGGCCACGGCGCTGTCACTCGAACTTGCGGTACGGATCAACGACGAGGAGCAGGGCGACGGAGCCCCTGCGATGACCATACAGCCGACCGTGGCGGTACTCGCCCGCAAGAGCGAGCACTTCGGCGTGCTCAACGACAATGACGACTGGCAGGCCCCTGGCGTCCGATTGCCGAGACCTTGGACGGACGACTACGCCAATCCGTTGGGCGCATTCCTCGCCAAGCTTCGCGAGCGTTGAACCGCGCGCCGGTCCATGCCAGAAGGCGGCGCCGCCATGCCGCACTTTTCGACCACGCGCCGCGTCCCCCATACCGCCACCGCCATGCTGGAGCTTGTGGCGGATGTGGAGCGCTATCCCGAGTTCCTGCCGTATTGTCAGGAGCTGGAGGTGCTGCGTCGCGTCGACGCGCCGGACGGTCGCCACATCCTGACCGCGCGCATGACCATCGGCTACAAGATGATCCACGAAAGCTTCACCAGCCGCGTCACGGTGGATCGCGCGCGACGACGAATTCTGGTGGAATACATCGACGGACCGTTCCGACATCTGGAAAACCGCTGGTTGTTCGAGGATTCCGGCGAGGGCGGCTCGAAGGTCGATTTCTCGATTGACTACTCCTTCCGCAGTCGTGCTTTCGAGATTCTGGCCGGCGCGGTTTTCGACAAGCTTTTCCGAAAGATGGCTGAATCCTTCGAGGAACGCGCCGACGCACTGGAAAGGTCTCGACGCGCACAGGCTTAAAGCAGCCTTAAGCCTCCAGAGATAATCTGCGCGCAATTTCATCTGGAATGCGCGCATGACCTCCATCGATCCCGTCTACGCATCCGCCCATGGCCGTCGCGGCACGGCTTCTCATGGCGTGGTCCTGGCGGCCTTTATCTCGGCGATTTTCACATCGGCGTTCCTGCTGTTCGCCGTGCAGCCGATGTTCACGAAGATGGTCCTGCCGCTGCTGGGCGGATCGCCCGGCGTCTGGTCCGTGGCGATGGTGTTCTTCCAGGCGCTTCTGCTCGCCGGCTACGCCTATGCGCATGTTTCCACGAAGTATCTCACCATGCGTCAGGCGACGCTGGCCCATCTGGTCCTGTTCGGCGTGACGGCCTTCGCCCTGCCCATCGGCGTCAGCCAGAGTCTCGGGGAGCCGCCGACCCAATGGCAGGAGATCTGGCTCATCGGTGTCTTCTGCGCCTCCGTTGGCCTGCCTTTCTTCGCGGTTTCCGCCAACGGCCCCTTGCTTCAGGCCTGGTTTGCGCGCAGCGGACATCCGACGGCGCAGGATCCGTATTATCTCTATGGCGCGTCAAATCTCGGGTCCTTTGCCGCGCTCTTGCTGTATCCCGTTCTGATCGAGCCGCTGCTGACGCTCAAGGGACAGACCTACGCCTGGTCCTTCGGGTTCTGCGTGCTGGGCGCCCTGATCGGCCTCGCGGGCGTGCTGGTCAGCCGCAATCTCGATGCGAAGGCGCAGAGGGGAACCGCCGACATCGTCGACTATTCGCCCGCGCCAACCCGGGCGCGCATGGCACAGTGGATCGGATTGGCCTTCGTGCCCTCGGGCCTTCTGGTCGCGGTCACCGCGCATGTGTCCACCGATGTCGCCGCTTCGCCCTTCCTGTGGGTGATTCCCCTGGCGCTCTACCTCGCCACCTTCGTGGTGGTCTTCCGCGATCCGATGCCGTTTGACATCGGATCGCTGGACCGCATTCTCCCGATCGTGGCGACGTCACTCGCCCTGTTCCTGTTCCTCGGCGCGGAGATGCTCTGGGCGTCCATGCTCGTGCATTTCGGCTTCATGACGCTGGCGACCCTGATCTGTCATGCCCGGCTCTATGCCCTGCGGCCAAACCCGCAACACCTGACGACCTTCTATCTCTGCATGTCGTTCGGTGGCGTCCTGGGCGGCCTGTTCTGCGGATTGATCGCGCCCAACGTGTTCAACTCCATCGCGGAATACCCGATCCTGATCATCGCGACGTTCCTGTGCCTGCCGGCTGTCTATGCCGCGTCGCGGCCGCAGTGGGTGCGCGAGGCGGCGCCTTGGCTGATCGGCCTGATGCTTGTGCAGCTTGTCGTCGCCAAGCAGCCGCAGCTCTTTACGGGCATTGCCAAGAACCTGCTGGTGTCCCTGCTGCTGGCGACGATTGGAATCGCGCTCGTCCTGTATCGCCGTCCGCTGGTTGTCGGCGCGATCTGCGCCGGCGTTTTCCCCCTGATCGGATCGTTTTCGCTAAACACCCGCGACGAACTCACGCTGCGCTCGTTCTTCGGCGTTCACAAGGTTCAGGTCACCAATGATGGCCAGTACCGCAATCTCGCCCATGGCACGACGTTGCACGGCTCGATGCGCATTAAGTCCCCGGAAGGTGCGCCACTGCCGTTCCGGCCGGAACCGCTGGCCTACTACGCAAGGTCCGGCCCGATGGCGGAATCGATCCGTTCCGTCCAGACGCGGGCGAACGGGGCAGGGCGCTCCTTCGCCGTGGTCGGACTCGGCGCAGGCTCAATCGTCTGCCACGGGCGCAACAACGATCAGTGGACCTATTTCGAGATCGATCCGGCCGTCGTGCGCATCGCGACGGATCCGGGCTACTTCCGGTTCCTCTCCGTCTGTGCGCCCGAGGCACGCATGGTTCTGGGCGATGCCCGGCTGACCCTCGCCAAGGAAAACAAGCCCTACGACGCGCTGCTGATCGATGCCTTCGCTTCCGATGCAATCCCGGTGCACCTCCTGACCCGGGAAGCGGTGCAGATGTATCTTTCGAAAATCAAGACCGATGGCCTTTTGGTCCTGCACATCTCCAATCGCTATCTCGATCTGGAGAGCGTGGTTGCGGCCATCGCCAGTGACCTTGGCGTTGAGGGGCGGGCCAAGCTTGACGCCGTCCAGAAGGATGAGCATCTGGCCAGCGGCAAGGCCGGCTCCCACGTCATCGCTCTGTCCCACTCGCCGGAAGCGCTCAGGGCGCTTGAAGACTATGGCTGGCGCAATCTGCGCGAAGGCGGCGTCACGGCATGGACCGATGATTACTCCAACATCGTCGGGGCCATGTGGCGCAAGGCCTGGCAGTAGCGCCCGGCCGACCAGCGCTTCCCGCGTCAGGCCACAGCCGGCGCGGCCAGCATCGCGCGAAGCATGTCCAGGCTTGTCTCGACCGACCGAGCCCGGATCTCCGCGCGCCCGAGATTGCCGAACCGTTTTTCGACCCGATCGACCCGACCGTCGCGGTGCACCACGGCGAAATGCACCAGTCCCACCGGCTTCTTGGCGGTTCCTCCGCCCGGTCCGGCAATTCCGGTGATCGCCACGGCCAGATGCGCGCCCGAGTGCCGGAGTGCTCCCAGCGCCATTGCGGCCGCGACCTCAGCAGAAACCGCGCCATAGCCCTTGAGCAGCTTCTCCGGCACGCTCAGCATGGCCTGCTTGGCGTCGTTGGAGTACGTGACGTAGCCGCGGTCGAACGCATCGGACGACCCGGCGATGTCGGTCAATGCGGCGGCCACCATCCCGCCGGTACAGGACTCCGCCGTGACAAGGCGCTCGCCCCGGGCGCGTGCAAGTTTCAGCACCTCGACCGCGAGCAGATGGCTGGGCGACTTGGTGTCAGGCATGGCGGCCTCCTTACTCCGGCAGGGCGATCGTGGCTGTGGCGAGCGCGGCTATCCCTTCACCGCGACCGGTGAAGCCGAGTTTCTCCGATGTCGTGGCTTTGAGCGAAACACGATTGCAATCGATTCCCGCAATGGCCGCAACCGTCTGTCGGATCGCCTCGCGATGTGGGCCGATACGCGGTGCTTCGCACACGATGGTGCCGTCGAGATGGCGTATTGAGCCGCCCCGGGCATGCACGCGGCGAACCGCCTCCTCCAGAAAGACACGGGAAGCCGCGCCCTTCCACCGCATGTCGGATGGCGGGAAGTGCACACCGATGTCGCCATCGCCGATGCAGCCGAGCAGGGCGTCGGTCAGGGCGTGCAGCAACACGTCCGCATCGGAATGGCCGATCACACCGCGGGCATGGGCGATCTTGACCCCACCCAGCATGATGGAGTTGCCCGGCCCGAAGGCATGCACATCATAGCCGGTCGCGCACCGGATGTCGGCAAGGCGGGCGCCGGCCAGCGCTTCGGCGCGGGCCAGGTCCTCGGGTGTGGTGATCTTGAACGCGGCGGGATCGCCGGCGAAGGTCGCGACGGTAGCGCCGCGCCAGCGCACAAGGCTGGCGTCGTCCGTGAAGTCGCTGCGTCCCTGTTGCGCCGCCGCCTCATGGGCTACCAGCAACGGACCGAAACGGAAGGCCTGCGGCGTCTGGACAAGTCGAAGTGCGCCGCGATCCGCGTTGCCGGCCAGGTCTCCAGCGGAATCGAGCATCGCTACCGTATCGACCACCGGCAGGACCGGAATGGCGGCGCCGTGCCGCCAGGCGGCAGCGATGGCACGGGTGATCAGCGCCTCGGACAGGAAGGGGCGCGCAGCATCGTGCACAAGGACGCAGGTACTGTCCCCTGCGAGCGTCGCCTTCAGCGCCCGCAGGCCGAGCAACGCGGACTCCTGCCGTGACGCGCCGCCGCCGCAAGCCTCGATCGGCTTCGCAGGGCGAGGTGTCAACTCAGCCAGTACGGTATCGAAGAGATCCTGATCGTCAGGATGGATGACGATCTGGATCCGTTCGATCATGGGGTGGGCGACAAAGCCATCGATCGCGCGCGCCAGGATGCTGCGACCACCGACTTTGAGATATTGCTTGGCGGTATAGCCTCCGATGCGCGATCCGCGTCCGGCGGCAACGATCAGGGCGGCGATGACAGGCTCGGTCATGGCCCTTCCTTGGACCGCGCCGCACGCCGGGTCAATCCGGCGCCATCCCTGGCCAAGACCGGTCGCAACGCCGTGCAGTTCCGGACTTTGCTGCATTGCAAAAAATGACTATATTCAGGGCAGGTCACCCGTCTGATTAAAAAATAGGCACATTGCTCTCGATGCCCGCATCTGGCGACATTCTGCAGCAGCTTCGGCGGCCTGGCGGGGCGCTCCTTGCGCCGATGTCCGGCATCACCGATGCGGGAATGCGGCGCGCGGCGCTTCGATTCGGCGCCACCCTGGTCGTGTCCGAAATGGTTGCGAGCGATCAGTTGGCGCTCGGCGAGGAGGAGGCGCGGCTTCGTGCGGAAGGCGATGGCATCGTGCCCCACGTCGTGCAGATCGCGGGCTGCGAGCCGCGCTGGATGGCGGAAGGCGCCAGAGCGGCCGAAGCCGCCGGGGCAGCCATCATCGACATCAATATGGGGTGCCCGGCGAAACGGGTGACCAATGGCTGGTCCGGATCGGCGTTGATGCGCGATCTCGACAACGCCTGCCGGCTGATCGATGCCACGGTCTCGGCTGTTTCCGTACCGGTTACGCTAAAAACCCGGCTTGGCTGGGATCACGCAAACCTCAATGCTCCCGAGCTCGCCCGCCGTGCCGAGGCGCTGGGCGTTCGAATGATCACGATCCACGGCCGCACCCGCCAGCAATTTTACAAGGGGCGGGCGGACTGGAAAGCCGTCCTCGCCATCCGGGAGGCGACGACCGTGCCGCTGGTCGTAAACGGGGACATTGCCGATGCGCGTTCGGCGCGTTCGGCGCTGTCCGCTTCCGGTGCCGAACATGTGATGATCGGGCGCGGGGCCCTCGGACGGCCCTGGCTGGTGGGCGAAATCGCGGCGGAGCTGGCGGGAATCGCCAAACCGTTGCTGGATGGGCACGTGCTCGCGGACGCCGCCCTCGCGCATTATGAGTTCCTGCTCCGCGCGTTCGGGGTCGAGAAAGGCCTGCGCCATGCCCGGAAACACGTGGTCGCCTACCATGACGAGGCCATCCGCCGCGGCGGGCAGGGCGGGGATCGCGCGGCACTGGCAACCTGCGAGGATCCTCGCGCGGTGATGCGGCTATTGCGGGCGGCCTTCGAGAGCATCCCGGCTGTTCACCTGTCGGAGGTCGCATGACCGGATCAACCGCCTCAGACCGTTCTTTGCTGGATTCCGTACCGAATCCGGTGTTCTGCGTCGGACCGGACGGACACATCATCGAAGCCAACCAGGCCAGCGAGCACTTCTTCGATCTGAGCCGCGCGC
>DAOMXN010000046.1:0-12895 GCA_035437025.1 Beijerinckiaceae bacterium | reverse complement strand
TGTTCGCCCTGTCTGACCAGTTCGGCAAGGTCGGCAAAGCAGCACAGATGCGCGATACACTTTAGGCGGGGCTCCAGCGCGGCCAGCCAGAACGCCAGCGTCGCCCCCATGGAAATGCCGAATGCGCCAATCCGCTCCCGGTCTATTCCAGGCCAATCGCCAAGCAGATCGAGCGCGCCGGAGAGATCCTCCAGCATCTCGCCGAATAGCGTCGTGCCGCGCCACAGATGCCGTTTCGCAGCCGCGCTTTCCGTTTCGGCCGAGCGGACACCGAAGCATGGCATGTCTATGGCCAGCGCCACGATTCCCCGCGAGGCCAAAGCCAAACCGTATGGCTCAGGCCGCAGGGCAGGACGTGAGGCGACAAGTTCCGCTGCGCCGATGTCGTAGCGCCCACCATGGGCATGACAGTAGACAACAGCCGGCGTTCCCTCCCATGCCTGTTCCGGTCCGGTCAGGATGGCCCGGGCCAGAACGCCGTCGTTCCGCCTGAGCTGGAGTTGCAGCGTGCGGGTGCCGGAAAGTCCTGCCGCCAGCGGCTCTTCCCCAACGCACAAGAAACGCGATGGACGAAACCCGCCCAGCAGGCGGACAAGGCCGGCCGTTTCGTCAGTCATGATCCGACAAAGGCTTGCGCCTCGCCTTCAGCCGATTGACCAGATGATGCGGCAAGAGGAGATCGCTTGCCGCCTGGCCCGCCCAAACCGCTTCGAGCTGCTTCAGGATTGCCGAACCATAGTCGGCGTACGGGATATGCACCGACGTCAACCAGTCGGCGATCCACTCGTTCAGAGGGCTGTCGTCGACGCCGACCAGAATGCAATCCTGCGGCACCCGAACACCATGCTCACGCGCCAGACGGTATGTGCCGTAGGCCATGAGGTCACTGACGCAGAACAAGCCATCTGGCCAGCCACCTGCGGAAAACAGCGCCCGGGCTGCCTCATACCCGGCATGCAGATGCTGAAGATGGCTGGAAGCCGCGACACGCAGGCAATCCCGGCCGACACCAGCCTCCTCAAGCCCGGCACGAAAACCAAGAACGCGGTCAGCAACTGCGGAGGACGTCAGCGTGGTGTGCACCAGCGCGGGCGCCTTGACCCCGGCTTCGATCAGGAAGCGGGCTGCGCAGCGTCCGGCATCACGATTGTCGATGCCGACGAAAGCCGCCGCCGGTGCTCCCGGAGGCTGGCGACGGCCAACCAGCACAAGAGGATCACCCCGGGCGATGAAGGCTGCCAGCGCGGAGCTCGCAATCGCAGAGACGACCACATAGGCCTCGACTGACTGGGCGCGCATGGCTTCGAGATATTCGTCCTGAAGCGCGGGTTCGTCATGGGTATCGCAGAGGATCATGACATAGCCCGCCGCACGAAGCGCGGCTTCGGTCGAGGTCGCGATGGCCCCCATCGCCGGGTTGTCGAGGTTGGGCGCCAGCATCGCGATGACCCGGCTGCGCCCATGGCGCAAAGCCCGTGCGATCTTGTCCGGACGATAGTCATAAGCTTCGATGAGCGCCTGCACCCGCGCAACCGTCGCCGGATTGGCACGCCCCAACTGCCCGTTGACAATGCGCGACACGGTCGAGACGGAGACGCCGGCCCGCGCCGCAATGGTCGAGAGCGAGACGCGCGCGGGCGCGCCGGCGGATCGTGATCGATGGTTCAGGATATCAGCCAGACGATTCATGACGACGTCAACGGTATTGCAGCTTGACTTACTTGGCAAACGTTTGCCAAACTCCCGCCAATCGCTTTTCGGCTTGCGATCCGTACCGGGCCAGCGATGGAAAATTCGCCCGGCCGGCGGGCATATTGGGAGGACTTCATCATGACGACTGCCTGGAAAGGCCCGGGGCTGCTCGCGCTCGGACTGACGACTTCACTCTTTGCAGCGACGGCGACCCCCGCCCTGGCGCAGACGGTCAATCTCCGGTACCTGTGCTACGCCGACGCCAACGAATGCGACGTGGCGCGCGATCTGCTCGACCGGTTCGAGAAGGCCAACCCGGCCATCAAGGTAACGGTGGACAAGGTCGGCTTCGCGGTCATCCGCGAACAGCTGGAGACACGCCTGCAGGGTGGCGAGGCGCCAGACATGGCGCGCGTCACCAATCTCGGCGGACTAAACAAGTACTATCTGGACCTGCGTCCGCACATCAACGCCGCGAACTGGGAGGCGAACTTCGCCACCACGCTGCCGTGGATGCGTGTCGGCCCCAACGACAAGGGCATCTACGGCTGGATGACCCAGCTCACCGTGACCGGCCCCTTCGTCAACAAGACCATGTTCGACCAGACCGGCGTGAAGATGCCCGGCGCAGGCGCGACCTGGGATGACTGGGCCAAGGCGCTGGCCGAGGTGCAGAAGAAGGGTAAGATTTATTCCGGCATGGCGCTGGATCGCACAGGGCACCGCTTCGCTGGCATCGCCATCTCGATGGGCGCCAAGTATTTCGACGCACAGGGCAATCCGAGCGCCGTGGTCGACGATGGCTTCAAGGCGACGGCCGAGCGCGTCGTGCAATGGCACAAGGACGGGCTTATGCCCCCGGATATCTGGCCGGGGGCATCGGGCGCCAAGTGGAAGAACGCCGGCGACATGTTCATCAACAGCGACACCGCGATGCATATCGCCGGCTCCTGGATGATCCAGAAGTTCCAAAGCGACATCGGCAACAAGTTCGAGTGGATCGTGCCGCCGCAGCCCTGCGGCCCGGCCGGCTGTTCGGCCATGCCGGGTGGCGCTGCGATGGTGGCATTCAAGTCGACCAAGCACCCGGCGGAGGTCGCCAAGGTGATGGAGTTCATGGTCTCCGAGCCGATCATCAAGGAATACTATGAGCGCACTGTGCAGATCCCCGCGCACAAGGCGGTTGCCGAGAAAGGCCTGACCTACGGCAAGGAGGTCGGCGAACAGACGCAGGCGGCGCTGAAGCAGTTCACTGCCGACTTCGCCAAGATCTCGCCGGTTGCGCATCAGCTTCAGGCCTATCAGCGCAACGTCGCCATCTTCAACGCCACCGTGAACTACGTGGCGCAGGCGATTACGGGACCGCTGACGCTGCAGCAGGCCTATCCCAAGATCCAGGAAGAGATCGATAACGCCGTGAAGAAGTAAAGCGTCTGCCGCCCGGCCACGGCGCCGGGCGGAGCGCCGTCCCCTAACCGGACAGGACAGGGCCATGACAACGGCGACTCCAAGCCCCAAGGGCGCCGCCAGCGGCGGCGCTCTGGCGCTATGGCTCTGGAGCCGGCTCGGCGACGCGCTCGACGGGCCATTCCGCGCGGTGCAACGCCATGTCGGCGCGCACCGCATGGCCTATGTCTTTCTCTTGCCCAACCTTCTGGTTTTCGGCCTGTTTTCCTTCTGGCCGATGATTCTCAATTTCTACATCGCCTTCACTGGCGGACAGTCAGTGCTGCTCGGCGAGCGTCCCTTCGTCGGGCTGGAGAACTTCCGGGAACTCCTTGGCTGTCAAAGCTACCTCGACCCCAAGACCTGTCCGGTCGCCGGATTTTCGTTCTGGACCGGCGTCTGGAACACGCTGTTCTTCGCCCTAGTTCAGGTGCCCGTGATGGTCGTCGTGGCACTGCTCACTGCCCTGGTGCTCAACCGCGACATTCGCGGTCGCGGCTTCTGGCGCGCCGTCTATTTCTACCCCGTCATGCTGTCGCCGGTTGTCGTCGCCGTGATCTGGGACTGGGTGCTCAAGCGTCGCGGCATTCTCAACGAGTGGCTGGGAGATGCGACGGACGGCTGGAATGCGCTGGTTCCGACCATCGGGTTTCGACTTGCGGCCTTCGCGCTTGTCGGGCTGCTGATTCACGCTGCCGTCATGCGCATCGCCCGCCGACTGCCTGAGGCACGGCGCACGCTCGCAGCCAGGATCGCAGCCGCACTCGGATCGATCACAGTCGTGACGTTCGTCCTCACGCCGCAGGCCCTGACCCTTCCCGACTACCGTCCGATCAACTGGCTGATCGACGTGCGCTCCGGCTGGCCGATGTTCTGGGTCATTTTCGTCTACACCTGGGGGCACCTGGGCTTCTACATGCTGATCCTGCTCGCCGGCCTGCAGTCGATCCCCAAGGACCTCTACGAGGCGGCGGAAATGGACGGAACGTCGAAAGGCCGCCAGTTCTGGCGCATCACCCTACCACTGCTGATGCCGACAATGATCGTCGTGCTGGTGCTGTCGCTGATCCGCGCCTTCCAGGTTTTCGACGAGGTCTATGTCCTGACCGGCGGCGGTCCGGGTCAGGCGACCAAGATGCTGATCCAGCACATCTACGAGAGCGCCTTCATCGGCGATGCCAAGCGGTATGGGATCGCGGCGGCCTCGTCGGTGCTGGTTGCCGGCGTGCTGCTGGTCCTGACCCTCCTTCAGCTTGCGGCGACACGAAAGAGGGCTGGCTGATGATCGGGACGACGGACGTCACCGCATTCCTGGCGCGACGACGCGGGCGCGTCGGCCTGCACTGGAGCGACTGGCTCGCCTATGCCTACCTCGCGCTTGGCGTGCTGGTCGTGGCGCTGCCGATCATGTGGATGTTCGTCTCGTCGGTGAAGTCGCCGCGTGCTCTGGTCGAGAATGACCCGCGCCTGCTGCCCTACGAGCAGGTGACCCTGCACGCGGCTGACGGCCAGCGGCCGCTTGGCGTTTTCGTCTGGTCAAAGCCGGACGGGACCAAGGCCGACGTCGCGTTCGTCGGCCCACGCGGCGCCAATGCCCGCGTCTTCGAACTGGCAACGCCCGACACGATCATCGAGGTCCCACGCACGGCGCTGGCCCGCAAGGAGATCGTCCAGCCGCGCTGGCAGAACTACACGGAGCCGACCATCGGTTCGACGCAGTCGCGCACCTTCAACTTCCTGCGCTACTTCTGGAACTCGACCTTCGTCACCGTCGTGGCAACCGTGCTGACCCTCGTGGTCAACGCCATGGCCGCCTTCGCCTTGTCAAAGTACCGGTTCCGGGGACGCGACGCGATGGTGATCGTCATCATCTCGACGCTGCTGATCCCGCCGACCGTCATTCTGGTGCCGCTGTTCATCACGGTCAGCACGCTGGGCATGCTGAACACGCTCTGGGGCGTCATCATTCCGGCCATCGCGACGCCGACCGGCGTGTTCCTGCTGCGCCAGTACATGCTGACCATTCCCGATGAGTTGCTCGAGGCGGCCCGCATGGACGGCGCTTCCGAGTGGAAAATCTTCTGGCGCATCATGCTGCCGTTGAGCCTGCCTGCGCTGTCTGTCCTGGCGATCCTGTCGGTCATGTGGCGCTGGAACGATTTCATGTGGCCGCTGATCGTCCTGACCCAGTCGGAAGTCTTCACGCTCCAGCTCGGCCTTTCAACCTTCAAGGGCGAGCTCAACGACAACATGCACCACCTGCTTGCGATGACGGTGCTGACGCTCTTGCCGGTGACGCTGGTGTTCGTGTTCCTGCAACGGCACATCACGACGGGCATCGCCAATACAGGACTGAAGTGATGGCGACACTCGATCTCAGACAGGTGACGAAGTCTTTTGGCGCCACCAAAGTCATCCATGGCGTTGACCTGTCGATTGGTCACGGAGAGTTCATCGTCTTCGTTGGCCCGTCCGGCTGCGGAAAGTCCACGCTGCTGCGTCTCATCGCAGGACTGGAAAGCGTGACCGGCGGCGCGATCGAGATTGATGGCGCGTTGGTCAACGACGTTCCGGCGGCCGAACGTGGACTCGCCATGGTATTCCAGAGCTATGCGCTCTATCCGCACATGAGCGTGCGCCAGAACCTTTCATTTGGTCTGGAGAACCTCAAGACCCCGAAGCCGGAGATTCAGCGGCGCGTGGCGGAAGCGGCTCGCATGCTGCGGATGGAACATCTGCTGGATCGCCGCCCCGGGCAACTGTCAGGCGGTCAGCGCCAGCGCGTCGCGATCGGTCGCGCCGTGGTGCGCGAACCGAAAATCTTCCTGTTCGACGAACCGCTGTCGAATCTCGACGCGGAACTGCGGGTGCAGATGCGGATCGAGATCGGCAACCTGCATCAGCGGCTGGGCAACACGATGATCTACGTTACCCACGATCAGGTGGAAGCGATGACCATGGCCGACCGCATTGCCGTCCTTAAAGACGGGCGGCTGGAGCAGTTCGGCCGCCCGCTCGACCTTTACAACCGGCCGGCAAACCTGTTCGTGGCTGGCTTCATCGGCTCTCCCCGCATGAACTTTCTCGATGGGACGGTCGCCGAAATCGGCTCGGACGGTGTCAGCATCGCGCTGAAAGCAGGCGGAACGCTCAAGGTGCCCTGCTCGGCTGGGCCGTCTGCCAGCGCTTCTGCCGTGCGTTTGGGGGTGCGGCCCGAGCATATCGCACTTGTCGAGAACGGAACTGGCGATGTGCCGCTGTCGGTCTCCATCACCGAGCAACTCGGCGGCGAGAGCTACCTGCATGGCGCCCTGCCGTCGGGGGAGACGCTCTCGGTCCGAATTCCCGGGCAGACCCGGGTCAAGCGCGGCGAAACTGTTGGGCTGACGCTCGCCCCACCTGAACACCGCCATCTGTTCGATGCCACCACAGGCCTCGTACTTCCGCCCCTGTCCTGAGCCAGATATGCGCATCTTTCAAACACTTGGCGCGCCGACAGCGCACTCGAACGGCTTTGATCTTTCCCTGGACGAGGGCTGGACGCTGCGCGTCCGCGCCATGTCGGAGACGCTCTTGCGGATCGTCGTGGCGCCACCCGAAGGCCTGGCCCTCGACCGCACCTGGATGATCGCGCCCGAGGGCGATACACCGGCCGAGGGTCGCAGCCGCGAGTCGCTTGCTGGCTTTTCGCCCGTCGCCGCTGACCTCACGACAAGCAATGGCGACCATATCCTGACCGCAGGCCGGTTTCGGGTGACGCTGCGTGGCAACCCTGTCCGAATGGACGTTGAGCAGCGGGTCGGCGACGACTGGAAACCCTGGCTGCGGGACCGCGCGACCGGCGGACTGGCGCTGTGCGACGGCGACCGGCGAATCCGGCACTTCCAGATGCGCCTGGACAACGACCGGCATTTCGGCCTCGGCGACAAGACCGGTCCGCTGGACCGGACGGGGCGACGCTTCCGCCTGCTGCAACTTGACGCCCTCGGCTATGATGCGGAGATCGGCGATCCGCTCTACAAGCATACGCCGTACATGGCGGTGCAGTCCGGTGACGTATGCGGTGGCCTGTTCTACGATACGCTCGCGCCGATGACGTTCGATCTTGGCTGCGAACGCTCGAACTACCACGGCATCTACCGCTATGTCGAAGCCGAGGAACGCGGACTCGATCTCTGGCTCGTCGCCGGCCCCGATCTCGCGGCGACGACACGGCGCTTCACGATGCTGACCGGGCGCCCCGCATTTCCGCCGCGCTGGAGCTATGGATTTGCCTTCACCACGATGCACCACGCGGACGATGCCGAGGCGCAGCAGGTTATCGCCGCCTTTGCGGAACGTTGCCGCAAGGAGGAGATCGCAATCAGCGCGATCCACTTTGGCTCCGGATATTCCAGCCGCGGCAAGCGGCGCTATGTCTTCACCTGGAACCGGCAGAAGTTCCCTGACCCATCGGCCTTGTTCGCCAAGCTGAAGGCGCTCGGATTTTATACCGTCGCCAACCTAAAGCCCGTACTGATCGATGATCATCCCGACTATGCGTCGGTCAAGGCAGCCGGCGGCTTTGTGAAGGCGCGCGATGGCGCGCCGGTGCTCGAACAGTTCTGGGACGGCATGGGGTCGTATCTCGACTTCACCAATGAGCAGACCGCCCATTGGTGGCAGCAGCGCCTGGTCGAGCAGGTGCTCGACATCGGATTCGATGCGGGCTGGAACGACAACAATGAATACGAGATCGGCCAGGAGGATGCGATCGCGACCGGGCATGGCCGGCCGTTTCCCGCCACGGCGGCGCGTCCGCTCCATGCGCTCCTGATGACACGGGCTACCTTCGAGGCAAGCCGGGCCCGTGCGCCGGCATCGCGCCCCTATACGATCACGCGCGCCGGTCCTGTCGGCCTGCACCGCTATGCCGAGACATGGACCGGCGACAACGCCACGTCCTGGCACACGTTGAAATGGAACCTGCGCAACGGCCTGTCGATGGCCCTGTCCGGTCAGTCGAACGTCGGCCACGACATCGGCGGTTTCACCGGTCCCCGTCCCGATGGCGAACTGCTCTGCCGCTTCATCGAGATGATGGCACTGCACCCGCGGGCGGTCATGAATTCCTGGAAGCCACACGTAGCGCCGGACTGGACCGCCGCGACGGTGCCTTGGCTTTATCCCGAGGTTCTCCCACAGATTCGCGCCGCCCTCGACCTTCGGACCCGCTTCCTGCCGCTGATCTACACGCTGGCGCAGCGCTATCATGCCAAAGGCGAGCCGATGATTCGGCCCCTGTTCCATGACTTCGCCAATGATCCAGACGCCTACCGGGACCAGGACGCGATGATGCTGGGGCCGGATGTGCTGTTCTCGCCGGTCGTCGAGCCAGGCGCTCGGGTGAAGACACAGTACCTTCCGCTCGGCCCGTCAGGCTGGGTCGACTTCCACAGCGGACAAGTACACGCCGCCGGTCAGAACGTGACGGTCGCTGCCGATCTCGGCTGTCCTGCGGTCTTCGTGCGCGTTGGCGCGGCGCTGGTCCTGGCGAGCGCGCTGCCTCATGTGCGCCCGCATGATGCGCCGGCGCGCCAGCTCTATCTTTCTCTCGCGCCCGGGTCGGGCGAGGGCGGCGGCATCCATTTCGAGGATGATGGCACGAGTTGGGATTTCCAGGCCGGCAACGCACTGGTCCTGAGCATCCGCCTGACCTGGACGGCCGACGAGGCGCGGGTCCGCCTGACACCTTCAGCCGGATCGGCCTGGAATGCCGGCGTGGCGTCGAACTGGTCTGTCGCGGGAAGCGGGCTGAAAGGGCGCCACATAAGCATCGAGCCGGCCTGAACGGCCGGCTCGGAGAACGGTCTGATCCCGGGTATGGACGGGAACCGTCAGTTCATTTTCGCCTTGATCTCGCCAAGGGCCGCGCTGAAGGCCGAGTCGCTTGCGCCTTGCCCTGCCAGCACCTTGCCGGCGACCGCTGCGGCCAGATCGGCTGCGGCGGCCCTAACGTCGGCGGAAGCCTGCGCTTCGGCCTGCGCAATCTTCAGCTCCGCCTGAGCGGTGCGGCGACGGACGAAATCGTCGAGTTTCTGCCCCGCCTCAACCTTGAGGCGCTCGGCCTCGGCCTTGGCGGCTGCGATCATCGCCTCGGCGTCCTTCTCGGCCTGCGCCTGCTTGGCCTTGAAGCTGGCCATCAGCGCCTCGGCCTCCTCGCGCAGGCGCTTGGCCTCGGCGAGTTCGGCGGCGATCTTCTGTGCGCGGCCATCGATCCCCGAAAGCAGGGCTTTGTGGCCACCATAGTAGGCGACAATGCCGAGGAAGATCACAAATCCGACGGCGACCCAGAGCGTATCAGACATCCGTGTCTCCTTACCTCTGCGACAGCGCGGCAACGGCGTCAGTGATTGCCTTGTCGCCCGGCTTGCTTCCCCCAAGGCGTTCAACGATGGCCGCGGCGGCGTCCGTGGCGATGCCTTCGACATTCGCCATGGCCTTGGCCTTGGTCTCGGCGATCGCCTTTTCGGCTGCCACCATCTTGGCCGTCAGGTCAGTTTCAACCTGATGGCGGCGTGCGTCGGCCTCGCGGGACGCCGCGTCGCGCGCGGACTGGGCGATGCCCTGAGCCTTGGCCTTCGCCTGCGCCAGGTTGGCCTCGAATGCCTTCTGGGCATCCGCCGCAGCCTTCTGGGCTGTGGCGGCCGTGTCGAGATCGGCGGCGATGCGCGCGCGGCGATCCTCGATGATCGAGGCAACGCGCGGCAGCGCCACATTGGCCATCAGCCAATAGAGAGCACCGAATACAACAGCCAGCCAGAACAGCTGCCCGGCGAAGGTCGAAGCGTCGAAAGGAGGGAACGCTCCTCCGCCGCCTGCACCGCTGGCCGCATGTGCGGCGGTGATGAACAAGGACATGGCCGACCTGTTTTGCTCGGATCGGGCCGGTGCAGGAGCCCTGCCGCCGACCCGGTTTCAATCAAGGAAATAAACGACCCCGGCGGGGCCGCTCACTTCACGAAGAGCAGGATCAGCGCGACGACGAAGGCGAAGATGCCCAGACCTTCGGCGAGCGCGGCGCCGATGAACGCGCGCGTGAACTGGCCGTCAGCCGCCGACGGATTGCGCAGCGCGCCCGAGAGGAAGTTGCCGAAAATCGTGCCCACGCCGATGGCGGCGGCGCCCATCCCGATAGCGGCCAGACCGGCGCCGATGAGCTTCGCAGCATTCGCATCCATGGTAGAACTCCTTGAGTTTCAGTGATGTTTGGATGTTGGGTTTGGGCCGATCAATGGCCCGGGTGAAGCGCGTCGTTGAGGTAGATGCAGGTCAGAACCGAGAAGACGAAGGCCTGCAAGGCCGCAACGAGGAATTCCAGCGCGGTCAGCGCCACGATCATCAGCAGCGGCAGCGGCGACAGCGCGACTGCCACGCCGCCGGCGGCGGTCATCATCAGAATGAAGCCCGCGAACACTTTCAGCGCAATGTGTCCCGCCAGCATGTTGGCGAACAGACGCATCGAAAGGCTGATCGGGCGCGACACAAAAGAAATGATCTCGATCGGCGTCAGCAGCAGCAGCAGCGGCTTCGGCACGCCCGAGGGGACGAAGAGGCCGAAGAAATGCGTGCCGTGCTTCATGATGCCGTAGATCAGCACCGTCAGGATCACCACCGCCGCAAGGGCGAAGGTGACGATGATATGGCTGGTAACGGTAAAGGTGCCCGGGATCAGGCCGACCATGTTGCAGACCAGGACGAACATGAACAGCGAGAACACCAGCGGGAGGAACTTGCGACCCGACTTGCCCATCGTGCCCTGGACGGTGTCCTCGATGAACTCGTAGAGCATCTCGGCAATGGATTGCAGGCGACCAGGCACGATCGCGCGCGCCGAAGTGCCCCAGATCATGATCAGCGAAATCACGCCGAGCGCGATGACCATGAACAGCGAAGCGTTGGTGAACGACAGGTCCAACCCACCGACAGTGATGTTCGTGATCTTCTTGATCTCGAATTGATGAATCGGATCGATTACCGCGCCGCCAGCCGCCACGATTGAACCCCTTGGAGCCAAGTTCAGGTTCCGCTCCGGATGCGGACCCTGCCCGAATTCACTTGTCCGTGCCCGCCATCGGCCCGGTGGGCTTGGCGGCGAGACGGTATACGTTCCAGAACCCTGCGACGATTCCCAGGATCAGGAAGATCATGAGAAACCAGGGTGTGCTGCCGAACCAGAGGTCCAGCTGCCAGCCCAGAAAACCACCGACCAGGATGGCTGCAGCGAGTTCGGAAGCGACTCTGAAGCCCGCCCCCATCGCCTTGCCGATACCCGTGTCCGATCCTGATGATTTGGATCGCGCGGCCTCTTCGCTGCCTTGACGCTTGGCGTCAAGCGCTTTCGTCAACTCGTCGAGGCGCGCCTGCAGCGCATCCTCGCCGGCTTTGGGGCTTGTTCCGTCCTTATCCATCCCCTCTCCTTTCAGGCGTCGGCCGTTGCGCCGTCGGGCGCGCCGGACCTTCAAAAGCCGTCAGGGCAGGAGGCGGAAGGGCTGAGAAACGGCCCCTTGAAAGCGCGCGCACCATATTTTCGCCCTCACCTTGTGTCAAGCGTCCAGGCAAATATCTAACGCATTGAAAAAACACATCAAATCATCGCATTAGACCAATGTTGCCGCAGTGCGGCATGACGGAGCCGCGATCCGGGCCGGAATGGCGCCCGCCGTCAGCTGGCTTCGGCCAGGCGCTCCGCCGCCTCCAGATCGACCGAGACAAGCTGGCTCACGCCGCGTTCGGCCATGGTGACTCCGAACAGCCGGTCCATGCGCGCCATGGTGATCGGATTGTGCGTGATGATGACGAACCGGGTCTCGGTTTCCCGAGCCATGTCGGCAAGCAGATCGCAGAGCCGTTCCACATTCGAATCGTCCAGCGGCGCGTCAACCTCGTCCAGCACGCAGACTGGCGAGGGATTGGTGAGGAACACGGCGAAGATCAGGGCCGTGGCGGTCAGCGCCTGTTCGCCGCCAGACAGCAGCGTGAGCACTTGCGGCTTCTTTCCCGGAGGATGAGCCATGATCTCGAGACCCGCCTCGAGCGGATCGTCCGATTCGATGAGCTGCAACTCCGCCGAGCCGCCGCCGAACAGACGCGTGAACAGGGTCTTGAAATGTCCGTTCACCACTTCGAAGGCGGCAACCAGTCGGTTGCGCCCCTCGGCGTTGAGGCTGTCGATGCCGCGCCGGAGCTTGCGGATCGCCTCGCCCAGTTCGTCGTGTTCTCGAGCCAGATCCGCGCGGGTCGCCACGACCTCGGCCAGTTCCTGATCCGCACGCAGATTGACCGCGCCGATCCGCTCGCGCTCGCGCCTGAGATCATCCAGCCTGGCCTGCGCAGCCTGCGCGGCCGGAAGGTCTTCCGGTCGGGCAATACCGCTGATTTCACCCAGCGTCGACGGCGATACGCCAAGCGTTTCCTCGATCTCACGGGTCAGGTCGACAAGCCGGCCCTTCGCGGCCTCCAGCTGCGTTTCCGACCGCGCGCGCTGTTCGCGGACGTTCGAAAGCGCCGTCAGCGCTTCTCGCGCCACGCGGTCGAAGGTCAGCAGAATCGTTTCACCCTCAGCGCGTGCGTCGGCCGCTACCTTGCGCGCTCCTTCCGCGCTTTCGATCTCGCCGGCGAGAAGGCGGCGGCGGGCCAGCAATTCTGCGGGCAGTCCATCCGTGTCGCTGCGTTCGCGCCGCGTCGCGTCAAGCCGCGCCTCGACATCTTGTGCCTG
>DAOMXN010000045.1:0-13002 GCA_035437025.1 Beijerinckiaceae bacterium | reverse complement strand
GGACCGGCGGACGACCGATCGGCGGACACACCGGCGGCTGGACCGGAGGACGGCAGGTCACGCTCCCGCCGCCACCGCCGCCACCGCCACCACCGACGGAGCCACCACCGCCAGAGCCACCACCGCCACCGCCGCCACCGACGGAGCCACCACCGCCCGAGCCACCACCGCCCGAGCCGCTGCCACCCCTCGGGCCGCAGTCCTTCTTGGAGGAGGCGCCATGGGAGCCACTGCTGTGGCTGGATGACCCGCCCTTCGGCGCGCAGTCAGCGCCTCTGGAGTGCGACGACGAGCCGCCGGAAGCCCCATGCGACGAGGACGATCCGCCCTTCGAGCCGCAGGCCTTGCTGGCCGAGGCGGCGAAGCCGCTGCCCGCAGAACGGGACGCGCTGTGCGATCCCGAGCTTCCGGAACTGCCGCCTGTGCTGCATGCGCCCGAAGCGCCGCCAACCGACTTTGTCATTGATTGTCTCCCTGCGGTTCCAAACTCAAAAAACCAAACCCACCGCGCTCGATGGTCCATCGAACGGTATGGAAGTTTTTTACGAACCCTTAAGGATGCAAGTCAATATGAAAATTCTTTACACTGGCCCAAAATGAGACAGGGTTAACTCCGCCGTGGCCACGAAGGGCTAGCGCAGTCCTAGGGTCGGGAAAAAGCTGGAAAAGATCTCTGAAGCGGTCAAAAAATAGCCGGGAGCCAGCACAAACGTAATCCAGAGGAAGGCGGATGCGACGTTCGCGATCTCGAATTTGAGATGATTGAGGCCGCAACTTCCGGCGATTACCGGGATCACCGCGCGAACCGGGCCGATGAAATGTCCAAAAAAAACACTCAATGCGCCCCACCGTTCAAAGAACGCATGGGAACGGACGACGAGTTCGGGGTGGCGTGAAAAGGGCCAGAGACGAAAGATCGGTTCCTTGAACCAGACGCCAAGCCAGTAGGAGATGGAGTAGCCGATCACGCCGCCCGCGCCTCCGGCGATCCAGACCGGCCAGAAGTCGACACCTGCCGCACCGATCAGGCCGCTGATGCCGATCAGGATCGCAGTCGAGGGGACGAGCAGCGACAGGAAGGCGAGCGACTCCAGGAACGCCAGGGCAAAGGCGATCGGCGCCGCCCAGGCCTGGTGCACGCGCACGAAGTCCACCACGTAGGTGACGAAAGCCGGCGTTTCCATGGTACTCCAACGGTTGGTGCAGCAGACCTGCGGCGCCTCTTCGGAAAGTCAACCATGGCGCCGTGAACAACGCCATAACGGATCGCCACCGCGGTTCGCTGACTTGATGAAGAGTTGACCGGCCGAAGCCATCGGGGGCGCGATCCGGCCGTTCAATTCCGACAGCAAGTGCGCTAGCCTGCCGCCAAACACGCGAAAGGCACCCCCATGGCTCCCATCGACCTTTACTATTGGCCCACGCCAAACGGCTGGAAGATTTCCATCATGCTCGAGGAGTGCGGCCTGCCGTATCGGCTGCAGTTCGTCGACATCAGCAAGGGCGAGCAGTTCCGCCCGGAGTTCCTGGCGATTTCGCCCAACAACCGCATGCCCGCCATTGTCGATCCCGACGGCCCGGGCGGGGCACCGATCTCCGTCTTCGAGTCGGGGGCGATCCTGCAGTATCTCGGACGCAAGACCGGGCTTTTCTACCCTGCGCACGAGCGCGCGCGCGTGGAAGTCGAGCAATGGCTGATGTGGCAGATGGGCGGTCTCGGGCCGATGTGCGGGCAGACCCACCATTTCCGCCACTACGCACCCGAGCAGGTCCCCTATGCCATCGACCGCTACACCCGCGAGGTCACGCGCCTCTACGGCGTGATGAACAAGAGGCTGTCAGACCGGCCCTACCTTGCCGGTGACTATTCCATCGCCGACATTGCCTGCATCGGCTGGGTCCGGCCCTGGGAGCGGCAGGGCCAGAACCTCGACGATTTCCCGCATCTCAAGCGGTGGTTCGAGGAGGTCATGGCCCGGCCTGCCGTCAAGCGCGGCATGGCCGCGGGCGAGGAGCGGCGCAACGCCGTCAATATGAAGGACCCGCAGGTTCAGGCGACGCTGTTCGGCAACAAGGCGAAACCGTGAGCGCTCCCGCGCGGATCGCGCCAGCGGGTTTCACTCTGCTCTGGAACGGCCTCCGCACCCTGGATGCGCGCCCACCTAGCGCGTCCAGGTCTGCGTCTTGCACAGGACGCTGGCGACGCAGCCCGAGACCATGAGGCGATTGCCCTCAAGCTTCATCGTGGCGGCATAGGTCTTGCCGTCTTCCGGATTGTAGATCGAGCCCTTCCAGACGCGGTCTCCGGCGGGCTTCATGCCGTTCAGGACTGAAATCCCGAGGATGGGGCGGGACCGGAGCTTTTCATTCGGGTTATTGACGTCGGTCTGCGGCTTGCCGGTGCGCGGATCGTTCGGCTGGTTGATCCCCGTGACCGTCGCGCACAGCCCGCCGCCGCAATCGGCGACGCGGACGCGCCCCTTTTCCGTGCGCCAGTCGCCCGTCGCGTCGTTGGCCAGGGCGGGAGATGCAAGCCAAAGCAGTCCCGGAATGGCGAGTGTGGCAAGGCGAAGCGGTGCTGGCATCATGCAGGTCCTTCTGACGTCTGGCGGTGCGGCGCCCGGCGAAGCGGGCGCCAAGCTCCGGCAGCCGTCGCTATGTCGGGAATTCGCCAAGAAAGTGGCGGGCAGAAAGACCGCATTTTTCGCAGTTCGGCGCAAGAGGGTGAATCCGCCCTCAACGCACGAGTTCATTAGGCTTTATCCGCGCGCCACATGCCTTTGTAATCAAAGGGAAATCCCGGGAAGAAAGGTAAACGGGCCTGCACACTTACGCTTTGTTCGGATTTCGGAAAGGCCCTGTTCACCAGCGACTTTAAGGCGCTCTTGAAGAATCCGGCGCAATCTCGCTTTCAACGAATGCAGCAAAACAAGCATTCGAAACGACTTCAACAGGGCAGAATTCAAACAAATAAGGCGGGTGTGGAAATGACGATCGATGCAATCAAGGCGACGTTGCTTCCGGAAGGCAAGTCCTTCTACGACATGGGCATGATGTACGCCACCGGGCGCGACTGCGAACTCGATCTCGTGGCGGCGCATTGCTGGTTCAACATCGCCGCCGCCAAAGGTGACCGTACGGCAGCCGAGCGGCGCGCCGAACTCGCGGCGGAAATGTCGGCGATGGACATCGCCAACGCCCAGCGCGCGGCCCGTGAGTGGTTGTCCATTCACTGACCCGCGCACCGCCACCGGATCCGGGGCGGCGTCAGACAGATCAGGAGCAGGAGGGGCGGTCAGCCGGAAACGGCGGCCGCCTTTTCCGTTTCGGGCCACCGCGGCGGGTAGACATGCCCTCGCCCGCTGTGATCGGTGAACAAGAACCGGCCGTCAGCCAGGGGAAGCGCCCGGGCCACCGGAACCTTGCCGTGTCCGCCGGGCAGGTCCAGCACGTAAGTCGGCAGAGTCATGCCGGCAAGCGCGCTTCTCAGGGCCTCGACCAGCTTCAGCCCCTCGGCCAGGGGCAGCCGGAAGTGGCCCGTGCCCGGCGCCAGATCGCCATGATGCAGGTAGTAGGGCCGGATGCGGTTGGCATGAAACGCCCTGACGAGATCGGCCAGCACATCCGCCCGGTCATTCACGCCGCGCAGCAGCACGGACTGGCTCAGCAGGGTGATTCCAGCCTCGGCGAGCCGCGCCACGGCGGCTTGCGCCTCGGGAGAAAACTCGCGCGCGTGATTGGCATGGATCGCCACGGTCACCCTCGTGCGTCCGGCCGGACGGGTGAGGGCGTCGACGAAGGCCGAGGTCACGCGCTCCGGCTCAACGACCGGCACGCGGCTGTGCCAGCGGATCGTTTCCACATGCGGGAGTGCGGCGATCGCGGCGGTGATCGCGGCGATGCGCCGTTCGGACAGGACGAACGGGTCGCCGCCGGTGACGATGACCTCGCGGATTGCCGGCCGCGCTGCGACATAGGCCAGCGCCGCATCGATCTCCGCCCGCGTGAGCGTGCCGTCGCCATCCGGCCCGACCATCTCGCGCCGGAAACAGAAACGGCAGTAGACCGGGCACGTGTGCGTGGCCTTGAGCAGCACGCGGTCGGCATAACGGTGGACGATGCCCTTGACCGGGGCATGGGGATGGTCGGCGATGGGATCGTCGGTTTCCTCCCCCGAGCGTATCAGTTCCTGCGCTCGCGGGACGAACTGAAGGGCGATGGGATCGTCGGGCGCGGCTGTGTCGATGAGAGCTGCCATGGCCGGCGTCACCGCCACGGCATAGCGCGCCGCCACGCCATGCAGGTCCACGCGGTCATCGGCGTCAGCGAGCCCGGCGGCGATCAGGTCATCGATGCTGCGCAGCGGTCGCGTCATGCCTCGCCCCGCGCCACCGGGGCCCATTGCACCTGGTCTATGTGCGTCGCGCCCGTCGCCAGCATCACCAAGCGGTCGAATCCGAGCGCGCCGCCGCTCGCCGGCGGCATCAGGGCGAGCGCGGCAATGAACGCCTCATCGATGGGGTATTTCTCTCCGAAGATTTCCTGTTTTACGAGCATTTCGGTCTCAAACCGGGCGCGCTGCTCAACCGGGTCCGTGAGTTCGCCGAAGCAGTTCGCGAGTTCCACGCCGCAGACATACAACTCGAACCGTTCACTCACCGCCGGATCATCGGGCTTGCGCCGGGCCATCGCCGCCTCGCTGGCCGGATATTCGTAGAGGATCGTCGGCCGCTCGAATCCGAGGTGCGGTTCGATGACCGCGCCCAGAATCCGGCTGAAAAGATCGCTCCACGTATCGTCCTGGGCCTGATGAAGGCCAAGACGGCGGGCCGTTCCGGCAAGACTGTCGCGGTCGGCGGCGCGCAGGTCGGTGCCGGCATGGCGCGCGAACGCTTCCTGCAGCGTCAGCCGTTCAGGCGTCGAAAACGCATCGCAAACGCGGCCTTTCCACGAAAATTTCGTCGTTTCGGTCGTTTCGGCCGCCAGTCGCAGCAGCGCGGCGCAGTCCTCCATGATGGCCCCGTAGTCTTCCCGCGCGCGGTACCATTCCAGCATCGTGAACTCCGGCGCGTGCAGCGGTCCACCTTCGCGGTTGCGCCAGACCGGCCCGAGCGTGAACAGCCGCGCTTCGCCCGCCGCCAGCAGCTTCTTGCAGGAAAATTCCGGCGACGTGTGCAGGTAGCGTTGGGTCGCAGCCCCGCCCACATCCCGCAGTTCCGTCGAAAACGCGTGCAAATGCGCCTCGTTTCCGGGCGAAACCTGCAATCCGGACGGCGTCGCCTCGACGAAGTCGCGGGACTCGAACCAGGCCCGGACCGCCGCCGCGATACGGTTGCGGGCAATCAGGAAAGGGCGCCGGTCGGCGTGGCGATCCGGCATCCACCAGGGGGAAGGGGCGATCATGGCGTGGCGAAGCGAATATGGTCCGGCGGGCTTTTCAAACCGGTCCGATTAGGGCAAAGGAGCCGCCAACTCCAGTCACGACCGCTTCGAAGGACCATTCCGGTGAGAATTATCGCTTCCAACGTCCGCAAAGGCAACATCCTCGAACACGAAGGGCAGCTCTACGCCGTGCTGTCCGCCGAGAGCTTCTTTCCCGGCAAGGGCACGCCGACGACCCAGATCGACATGCGCCGCATCTCGGACGGCGTGAAGATCGCGCTGCGCTACAAGACGACGGAGCAGGTCGAGCGCGCCTTTGTCGAGGATAAGGAATACTCGTTCCTCTACAAGGATGGCGACGGCTATCATTTCATGAACCAGGAGAACTACGAGCAGCTCCAGGTTTCCGATGACGTGATCGGCGATCAGGCCGCCTTCCTCCAGGAGAACATGATCTGCATCCTCTCGGTTTTCGAGGGTCGCGCCGTCGCGATCGAGCTTCCGGCGCGCGTGACGCTGGAGATTGTCGAGACTGAGCCCGTCACCAAGGGCCAGACCGCGTCGTCCTCCTACAAGCCGGCAATTCTCTCGAACGGCGTACGCGTGATGGTGCCGCCGCATATCACCGCCGGCACGCGCGTGGTGGTGCAGACCGCCGACGGTGCCTATGTCGAACGCGCCAAGGACTGAGGCTGGCGCGCCGCACTGAGGGAGCGGCACGCCCGCGTCCGGCCCGGTTCCGGCATCCCCCTTGCATAGCGCTTCCTAATAGGCTTGCCTGAGAGCCGGGGAGTTCGCGGGGGCGCATGGCGGAAAAGCATTTCTTCGACGAGATGAATGGCGACGACTCAGTCGTGCGCGAGGGCTATAGCACGCTCGCGGAGTGGCTGAAGCAGGCTCCGGCGGACCTGCTCGCCAACCGCCGTATCGAGGCCGAGCACTTTTTCCGGCGTATCGGCATCACGTTCAATGTCTATGGCGACACGCAGGGCACGGAACGGCTGATCCCGTTCGATCTGATCCCGCGCATCCTGACCTCGGCGGAATGGGCGCGGCTGTCCAGGGGGCTTGAACAGCGTGTCAATGCCCTCAACGCCTTCATCGGCGATGTCTATGGTGCGCGCGAGGTGGTCAAGGCCGGGCTCGTGCCGGAAGACCTGGTGCTCAATAATCCATCATTCCGCCCGGAAATGACGCGCATCAAGCCGCCGGGTGGCGTTTATGTGCACATCGCGGGCATTGATGTCGTGCGCATCGATGCCGATACGTTCTACGTGCTGGAAGACAATGCGCGCACGCCCTCCGGCGTCTCCTACATGCTGGAAAACCGGGAGGCGATGCTCCGCCTGTTTCCCGAACTCTTCGCGGCGATGCGCATCGCGCCCGTCGACAATTACACGGACAATCTGCTGTCGGCCTTGCGCTCGGTTGCGCCCGCCACCGCGTCAGGCGAGCCGACGGTGGTCCTGCTGACACCGGGCCAGTACAATTCGGCCTACTATGAGCATTCGTTCCTTGCCGACAAGATGGGCATCGAACTGGTCGAGGGCCGCGATCTCTTCGTCCGGGCGAACGTCGTCTACATGCGCACGACGGAAGGGCCGCGGCGCGTCGACGTGATCTACCGCCGGGTCGATGACGAGTTCCTCGATCCTCTCGCCTTCGATCCATCCTCGGTTCTCGGTGTTCCCGGCCTGATGTCGGCCTACAAGGCCGGCAACGTGACAATCGCCAACGCGGTCGGCGCCGGCGTGTCGGACGACAAGGCGATTTATTCCTACATGCCGGAAATCGTGAGGTTTTTCACCGGCACCGATCCGATCCTGCAGAATGTCCCGACCTGGCGGTGCCGCGAGCCGGAGGCACTGAAGTACGTGTTGGCCAACCTGCACGAACTGGTCGTCAAGGAGGTGCATGGCTCGGGCGGCTACGGCATGCTGGTCGGCCCGCACGCGACCCGGGCCGAACGCGATGCCTTCGCGGCGAAGATCAAAGCCGATCCCGCCGGCTTCATTGCCCAGCCGACGCTGGCGCTCTCGACCGTCCCCTGTTTCGTCGACAGCGGTCTCGCGCCGCGCCACGTTGATCTGCGTCCCTATGTTCTGTCGGGCAAGGATGGCGTGCGCATCGTGCCGGGCGGCTTGACGCGCGTCGCGCTCAAGAAGGGGTCGCTTGTGGTGAACTCGTCGCAGGGCGGGGGCACCAAGGACACCTGGGTCGTCGAGTAGGGCGGGAGTTGAACGAATGCTGAGCCGCACCGCAGACAACCTGTTCTGGCTCTCTCGCTACATCGAGCGGGCCGAGAACCTCGCGCGTATCCTCGATGTCGCCTCCCGCATGGCGACGCTGCCCTCGGCCTATGCCGGCTCGTCCAACGAATGGGAAAGCGCCATCGCCACGGCCGCCTGCACGGACCTGTTTCACAGCAAGTACGGCACGGCGACGCGCGAGAACGTCATCGAGTTCCTCATCGCCTCGCCGGACAATCCCTCGTCGATCCGCCAGTGCATCGAGACCGCGCGCTCCAATGCCCGGGCGGTGCGCACCGCCATGACGGCGGAGATGTGGGAGACAATCAACGATGCCTGGCTTCACATCCAGAAGCTCGATCTGCGCAAGCTTGACGCCGCGCGCCTGCCGAACTTCCTGAACTTCGTGAAGGAAGCCTCCCTGCGGTTCGACGGAGCGGCCTATCGCACCATGCTGCGCACGGACCACTACTGGTTCCAGCGGCTCGGCGTGTTCATCGAGCGCGCCGACAACACCGCGCGCCTGCTGGACGTGAAATACCACGTGCTGTTGCCGGAAAAGGAGCCGATTGGCGGCGGTCTCGACTATTTCCAGTGGTCGTCGATCCTGCGCGCGGTTTCGGCGCTGACGTCGTTCAGCTGGGTCTATCGGGAAACGGTCAAGCCTTGGCTGGTCGCCGACTTCCTCATCCTGAGCCGCAAGCAGCCGCGCTCGCTTGTTTCCACCTATGCCGAGATAAACCGGGTTCTCGACCAGCTCTCGGAGGGCTACGGCCGGCGCGGACCCTCGCAGCGTCTGGCGCGCCATACCTTCGGCAAGCTCCAGAACGCCGAGATCCAGGCGATTTTCCAGGGCGGACTGCACGAGTTCCTGACGGAGTTCACCGCCGAGAACAACGCCCTCGGCCAGGCCATCAACGAACAATACCTGCAATGATCGCCTCATGCGCCTGAACGTCCGCCACGAGACGATCTACCGCTACGCCGCGCCGGCAACATCGGTGATCCAGCAGCTGCGCCTGACGCCCCGGGGGCACGAAGGCCAGTTCGTCCGCGGCTGGCGCGTCGAGATCGACGCCGACAGCCGCCTTGACCGCTCGGAAGACGCTTACGGCAACATCATGCACGTCTTCTCCATCGACGGGCCGGTGCACGAACTGTCCATCATGGTGGAAGGCGACGTCGAGACCAGTGACATGAATGGCGTGGTCAGCACCGGCGTCGAGCGGTTTCCGCTGCAATTCTGGCTGCGCGAGACGCCGCTGACCCGGCCGGATCCGGCGATCGTCGAGTTTGCCCGCGACATCTCGGGCGGCGAGGGCGGCGAAACCCTGCCTGCGCTCCACGCCATCAACGCGGCGCTCTATAGCGGGATGCGGTTCTCGCCCGGGGACACCCATGCCGGCACGACCGCCACGCAGGCGTTCAAGGCCGGCTCCGGCGTGTGCCAGGATTTCGCGCATGTCTTCATTTCCGCCGCGCGCGCCCTGAGTATCCCGGCCCGCTATGTCGGGGGCTATTATCTGCGCACCGACCGTGACGAGCAGGATGCCGGCCATGCCTGGGCCGAAGCCCATGTGGCGGGCGTCGGCTGGATCGGTTTCGATCCGGCGCACGGCGTCTGCGCAACGGATCGCTACGTGCGGGTGACCGCCGCGCCGGACTACCTTGAAGCCGCGCCGATCCGTGGCGCGCGCATCGGCGGCGGACAGGAGACTCTGGCCGTATCCGTCCATGTCAGCCAGGGGCCGGTGATCCTCGAGGAGTGAGATAGTATCGTCCGGGTGTGCGCATTCGCACGGCGCGCCGAGGCAAGTTGCCAATGATGGCGGCACGTTCAGGAGGAACCGCCATGCATCGCACCCGTCTTGTCCTCGGCCTCGGCCTGCTCATCGCCGCTGCCGGAACGGCGAACGCGAACGAACACCCGATGAAGCCATTCTTCCCCGGCACGGACACCTGTTACGCCCGGACCTATTCGGCGGCGCACCTCAAGAGCCACCCCAAGCAACGCGTGCGCGTCTTCCAGATCGTCCATCCCTTCGCCTACGCAAGCACGGATGTCGGCGCGGATTTCCTGATGGCGGTAAGCTTTCAGCTCAAGGGCAGGAAAGACAGGTTTGGCCCGATGTCGACCTACTGCAAAGGCGAGCCGGACGGCACGGCCAGCTGTACGGTCGAGGGCGACATGGGACGCTTCAAATTGAGCCGCGGCACCGGAAATGCGCTGATTGTCACGATCAACGACCTGAGCGACGAAGGCGGTCCCGATCTCGGCAAGGGCGGCGACGACAAGGTCATCGTCCTGCACAAGGCGCCGATGAAGGCCTGTCCGAAGAACACGCTCGACGTGGACTAGGCATCGGGCGCGCTCATGCCGCCCGGCCCACCGATTGCATCCTGCCGCCGGGAGCGCTAATCCGCGCTCCGTGAATGAGCGGGGGCAGGGGCGATGACCTATTGCGTGGGCGTGCTGGTTCAGGACGGTTTGCTGATGGTGGCGGACACGCGCACCAACGCCGGACTCGACAACATTGCGACCTTCCGCAAGCTGCACCTGTTCGAACAGCCCGGCCAGAAGATGATCGCGCTTGCGACCGCCGGCAATCTCGGCGTGACGCAGGCGGTGATCTCGCTGCTGCGCGAAGGCTTCCGCAACCCTGACACGGACGTGGTCGAAACGCTGCTCGATCAGCCCTCGATGTTCCGCGCCGCCCAGTTCGTCGGCCATGCCATCCGCGCGGTCGGCGCGACGGACGGCGCCGCGCTGGAACGCTCCGGCGCCTCGTTCGACGTGACGATGCTGCTCGGCGGCCAGTTCGGCGAAGCGCGCGCGCGCCTGTTCATGCTCTACAAGGCCGGCAACTTCATCGAGGCGACCAGTGACACGCCGTACTTGCAGATCGGCGAGCACAAGTACGGCAAGCCGATCCTCGACCGCGCCGTGACGTTCCGCAGCGACCTCTACGACGCGCTCAAGCTGTCGCTGATCTCAATGGATTCGACCATGCGCTCAAATCTTGGCGTCGGTCTGCCGATCGATCTTGTCGTTCTCCGCAAGGATGTCTTGCAGTGGGAAGTCAGCCGTCGCATCGAGGCGGCGGAACCGTACTTCCATGACCTGCGGGAACGCTGGTCCGCGGCCTTGCGCAAGGCCCACAACGACATTCCGCCACCGCCCTATCGCGATTGAGACGCGTCTCCCAGAAGAATAAAAATTTATGAATTTCAGTAATTCTGAGTTTATATTTCAGAAGGTGCGCCAAGACACTGCTGATCATGAGCGCAATTGCTAAAAGTACCCCACGTTGAAAGTCCGGATTGGCCGGATGAAAACTTGGGAGTGACGGACATGTTGAAAGACCTTCTTGGATCTACGATCCTGACCCCGGTTCTTGCTGATGGCATCTTCGACAGAACACCAAAGTCGACGGTCTACATGATGTCGAACAGCGAGGACTTCTATTTCGGCGGCTGGGGCAACGATGTGGTCCACGGCAGTGACAACAGCGATCTGATCTACGGGAACGATGGCGTTGATTCCCTGTTCGGCAACTTCGGCCACGACACGCTGTATGGTGGCTGGGGCAATGACCTCCTCTATGGCGGCGCCGGTTTTGATCACCTCGACGGCGGTCAGGGCGATGACATCCTGTGGGGCGAGAACGGCGACGACTACCTCTCCGGTGGCGAGGGAATCGATGCAGTCGATGGCGGTGGCGGCAACGACCGGCTCTACGGCGGTGGCGGCAATGACTCGATGTACGGCGGCGAAGGCGACGACTTCGTGGTCGGCGATGCCGGCAACGACTGGATGGAGGGCCAGCAGGGTCGCGACTATCTGGTCGGCAGCGCCGGCAATGACACGATCGACGGCGGCGCGGGCAACGACACCCTTTCCGGGGGATGGGGCAATGACGTGCTGCGCGGTGGCGAAGGCATCGACCGCATCAGCCTCTGGGACGGCGACATCCGGGGCGGCGACCACGACATCATCGCCGACTTCCGCAATGCCGACGGAACCTTCGATCGGCTGACGATCGATGCGTTCTATCGGGGCGCGACGGCATTCACTCAGAACGGCGGCGACGTCGACCTGACCATCGCAACCTGGGATGGCGGCACCTACACGCTGACCTTCATGGGACTGAGCGAAGCGGAAGTGCGCAGCAACGTCCAGTTCTTCTGAAGCAGAAACTCAGATCGCGCCCTCTCCCGGCAACGGGGGAGGGTGCGTGCGTTCAGCGTGCGGACTTGCTCTCGATGATGCGGGCGATATCCGCATATCCGCGCGAGCGGGCATGCTGGAGCGGGGTGCGGCCTTCTCTGTCGGCCAGATCCAGCCGGGCGCCCGCCTCAACCAGCGCCCGCACGGTTTCCTGATGGCGTCTGCCGCCATCCCCAAGGATCACTGCCTCGATCAACGCGGTCCAGCCGAGGTTGTTGACATGGTCGAGCGGCGCGCCGGCCCGGATCAGCTGCCGCACCACGCCGTCGTGGCCGAGATGCGCCGCGGCGATCAGGGCCGTGCCGTCATAAGGACTGGTGATGGCCCGGGCATTGGCGTTCAGCGCCAGCGCAGCCTTCAGCGTGGCCTCGTCGTCTTTCACCGAGGCAATGGTTACGACGTCATACTTGCGATGTTCCAGGGCATTGATGTCGCCGCCGCCGGCGACCAGCGCCTGCATCGCCTCGATCCGCGAGAAGTAGGCCGCGACATGGACCGGCGTTCTCTGCGCGCCATCGCGGGCATTCGGATTGGCGCCAGCGGCGATGAGGCGCCTGATCTCCGCGACATCGCCGCGCACCGCCGCGGCGTGCAGTCCGCCATAGCCGTTGCGTTCCGCCTCGGTGGGAGGCGTCTGCGCCTGGGCAGGCGCCGCCAGCAGCATGGCGACAAGGATCAGGATCAGATGCATGGCGCTCTCCACGGGGTTGATCCGCCGATGGTGCGCACGGGACGCCGGGCGGATCAATCGCGATGTATTTTGAAGGTGCTGAAGCCAGCCTACCATTTAAATATATGAATATACGAATGTTTTTTGTGACGGTGACCTGCATCAAAGTGATGGCGTGCGCGCAAATGCTGACTTGACGGAATCCGTTGTCAGTCATCAGACTGCCGGAAAAACAAGCACTGCCGATGCCGTGCGGCGGCGAGGAGGAATGCGTTGCATCCGACGGAAATCCGCAATCCCGACTATTTTCACAAGGTCGTGGATTGCCAGTGGGCCTGTCCGGCGCATACGCCGGTTCCCGAATACATCCGGTTGATCGCGCACGGGAACTATTCCGACGCCTACATGATCAATTGGAAGTCCAACGTGTTCCCCGGCATCCTCGGGCGCACGTGCGATCGGCCTTGCAAGGC
>DAOMXN010000044.1:0-13282 GCA_035437025.1 Beijerinckiaceae bacterium | reverse complement strand
CGGCGCCGTCGCCCGGCGAGATTGACAGCGTTCCCGCCTCGGAAATCTCGACGAACACATGCAGGTCGTCCAGCACCACCTCAGTGGGGATCAGCCGGAAAACGAACAGCGATGTCGTATCGACGACCACCATCCCGGATGGCGCCGAGACCAGTACGCGTCCATCCGGCCCCTTTACCGTGAAGTCCGAGACCCGGACCGCGGTGCCACTCTCCTTCCGCTTCAGGTCGACGGCGCCGATGGCGAGGCGCAGCGAGGGGTCGATCCGCTCCTGCAGCGCCAAGACAATCCGCTCGCGCACCATGCGCGCGACCATGGCGTTGCCCTCGATGCCAAGGAAAAGGATCAGCGCGATGCCCAGCAGAATGGCCGTAAGCGTGCCCGCGATGCCGGAGGCGACCCACAGTGCCCACTTGCGGCGGGACGTTTTCCCAATGCCCTTGGCGGCCGGCGCGGAGTGCGCGACGGCCGGTTGCGCCGGGTCTTGGGTGCGGCCTGTCGCCATGCGATTCCCTTATAGCGCAGCGCGCGCGAAAGCGGATGGAAATCGCACTGGATTCATCCGCAGGCTACGCCATATGTGCATGCTGGAGACCCATGAAATGGGGCCTACGCAAGGCAAGGGAGCAGAATTGTTATGACGGAGAAGATTGTCGTCGGATCGACCGCGCCGGATTTTACCCTCTCGACCGATGGCGGCGGATCGATAGCCCTGTCCAAGCTCAGGGGGCGGAAGGTCGTACTCTATTTCTATCCAAAGGATGATACCTCCGGATGCACCATGGAAGCGAAGGACTTCAATGCCCTCGCGACGGACTTCGCCAAGGCCGGGACGGACATCGTCGGCGTCTCCCCCGACACGACCGCGAGCCACGACAAGTTCAAGAAGAAATACGGCCTCTGCTTTCCCCTTGCGGCCGATCCCGACAAGGCCATGCTGCACGCCTACGGGGTCTGGGTCGAGAAATCGATGTACGGGCGCAAGTACATGGGTGTCGAGCGCACGACGGTGCTCGTGGATGCGCAGGGGCGCATCGCCCATGTCTGGAACAAGGTCAAGGTTCCCGGTCACGCCGCCGAGGTTCTGAAGGCGGCCAAGGCTCTGTGACCGCTCAGCAATACTCCAGCTTGAACTCGGCCTGGAACAAGAGGTGGAACGCGTTGAACAGCCGCGCGTTCCCTTTCCCCTGTCGTCGGAGAGACTGCGAGATCCGGGCCTACTTTAGGCCGCAGGCGTTGAACACCGTCTGGATCTTCGGACGCGCGGCGTCGCTGAAATAGCCCTTGTCGCGCAGGAAATCGAGGTCTGCCTTGTCCGCAGCCTTGACGGCGCGCTGCGAGTAACACTGGCAGGCCTTCGACAGCGCCTGCGTGTCAAGGCTCTGCTTGGCGCGCTGGGAGCGTATGCAGGTATCGTGGAGATAGTTCTGAATCTTCGGCACCGAGGCATTCTTCAGATCGACCGGCGGCTTATAGTTGGCGGGAACGCCCTGACAGCCGACCAGCACAACACCCAGACCCGCGGCGACGACCGCGTTGCGAACCACATTCCACATCTCGAATTCACCCTCTAAGCCAGAATCCCCGTCGCGCATAGCGCATCGGTCAGCCCGTGTCGTCAAGAGAGAAACCGTGCCACGGCCGCTACTGTGCCCGACGAATCCAGACTTTTGTGTCGTGTAGCGCGGCCCCTCCGAACGGGGCAATCTGATCGGCGCTGGTCAGCGTGTTGATCCCGCGTCCCATGTGATGCGCCCGGTTGGGAAAGATCGACTCGGCGATCGTCACGCCCGGCAGCACGCCATCGAACAGCCGCGCATGCAGGAACACCGAGCCGCGACGGTTGCCGACTTCGAGCAAGTCGCCGTCCCCGATGCCGAGCCGGGCGGCATCGGCAGGGTGGATCATGAGGTTGGGCCGCACCTCGCGCGCCATCGATCCGGCGGTTTCCGTGAAGCTCGAATTGAGGAACGAACGCGCCGGCGCAGTGACCAGCTTGAAGGGATGGCGCGCATCCGGCTTCTCGGTGACCGGGAAGTGGTCAGGAAATTGTGGCAACCGCTTCCAGGGTCCCATCGGACCATCGTTCTTGGCGGGAACGCTGGTCCATTGCGGCCGGAAGCGGAATCGGCCGTCCGGCCACGCGAACCCCTTGAGGAAATGCGCGGTCTCGAAATCCGGCTGCACGTCCTTCCACGAGGTCTTCTCCAGCGCGGACAGCCGGCCATGCCCGCTGGCAGAGAGCAAGCCATCCACAAGATCGCGGGCCTCGCCGGCAAAGCCGACGTGTTCGGCGCCGAGGCGGCGCGCCAGCTCGCAAACCACCCAGTGATTTGAGCGGCACTCGCCCGGCGGCTCGATCAGCTTGGGCCCGAGCATGATGTGCTGGTGTCCGCCCCCCTGATAGATGTCGTCATGTTCCAGGAACATGGTCGCCGGCAGCACGATATCCGCCATCAGTGCCGTCTCGGTCATGAACTGCTCGTGCACGCAGACGAACAGGTCGCGCCGGGCAAATCCGCGCTTCACTTTCTGCTGTTCCGGCGCAATGGACACCGGATTTGTGTTCTGGATGAACAGCGCCTTTACCGGTGGCCCGTTCTTCAGCGCCTTCCGGTCGCCTGTCAGAACGCGGCCGATCTGCGACTGGTCGAGCTGGCGCACGCCGGGATCGATGGCGTCCAGCCCTTCGATGCGCGTCTTGTCCCAACGGAAGATCGCGCCGTTGTTGTGGAACGCGCCGCCGCCTTCGTGGCGCCAGGCGCCGGTCACCGCCGCTATGCAACTGGCGGCATGCATGTTGACCGCTCCGTTGCGCTGGCGGGAAAACCCGTAGCCCAGCCGGAAGAAACTGCGCGGACGCGTGCCGACCAGCCTGGCGAAGGCTTCGATCGTTTCGACCGGCACGCCCGTGATGGCCGCCGCCCATTCCGGCGTGCGGCGGCGCAGATGCCGCTCCAGCCCCTTGGGGTCGTCGGTGTAGCGGTCGAGATACTCCCGGTCCGCCAGCCCCTCGCGGAACAGCACGTGCATCACGGCGCAGGCCAGCGCCCCGTCAGTGCCGGGCCGTAGCAGGATCGGCAAGTCCGCCTGCGCCATGGTTTCCGTGCGGTAGACATCGATCACGACAATCTTCGCGCCGCGCTCCTTCCGGGCTGCTACGGCATGCGTCATGACGTTGACCTGCGTCGCCACGGGGTTCGTGCCCCAGATGACCACGCAGTCGGACTTGGCCATCTCGCGCGGATCGGCACCGGCCAGAACTCCGGTTCCAGCGATATAGCCAGTCCAGGCCGGCGTGACGCAGATGGTCGAGTACTGGCCGGAGTAGCGCTTGACGTGCCGGAGCCGGTTGATGCCGTCGCGCATCACCAGGCCCATTGTGCCGGCATAGTAATAGGGCCAGACCGATTCCGCTCCGAACGCGCGCTCCGCCTCGAGCAACTTGGCGGCGGTGATGTCCAGCGCCTCTTCCCAGGTAATGCGCTCGAAACGGCCCGAACCCTTCGGACCGCTGCGCTTCAAGGGATGAAGCAGCCGCTCGGGATGGTGTATCCGCTCGGCGTAGCGGGCGACCTTCGCGCAGATCACGCCCTTGGTGTAGGTCTGGTCCTTGGCCCCGCGCACACGACCGATGCGATTGGCGTCAAGCACTTCCACTTCCAGCGAGCAGGTGGAGGGGCAGTCGTGCGGGCAGGCCGAAAGGCCAGTGGTCTTGGCATGAAGTTTCATGGTCGCAACATGCCGCCGTCCCGCGCGGCGGGCAAGCCGCAAGGCCCAGACCCCTGTTCCCCTCCCGCCCCCAATCCGGCGGACAAATACCATGGGAAGAATGCGGCCTTCTCTGACCCGGCCGCAGGGACGCGCGCCGGAAACGCCACACCCTGAGCGCGCGCCCGACAACGGAGTGTGAATCCAATCGTCTAAACCCGGGCGCATCTCCGAAAAAACACGGGAAAGCCGTGCCCTTTCGGCCTACTGCAGCGGCTTCAGGTCGCCATCAGCCAGGCCGACCAGCAGCATGCGCCCGTCGCCGCGCAGCCGGAACTCGCCGAAGCGGGCGTTGGCGAAGCGCTGGCCGGTGCCCTCCTTGAAGTACCAGGCATCGGTGACCACGATCCAGCGCCCGCCCTTCCACCGCAGCGGAAACACGATCTCCCCCGATCCCGGCTTTTCCGGAGATTCTGAAAACGCCTTGGGTATGGCGATGCCACGCGCGTCGACATCGGCGCGGGCGTAGAGTTCTTTCTCCGTCGCGGACAGCGGATTGCTCATGCGTCCGCCTTCGAAGTTGAGCGCCATGAAGTCGCCCTGCACCAGCGATCGCGGATCGCGCGGTGCGGTACGCAGATAGATCTTCCGGCCCGTGGCGATGACATTCTCATTGTCGCGGATGCCCGCGAGCGTGATGCCGGAAGCCGCGAGCGGACCGGCAAGCAGCAGGACCGCCGCGAGCACCGGATGCAGCCAGCCCCGGGTGCCTGCGCCCTGCTCTGCCATGTCATCCTGCGGCGACAGGGCGAGCGCGGCCGCGACGAGCGCCAGACCGAGCGCCGCGAGCAAATACGCCTTGTTCACGAGCGGCCAGCCGAGCCAGTAGTAGAAGGTGCCGGCAATCCAGAGCGCGGCGATGGCGGCCAAAACGGCCAGCCCCCGCGCGCCGCCCGTCAGCAGCACGCTGCCAAGCAGCACGGTTGGCCCGAGATTGGGCGAAAACGCCGCAAAGGCCACCGTGACGGCGCTAACGACCAGCGCCAGCGGCGCGCCGACGGCATCGAACCGCTTCAGCGCCAGCGCGCACCCGCCGGCCGCGCAGAGGGCCGATAGGCCCTGAAGTATACGCCAACCCGTCTGAAGTTCGGGAATCGCGTTCGAGCCGCCCACGGGCGAGAACGCCATGCTCATGAAGGTGGGCCCGGCGGTCCCCATCAGCGCCGCCAGCGCCAGCGCCGTCGCGCCGGTCAGGAAGCGCCGCAGCGACAGCATGGCGCTTTCAGCGCTCTTCGACTGTCCCTGGCTCCACAGGACCTGCGCGAACGCCAGCACGAGCGCCAGCGCCACGGCGGAGGCCGAGCCAGCCGTCACCGGCTCGACCAGCTTGCGCATGCCGATCTCGGACCAGATGGCGCCGCCGATGCAGGCTGCCGCGCAAGCCCCCAGGATGGCGCTGATCCAGCCGACACGGTTCAGGATCGCCACGCCACCGCACAGGCCGGCCATCAACACCAGCGATAGCCCGACATTCCTCAGCCTGGCGGTGTCGAAGGTCTCGATGATGCCGAAAGCGCAGAGGCCCAGCCCCGTCATCAGGGCGATGAATGCGAATTGTTGCAGGAAACCGAGCCTCCTGGCCGCGCGCAGACCGAAGAGCGCCGCGCCAATCATGACCAGGCCCAGCGCCAGCACCGCCGGTCCCACCGTGAGGAACCAATAGAATGTCATGCCAAGGAAGATGTAGAACGGTATGGCTGCGATCAGCGCGCCGATGCCGCTGACGATGGCTGCCGGCCATGTCACCTTCGTGTCGTGGTCGACGTCCCGAACCGGCGCGGCGATCGCCGTTCGCGGCGCATCGGAATGCTTGAAGGGCGCCATCTTGATCAGGAACCAGCCACTCGCCGCGACAATGATCGCGGCACCCATGGCGACCACCAGCATGCCATCGGCAATACCGCTCGACCGCATCGCGACGGAATAGCCGAGCTGGAAGATCAGCAGCACGTCGAGGGTCAGCGTGAAGATCGCCATCGCCACGTATTCGCGCGGCTTGAGCACGGCGCAAAGAAGGATAAGCCCGCAAACAACCAGCGTGCCCAGCCAGTAGACAGTCGCCCCCTGGATGCGATCGAAGATTGCGGCGCCGGCCACACCGCCGATCAGGCTTGCCAGCACCAGCGCGCCGAGCTGGACAGCCCAGCGGGCGCTGTTTTCTCCCCATGGCGACCGGTTGAACCCATATAGCACCGCCACGATGGCGAAGCCGCCGGACCAGATCGGCAGCAGAAGCCCAAGGGTCGGATGTGCAAAAAAGGCGGAGTTGGAGGCGACGAACAGGTGCAGGGCAGCGAACGCCACCACCATCCAGGGCACGAACACCGCATCATGGCGGGCGGCAATGGCCAGCGGCAGGCCGAGCGCCGCCCAGAGCGCGAAGAGCTGCCAGGGATCGGCCCCGGTCTGGTAGGTTTGGCCGAACAGGGCGAACAGCGCGCCGATGGCAAGAAAGGCGCCGAGCGCGGCGGGCGTTCGCCAGGCCGCGAGCGTCGCGCCGATCGCGCCGAACGCCAGGAGAATGCCGCCGACCAGCCAGAACTTCTGCAGTTTGCCGATAGAATCCCAGTTCGCGGCGATCCAGAGCATCAACCCGCCGCCGAGCAAGGCGGCTCCGGACAATTGCACGATCCGATGGAAGCGCGGGAGATGCGCTTCGAGTTGGCCCGGGGCGTTCATGCGGCACGACCTTCCGTTGCAGCCGATACGCTGCGAGCCCCAGAATGGCAGAGTCGCGAAGAAATGTGGAAAAAGGAAGGAGCGCCTATTCGGCCTCGATCTTCAGTTCCTGCATCAGCCGCGTCCACTTCGCAAAATCGTCCTTGTAGAAGGCCCCCCATGCCTCCGGCGTCCCCTCTCCGGGCACGGCGGCAAGCCGCTCGATGAGCGCGCGCAGTTCGGGTGTCGCCAAGATCTCACGTATCTCGCGATTGAGCCGTTGCGTGATCTCCGCGGGCGTCCCGGACTTGATCGCCACACCGTGCCACTGGGCCAGATCGACTCCCGGAAAGCCCTGTTCCTGGAGCGTCGGCACATCCGGCAGGCTCGCTATCCGGCTGGCAGTCGTGACGGCGTAGCCCCGCATCTTTCCCGACTTGATGTGCGCCAGCGTGGGCCCGACGCCGATCATGATCAGCGGCACCTGACCGCCTGCGGCATCCTGGATGGCCTGTCCGCCGCCCCGGTAGGGCACATGGGTGATCGCGGTGCCCGCCAGCCGGTTCACATATTCTCCAGCAACATGGTGCGAAGACCCCTGCCCGGCCGACGCGAAAGCCCAGTCCTTCGGATTGGCCTTGGCTGCGGCCAGGACCGACTTCAGGTCCGGCGTGGGCCGATCCGTCGTGCCGGCCAAGATCATGGGCTGGGTGACGAGCCGGATCACCGGATCGAACCCGCGCCCGATGACCGGCACGCTCGCATCGAGATAGACCTGCGGCCCGCCCATGCTGAGAAGGGTATAGCCATCCGCCGGCGCATTCGCCATTTCGCGTGCGGCGATGACCTGATTGGCGCCGGGCTTGTTCTCGACGACGATGGACTGGCCGAGCCTCCTGGAAAGCTGCTCGGCCACGGCCCGCGTCAACGGATCCGTCGTGCCGGCCGGCGGAAGCCCGATAAGCCAGCGAATGGGCTTCTCCTGCGGCCAGGGCTTGGATTGCGCCAGGGCACCCCCTTGAGCGGCGGCGAAACCGGCGCCGGCCAAAAGCGCGGCCATAAGGATTCTGCGGTTCATGGTTTCCTCCCGTCGAATGGCGTTGTCTCAGGTTTTTGGCGGCGGCGTGCCACCCGCAACCGCCTTGCCCATGGTGAATACGGCTTCCTTGCCGCCGAGCCGCTCGATCAGGGCCACCTGGTCCCGCTTGGCGGCTCGATCCACCGCTTCCGGATCACAGATCGCCCTCAGGCGACGCTCCATGTCCGCCAGGACGTCGGCGCATTCCGCTGTGCCGGCGAGGTCCCGCGTCTCCTCCGGGTCGGTGGCCAGATCAAACAGTTCCGGCCGGTGCCGCACGAAATGGTGGTACTTCCACCGGCCGCGGCGCAGCATGTAGGCTGCGGTATTGGAGCCGACCGCATGGTATTCGCTGAAGACGGTGCGGTCGGCATCGGCCGGTTCACGCGCCAGCGCGAACAGCGAGCGCCCATCGGCCTGTGGCAGCGCCGTGGCGGGATCGAGGCCGAGCGAGTCCAGGATCGTGACCGAGAGATCCAGCAGACTGACCGGCGTGGCACATACGCCCTGCGCCACGTCCGGCCCAGCCATGATCAGCGGAATGTCGACCGACTCGCGATAGAGGTTCGACTTGCCCCATTGGCCCCGCGCGCCGAGGTTGTCGCCGTGGTCCGAGGCGTAGAGGACCCGCGTCTTCTCGGAAAGACCGGCCTGCTCAAGCGCGCTGATCAGCCGCCCCACGTTGTGGTCCAGCCAGGACGTGAGGCCGTAGTAGGCGGCCATCGCGGTTCGGCGCTCGTCATCGTCGCGCAATGTCCTGTCCTGGCTCCAGAAGTCCTCGTGCTCCTGCAACCAGGAGTGCAGCGTGTAGCCGTGGCGCGGCAGCAGCTTGGGTTCCGGCAGACTCGCTGGCGGATAGAGAGCGAAGAAGTCCGGGGGCGCGACCAGCGGAAAGTGCGGCGCCACCAGCCCGACATAGAGGCACCAGGGGGCTTCCAGCGCCGAACCCCGCCCCTTCAGCCAGTCAATCGCCAGATCCGTCACCGCCTGATCGTAGCGCGTGTAGTCCGACTCGCCGGGACCGATGTACTCGCCCAGCATGCGCTTGTCCGTGGGGCGGTTCTCCGGAAGCGGATCGCGGATCGAGGCCCAGACCATGCCAACGCCCTTGTACAGGTGCATCGGGATGTGTTCGGCATCGAAGCCGGTCGGCAGGCGTTCCTTCTGGTAGTGCAGCTTGCCAATGGACTCGACCGGAATGCGATGCTCCTGCAACGCATGGCCCCAGCCCCGCACCCGGCCGTCATAGCCGATGGAATTGTCCCAGTAGCCGCAACGGTGAACGAACTGACCCGTCGCGAAAGCGGCGCGCGCCGGCACGCAGATCGGGCTTGGCGTGACGGCATTGGAGAACCGCATGCCCCGGGCGGCCAGCCGGTCGAGGTTGGGCGTGCGGACGAAAGGATGGCCGGCACATCCCAGCGCGCGCGCCTGATGCTCGTCCGACAGGATGACAAGGGTGTTGGCCGCCTTCACGTCGGCACCTCGGGCACGGAAACGTCGTCTGCAGCGATCGCGAGCTTGTCGATGATGCGGAAAACCAGCGCTCGCTCGTCCGCCGTCAGCGCCGCCAGCAACCGATCCTGACGCGCCGCCATCACCGGCCGCACGGACAGGAACAGGGAGCGTCCGTGTTCTGTCAGCGCCGCATGGGCGATGCGGCGGTCGCCCTCGTCGCGGCGCAGGGCGATAAGGCCGCGCTGTTCCAGCGCCCGGAAAGTCCGACTGACCAGTCCGGCGTCGAGCCCTGCTATGGCGCCGATGCCGCGCCCGTTCATCACGCCATGCGTCGCCAGCAACGCGATCACGCGCCATTCCGGAATCTTGAGGCCGCCGCTGCGCCGCAGGACCACGCTGGCCTGCCGGTTCAGCCGGGCGTTCAGCGCCGCCAGCCGGTAGGTCAGGAACAACTGCAGCGGCCGCCCGCCCTCCGGCTCGGGAAGAGCGTAAACCTGCGTGGGTCGAGCGCGCTGCACCATGCCCTAAAATTGACTAGTCAATGATTGTCTTGTCAACTACCCATGGCGCTTGTCCGGCCCATGCGGCTATGGCAAGCAACGGACATGTCTGACATTCTCGCGAAGATCGAAATCACCAAGCGCGCCGAGATCGCCGCCGCGAAGGCGGCTGTCTCCCAGGCCGAGATCGAGCGCCGCGCAGCGAACGCTCCGGCAGTCCGCGGCTTTCTGGATGCGATCCGCAGTGCCCATGCCGCCGGACGCCATGCGCTGATCGCCGAAATCAAGAAGGCAAGCCCTTCCAAGGGATTGATCCGCGCCGACTTCGATCCGCCGGCGCTCGCGCGGGCCTATGAGGCTGGCGGCGCGGCCTGCCTTTCGGTGCTGACCGACGCCCCCTGGTTCCAGGGCGCCCCCGAATATCTCGTGGCGGCGCGCGCGGCCTGCGCCCTGCCGGTCATCCGCAAGGATTTCCTCTACGATCCCTATCAGGTGTACGAAGCCCGCGCGCTGGGTGCCGATTGCATCCTGGTGATCATGGCCGCCGTCGATGACGCGGTCGCCGCCGCATTGACGCGGACGGCGCAAGGCCTCGGCATGGATGTGCTGATTGAAGTGCATGATTCCGAGGAGCTTGACCGGGCGCTGCGGCTCGACAGCCCGCTGATCGGCATCAACAACCGCAATCTGCGGACCTTCGAGGTCTCCCTGGAAACATCACGTTCGCTGGCGCGGCGCATCCCGGGGGATCGAATCATCGTCGGCGAAAGCGGCATTTTCACCCATGCCGATTGCGAGGACCTCGCGGCCTGCGGCATTCGCACCTTCCTGGTGGGAGAGAGCCTGATGCGACAGCAGGATGTGACGGCGGCGACTCGGGACCTGCTGGGGATCGCGGCATGAGTGGCCTCACGCACATTGATCCGCAAGGGCGCGCGAGCATGGTCGATGTCGGCGACAAGGCCGTCACGAGCCGGACCGCCGTCGCCGAGGGTCTGGTGATCATGCAGCCGGAAACGTTGGCGATGATCCGTGCCGGCGCCGCGAAAAAGGGTGACGTGCTCGCCACCGCCCGCATCGCCGGCATCATGGCGGCGAAAAAGACGCACGACCTGATCCCGCTCTGCCATCCGCTGCTGCTCACCAAGGCATCGATCGACTTCGACCTGGATGACTCCCTGCCCGGGATCCGGGTCACCGGTCTCGCCCGGGTCTCCGGTCAGACCGGGGTTGAAATGGAGGCGCTGACCGCCGTCTCGGTGGCCTGCCTGACAATCTACGACATGGCCAAGGCCGCCGATCGCGGCATGCGGATCGACGGCATCCGCCTGCTGGAAAAGCTCGGCGGCAAGTCCGGCCATTGGGTGGCGGAGGCCTGACGTGGCGGGCGCCCCCCTGTTGCCGGTCGAGGAAGCGCTGCGGCGCGTGCTGGATGGCGTGCGCACGCTGGAAAGCGAGACGGTGGCGTTGACGGCCGCCGGCGGACGCACCCTCGCCTCCGACCTCGCAGCGCGACGCACGCAGCCGCCCTGGGCGAATTCCGCGATGGATGGCTATGCCGTGCGCGCGGCCGATACCCCGGCCGGAGCGGTCCTGACCCTGATCGGCGAGAGCGCTGCCGGGCAGGCGTTTGCCGGCGCCATCGGTCCAGGCCAGACCGTGCGCATCTTTACCGGAGCGCCGATCCCGGACGGCGCAGATGCCATACTCATTCAGGAGAACGCGAGCGCCGAGGGCGCGCGCATCACCGTGGCCGAGTCGGTCAGGCCGGGACAGTTCGTGCGCACGGCCGGCCTCGACTTCGCGGCAGGCCAGACGCTCCTGAAGGCGGGAACACGGCTGGGTCCGACCGAAGTCGCGCTGGCCGCCGCGATGAACCATGCCGTTGTGCCCGTCGTGCGCAGGCCGCGTGTCGCCGTTCTGGCGACCGGTGACGAACTGGTGCTGCCCGGCGAGAACCCCGGACAGGACCAGATCGTCGCCTCCAACAATTTCGCCATTGCCGCCGCCGCCGAGGCCTACGGGGCCGAGGCGCACCTGCTGGGCATCGCGACAGACGATTTCGCCAGTCTGGAAGCGGCGATCGGCCGCGCCCGCGACCTCAAGGCAGACGTTCTCGTCACCATTGGCGGCGCCTCGGTTGGCGACCATGATCTGGTGCAATCAGCATTGGCCAAGGATGGCATGACGCTCGGCTTCTGGCGCATCGCCATGCGCCCAGGAAAGCCGCTCATTTTTGGCTCTCTTGGCTCGATGCGCATTCTTGGTTTGCCGGGAAATCCTGTATCATCAATAGTTTGCACGATTGTCTTCATACGGCCTCTGATCCGCGCCCTGCTCGGCGACCCCGGTGCCGGGATCGATCCTTCCGAGGCGGCGATCCTCGGCGCCGACATGAAGGAGAACGACCTCAGGCAGGATTACGTGCGCTCCCGCATCACCGGCCGCCAGCGCGGCCTGCCGGTCGTGGAGCCCCATCCGGTCCAGGACTCCTCGATGCTGGCGGTGCTCGCGGCCTCGCAGGCCCTGACGATCCGCGCGCCCTTCGCGCCGGCAGCAAAGGCGGGCGAGACCTGCCGCATGATCCCGCTGAGGCTGTTGACCGCCTGAAACAGAACGAGGCGTCCTTGCGAACGCATGGCGAACATGCTAGTTTGTTCATGCTTTGTTTGGAGATTGAAGGCGACTCTGAGCGCACAGGCGATTCGAAAGGGCGACGATCGACATGCTGACCCGGAAGCAGAGCGAGCTGCTGCGTTTCATCCACGAACGCCTGACCGAGAATGGCGTTCCCCCGTCCTTCGACGAGATGAAAGAGGCGCTTGATCTGCGCTCCAAGTCGGGCATTCACCGCCTGATCCTTGCCCTGGAAGAGCGTGGCTTCATCCGCCGCCTGCCCAATCGGGCGCGCGCGCTGGAAGTGCTGCGGCTGCCCGAATCAACCAGCGGCGTTGCCCGGCCGGGCCGCCAGCGATTCAATCCCAGCGTGATCGAGGGCGATCTCGGCAAGGTGCGCGCGCCGGCGCAGTTGAGCGCCCCGCAGACCTACGATCCGGACGAGGTGCGCTCGATTGCCATCCCGGTGATGGGGCGCATTGCCGCCGGCACGCCGATCTCGGCCATCCAGAACCGCAGCCACACCATCAACATCTCGCCGGACTTCCTGGCTCACGGCGAGCACTACGCGCTTGAAGTGCGCGGTGACTCGATGATCGAGGCCGGCATTTTTGACGGCGACACCGTGGTGATCAAGAAGCAGGAGACTGCGGACACCGGAGATATCGTTGTCGCCTACCTCATCGACGATGAGGAGGCGACGCTGAAGCGTCTGCGCAAACGCGGTGCATCCATCGCATTGGAAGCCGCCAATCCGATCTATGAAACCCGGATCTTCGGTCCGGACAAGGTGCGCATCCAGGGCAAGCTCGTCAGCCTGATCCGCCGTTACTGAACGGTTTCGTCTGGGGCCTGACTGTCCCAGGGTTGGCGCGGCATATCGAAGGACGGCGCCTGCGGAATGTCGGGCTGGCGCGTTACGGGCTTTGGCGACCATGGCCGGTCGAGCCGCTCGTTGCGGGCGGTTTCGTGCCGGAACCCGGCATTCCGCGCATAGAGATAGGTCGCGCCAAACGTGGCGAAATAGTCCCTGTCGTAAACTTCGGCGTGCTCGCGGCAGGCATGAGGCGCCACCAGCGGCGTAACGATGATCGCAGCGCGCTCGCAATCCTCCGCAAAGGCGGCGGCATCGGTCACCACAGAGACGGCCCGCCCATCCGCCAGCCGGCCGACACAAGCCTGGCGATCGCAGGCCATGCCC
>DAOMXN010000043.1:0-13362 GCA_035437025.1 Beijerinckiaceae bacterium | reverse complement strand
GCAGGCTGCGGCGCGCGCGCCCGCGCAGGTCGAGGACGCCGAGCGCGGCCCCGATGATCTTGCCGCCATCCTCTACACCTCCGGCACCACCGGCCGGTCCAAGGGCGCCATGCTGAGCCACGCGAACCTCGCGTCGAACTCGTTGACCTTGAAGGAGTATTGGCGTTTCACGGACAGGGACGTGCTGATCCACGCCCTGCCGATCTACCACACGCACGGGCTGTTCGTGGCCACCAACGTCACGCTCATGGCCGGCGCGACCATGCTGTTCTTTGCCCGGTTCGATCCCAACCAGATCATGGCGGCGATGCCGCGCGCGACCGCGATGATGGGCGTGCCGACCTTTTACACCCGCCTGCTGCAGCATCCCGGGCTGACGAAGGAGGCGACCGGAGGCATGCGCCTGTTCGTCTCGGGATCGGCGCCGCTGCTCGCCGAGACCCATCGCGAATGGCAGGCGCGCACCGGCCACGCCATTCTCGAGCGCTACGGCATGACCGAGACCAACATGAACACCTCGAACCCCTACGAGGGTGACCGGCGCGCCGGAACGGTGGGCTTTCCCCTGCCGGACGTCGCCTTGCGGATCGCCGATCCCGAGACCGGAGCCGTGCTGAAGCAGGGTGAGATCGGCATGATCGAAGTGAAAGGTCCTAATGTTTTCAAGGGCTACTGGCGCATGCCGGAGAAGACGGCGGCGGAATTTCGCGGCGACGGATTCTTCATCACCGGCGATCTCGGCATGATCGACGAGCGCGGCTACGTCTCGATCGTCGGGCGTGGCAAGGATCTGGTCATCACCGGCGGGTTCAATGTCTACCCCAAGGAGGTCGAAGCCGAGATCGACGGCATGCCGGGCGTGATCGAAAGCGCGGTCATCGGCATTCCCCATCCCGACTTCGGCGAGGGCGTCACCGCAGTCGTCGTGCGTCAGAAGGGTTCGGCCCTCGACGAGACCGAGATTCTCGGGCGCCTGTCCGAGCGCCTGGCGAAGTTCAAGCAGCCCAAGCGGATCATCTTCATGGACGACCTGCCCCGCAACACCATGGGCAAGGTCCAGAAGGCCGTCCTGCGCGAGCAGTTCAAGTCGCTCTATTCCTGAAGTGCCAGGCGTCTTCAGGAGACGCGGGAACGCAGCGCAAGGTTCTGAAGGACCATGCGGAATCGCCCCGGAAATCGCGGCGCGGTCGCAATTCTTGCCCATTTATTAACCAAGATGCCGGATCATCGCGGTTGACACGATTCAACTGGGTCAGATGGCTGCCGTACAGGACTTCACTTCCACCCTGGCGCGCCTGCGTCCCGCTTTGGCGGGAACGCGGACCGGCGTTCGTGCGCGCGTGGAAATCCTGTCCGGCGGAACCCTTGCCGGCTATCGCGACCTGCCAGAGGGTGTCTACCGCATTGGCGCCCGTTCCGACTGCGATCTTGTCGTTCCGGAAGCGAAAACCCCGCATATCGCGACCCTCAAGATCGAGAAGGATGCCGCCGGCCGCTGGACGCTGTCGCTGGTTCCGTTCATCGAGGGGATGCAGCTCGAAGGCAAGCCCCTCGCCGCCTTCAACCCAGTCAAGCTGGTTGGCGCCAGCGCGCTGCGCCTGGACCAGACCACCCTGCGCATTTCGCCCTTGGGGATTGCCGGAACACTCGGCGACATCGCCCGCAGCGCCGGCCAGAAAGTGCGCGAAGGCGCCGCCAGCGGGCACCTGGGCAGCCTGCAGGGTCCGCCTGTGGCGCGCGTTGACCTGCCTCGGCTGCCGGAGATCAAGGCGCGCCCCCTGTTGCTTGTCGCCGGATTCCTGTTCCTGGCGGCGCTGCTCTCGAGCTTCTGGGACGCCTTCGGCGCATCTGTGCTGCGCCCGATCCTTGGCGGCGGCGGTACGACGACGGAAACCCGCATCGAGGATGCCGGCGACACGCTCAAGCTGGTGCGCCAGCAGCTCGCCACCGCCGACCTTGCCGATCATGTGAAGGCGCGTCTCGACGGCAAGGCCGTGCTGCTGGAAGGCACCCTGACCGAACGCCAGGAGGACCGCTACCGCGCCCTCCTGCCGGGGTTGCGCCGGCGTACCGCGGTCGAGATCCTGTCGCATGTCAGGCCGGTGGCACTGCCGCTGCATTCGCAGATCGCAGGCGTGGCGCTGGAGCCGGTACCCATGCTGATCATGCAGGGCGGCGAACGTTTCCAGGTCGGCGACACGCTGCCGCAGGACTGGCGCGTCGAGGCGATCACCGCCCAGGGCATCGTGCTTTCGCGCGGAGCCTTGCGTGAAACCATTCCGCTGGGAGGCCGCTGACCATGGGGCGCGTCCTCAATGCCATCCTGGCGCAGCTTGCCGCCCGTCAGGACCTCATCTTCCTGGCCTTCATCTTCGTTTTCGTGCTCATGTTCATCGTCCCGATTCCCCCGGGCGTGCTTGACGTGATGATCACGCTGAACATCGCGTTGACCCTGATCGTGCTGGTCGCCGCGACTTATCTGCGCGGACCGACGGACCTCTCCACGTTCCCGGCGATCATCCTGTTCACCACCGTCTTCCGACTGGCGATCACCGTGGCGAGCGCCCGGCTGATCCTCGCCTACGCCGATGCCGGCGACGTCATCAAGACCTTCGGAAACTTCATCATCGGTGGCAAACTGCTCGTCGGCCTCGTGGTGTTCCTCATTGTCGCGGTCGTCCAGTTCATCGTCGTCGTGAAGGGCGCGGAACGCATCGCGGAAGTCGGTGCGCGCTTCACGCTGGACGCCCTGCCCGGCAAGCAGATGAGCATCGACAGCGACCTGCGCAACGGCGACATCAGCAAGGAGGAGGCGCGCCATCGCCGCGCCATGCTTGAAAAGGAAAGCCAGTTCTTCGGCGCCATGGACGGCGCCATGCGCTTCGTCAAGGGCGACGCGATTGCCGGCTTCGTCGTGATTTTCGTCAACCTGCTCGGCGGCATCCTGGTCGGCATGGCGACGCGCGGCATGGGGTTCTCCGAGGCGTCGCGCACCTACAGCCTGCTCACCGTCGGCGAGGGGCTGGTTTCACAGATCCCGGCCATGCTGGTCGCCATCGCCGCCGGCATCGTGGCGACGCGCGTCGCCCGCGAGGATTCCTCCGGCCTCGGCGCGGACATCGCCAGCGAACTCGCGGCCAACAAGCGTTCCCTGGTGATCGCCGGCGCGGTGCTGTTCCTGCTCGGATTCATGCCCGGCTTTCCGACGCTGATCTTCGCCACCATCGCCGGCCTGCTGGTTGTCGCGGCCTTCCTCCTCTCGCCGGAATGGATGTTCTGGCGCAAGCCCGCTCCCGTCGAGGACAGCGGGGCGGTGGATGAGTCCGTGCCGTTCGTCGAACAGACCGAACCGCAGCCGACCTGGGCGCCGGCCGACGTTGGCGATGTCTATCAGATCGTCGTGCCGGCTGCGGTTGCCCAGGCCATTGATGAAGCCGGCGTCCTGCCAGCCTGGCAGGAGCGGGTCGCGGCGATGGATCGTGACTTCGGCTTCTCTCTGGCGCGTGCGAGCCTGCGGGTCGACGACACCCTGCCCGCCGGCACGTATCGGCTCGATGTCGAAGGCGTGCCGGTGTTCTGGGGCGCCTGGCGACCGGACATGCGCACCATTTTCGCCTCGCGCCCGGAAGCCGAGCAACTCGGCTTTGCCTCGGGATGGAGCGACCACTCCGTGCTCGGGCCCATCGCGGAAGTTCCGTCGGGTGCCCTGCCGGCCGCCGCTCCAGCGGACCGGACCATGGACGCCGCCCAGCGGTTCATCCTCGAGATGGAATACTCGATCCGCGCCCATGCCCATGCCTCCTTCGGATTTGCGGAGGCTTCGGCCTGGCTTGATCAGCTCGCGCCGAAGTATCCGCAGCTTGTCGCCCAGGTGCACCAGACGGTGCCGACGCTGCGCCTGGTGGAGATCTGCCGCCGCCTGCTCGACGAAGGTGTCTCGCTTTCGCCGCCGCGCACCCTGCTCGAAGCGCTGCTGCGCTCCCATGACGGCAAGCAGGACGTCACGGCGACGGTCGAAGCCGTCCGCAAGCTGCTGCGCCGCCAGATCATCTATGCCATCACCCGCGGCGCGCCGGCCCTCCCGGCCATCCTGCTCGACCCCAACGCGGAGTCGCGCCTGATCGCCATGTCACGCATGGCCGCCGCCGATCTCGAAGGCCAGAAGGCGAGCGGCGACCTGTCGGGACTGACCTTCGCCCGCGTGGTCGGCACTGCCGCGAACGATGCCCGCAACCAGGCCACCTCGCCCGTTCTGGTCACCACGTCGAAGGTGCGCGCCATCGCGCAGGCCATGTTGAAACGCCACGGCGTGCAGATCCCTGTGGTGTCGCTTGACGAGATCGGTACGGAAACGCAGGTGCGCCCGCTGCGCGCCCTCACCGTCGCGGAGCTCGGCCTCGCCTGACGGCCGGATCGCCTGCGCCGCGCATCACTGCTGCGGCGGCCGGATGATGCCCTCCCGCACCAGCACGCGGGCCACCTCGTCGAACGTGGCGTTCGGCACGAAATCGCCGACGTTTGCGCTCTCCAGGATCAGCGCCACCAGCGTCGGCTCCTGCACGATCGGCAGATGCAGCTCGGCCCCGCGCCGCACCAGTTCGGCGCCGTCCGTCCGCGTGCGCGCGGCCACGATGGGCGCGGCGGTCTTGCCCGCCAGATAGGTCAGCGCCACGGCGGAATCGCCGAAGGCCAGCACGATCTGCGCGCGGTGGACGCCGATGAACTCCGAGGATTGCGAGGCGCGCAGGATCTGTTGGCGCCGCGCGCGGCGGATCAGCGGGTCACCCTCCTCTTCCTTGAGCTCGCGCTTGTACTCGCTGACCGACATCTTGTTCTCGCGCAGGAACTGCCAGCGCGCCAGCGGAAGATCAATGAAGGCGATGGCGAGCACGATGATCAGCCCGATCAGGATGGAGCCGCCGATCAGGTAGGCGAAGACCTTGAACACACAGGCCCCGCCGCAGGACGGCGACCACATCAGGTCGTTGTAGAACGTGCGGAACAGCAGGACATTGCCGCCAAGCACCAGCAGTGCCACCAGCACGCCCTTGCCGAAGTCCAGCAGGTTGCGCAGCGAGAACAGGTTCTTCAGCCCTTCCGCCGGCGACAGGCGCTGGAAGTTCGGCGCCAGCGCCTTGGACTGCACCGGCAGCCCGCGTCCGTCGATGATCGCGCCCGCCAGCGCGCCGGTGATGCCGACCAGCGCGATGGGCAGGAACACCTCTGTCGCCAGCTTGAACAGGCCGCTGACGACGCGGTGGTATTCGGCGGAGAACCCGCCCGGCATGCTGGGATCGACGATCAGGAACGCCGCCTGCAGGCGGTTGGAGATCGAGCGCCAGCCCAGCACCAGATAGACCACCACCGCCAGCAGCGAGATCGAGGTCTGGAAGTCGCGGCTGCGCGGCACGACGCCTTCGCGCCGCAGGCGCTGGAGCCGTCGCTGGGTCGGCCAGATGTTGCGTTCTTCGCCCGTGTCGCGCGGAGCCACCGCCTTACCTCGACAGCAGGCCGAGCGCGGACCGCATCGCTTCGAGCAGGCCGCGCAGGTAGGTCACGAAGTGGCTTTCGAACAGGAGCACGAAGGCCGGCAGGATCATCAGCAGCAGCAACCCGCGCGCGGCCTGGGACAGTTCGTAGATCTGCAGCGTGCGCGCGCCCTTGACCGCGAACATCAGCGCCACGTCGATCAGCAGCATGGCGATCAGCAGCGGCGCGGCGACGATCAGGGCGATCGACAGGCCGCGCGCGGCCACGTCGGCGAGGTTGCGCAGCGCTTCCCACTCGAACGGCGGAACCAGGTGCATCGCCGGCCAGACCGCCTGCGACCGCAGGACGATGTCCACGCTCTGGCTGACGCCGCCGATCACCACGAACAGCACAAGCGCCAGAAGCAGCAGGAAATTGCCGGTGATCGTCATCTCCTGTGCGTGCACCGGATCGAACAGGTTCGCCGCGCTGCCACCGCGATAGACGTCGATGGCGTCGCCCATGCCCTGCATCGCCCAGAACGGCAGGCCCATGAGCGCACCGATCAGCGCGCCGACCAGCGCCTCCTTGGCGACGAGTACCGCCCACATGCCCGTCGGAACCAGGCCGCCCGAGCGCAGCTGTCCATACACCAGGATGATTGACGGCATGCTCAGGCCGAGCGCGATCGCGAACCGCAATGGACCACGCACCTGCATCCAGGAAAACAGCGGAAAGACAAAGGTGAAGCCATAGTAGCGGGCGAAACCGATGGTCGCCGCCATGGTGAAGAGCGTGGCCAGTTCGAAGAACCCGTCGCCGAGGCCCGCGAACCGGGGCATCACCGCACCCAGACGGGAAAGTTGGTGAACAGCCGGCGCGAATGGTCCACCAGCGGGGAGGACAGCCACCCCCCCGTCACCACAAGCATCAGCGACAGCACCAGGATCTTCACCAGTTGCGGCAGTGTCTGGTCCTGGATCTGCGTCACGGCCTGGATGAGGCCCAGCACGAAGCCGATGACGATCGCGGCGATCAGGAACGGCGCCGTCACCACGAAGGCCGCCCAGATGCTTGAGTAGACCTCATAGGCCAGGTGGGTGGAACTCATGGCGCGGCCTCAGGCATAGGACAGGATCAGGCCCTGAAGCAGATAGGACCAGCCTTCCAGAATGACGAACAGCAGCAGCTTGAACGGCGTCGATATCACCGTCGGCGACATCATCTGCATGCCTACCGCCACGAGAATGGCGCTGACCGCGAAATCAATCATGACAAAGGGCAGATAGAGCAGGAATCCGATCTCGAAGGCGCGTGTCAGTTCGGCCGAGATGAAGGCCGGGATGAGGACGATGAAATCGGCCTCATGCGGGGTTGGCTGGCGCGCGTCCTTCCAGACCTTCTGCGCCGCGTCGACGAAGAACTGGCGGTCGCGCGGCTTGGTGTGCTTCATCAGGAAGGTGCGGACCGGCTGTCCGGCCTCGATGACGGTGCGCTCGATGCCCGCCACGCTGGAATAGTTGGCGCGCGGATCTGCGGCGACCGCATAGACCTCACGGCCCACCGGCATCATCACATAGGCCGTGAGAACAAGGGCAAGACCGTAAAGGAGGATGTTCGGCGGCGTCTGCTGGATGCCGAGGGCGTTACGGACGATGAACAGCACGACACTGATCTTGGCGAACGATGTCAGCATCATCACGAGCATCGGCGCGAGTCCCGTCAGCAGGACGACCGCGAAAACGCCGACGACGTTGAAATTGTCCATCGCGATTACCGGTTGAGCTTGGTCAGCCGCACGCCGATCCGGTCGCCGACCATCACCAGCTCGCCGCTCCCGACCTGTCGGTTGAGCACGAAGATGTCGACGGCCTGGTCCGGTGCCCGGTTGAGTTCGAAGACATGCCCCGCGTCGAGCCTGTTCAGCTCGGCCAGCGACATGGTGAAGCGACCGATCTCGAAGACCAGTTTCACCTCCAGCGTTTCCAGGTTTCCGGCTTCGCCATCGCTCATGAAAGCTCCTTCTGAGATCAGATCGTCCGCAAGCCAGGTCGCCCGCTCCCGCAGGTCGGTGACGGGACCGCTGCGATCGAGCGCGAAGCCCCGGGACGTCACGTTGGCGGAGAGGATCAGGCTGTCACCGACCAGAACCGGCGCCCGGTGCTGCGTCAACCACGTGCGGTCGATCAACACGGTGTCGCCCTGCCGCAGCCCGACATACCCATCGTTGGAAAGCCAGGTCGCGCCGGCCAGCATGCGCAGGACGATCGGCAGGTCGACGAAACCGAGCGAGCGCATCGGCAGCGCGTCGGCCGCCCGCTGAAGCTGGCTAAGGAACACCGGCGGCCCCTCGATCAGCCCGGGGAACGCCGGCACCTGCCCCACGCTCGCCCAGAACCCGAGATCGCCGGGCGGATTGCGCACGGGATTCGCCACCTCGGTGATTGCCACGAGATGGCCTCGCGATTCCACAGCGGTCAGCAGATCATCCAGCACGTACTCGAACAGCAGGGCCCGCCCCTCTTCCGGGATATCCCCCATGCTGACCGCAGGCTCCGCGAGGAAAGCCACGGCGGACAGCGCCTTGGCGGGAACCCAGAAATTCACGGCCGCGCCATCGATCTGCGCGCGCAGGCAGGCAAAGCCGATGTCCGCCGTCTCGACGGCGCGCCTGTGGCAGACCCGCGCCCGCATCTCGCCGAGCCGTCCCCTGAAGACGAATTCTCCGCGATATCGCGCCAGCGCGTTCTCACGGTCGGCATCATCGAAGGACAGGCGGGGCAGACGTGGCGAGAGTGGCGTCACGAGCGGCGACGCCTTAGGTTTCAGGAATCCGTCTGCAGAGGCATCCATCGACCTGTTGCTGCGTCCTTGACGACCGAATCCGCCCTCGATTCGGACAGTCGACTCTGTAGCGAAATCTCTTCATCGCGCAACTTGTCGACCAGCAATCCAAGCTTTTCGGCCACTCTCCTCGCGGTCAGGAACACTTGCCGTTTTTCCTGTGCGATCTGTCTGAGTCGCTCGCGTTCCGCGAGAGCCCGCGCGATCTCCTCGTCCAGCAGCGCCAGGGCCGCCTTCCGTCGTTCGGCCGCGTCATGCACGGCCGCGATGGCGCTGGTGGTGACCGCGCCGTGCGACAGTCTGCCAAGCTCCTGACGGGTCAGCAGATCGGAACGCTCGGCGCCCGCGGCCCGCTGCTGCACCAGCGCCTCGTGATGGCGATGCGCGGCGGCGAAGTGACGATAGGCGCGCTGGAACTCCGCATGCGCCAGCTCCGCCTTGCGTTCGCGAATGACCTCAAGCCGCGTCAGCCGGATATCCACGTCCGGGTCCTATCCCGCAAGCCGGTGAAGTCCGGCCCGCGTGTCGGCGATCGGCGTGAATTCGTCCGGCCCCTGCTGCAGGAACGACAGGATCGCGCGGTGCTTGTCGACCGCCTGGTCGGCCAGCGGATCACTGCCGCGCCGGTATTCGCCGACTTGGATGAGCAGCTCGACGTCGCGATACTTTGCCATCAGTTCGCGCACTTTCTTGGCGTCCGCGACATGGCTCTTGTCGACCACCATGTCCATGACGCGCGAGCGGCTGTCGAGCACGTCGATGGCCGGAAAATGGGCGCTCTCCGCCAGTTTGCTCGACAGCACGATGTGCCCGTCCAGCAACGAACGGGTTTCCTCGACGATCGGATCGGCGGAGGCCTCGCCCTCCACAAGCACGGTGTAGAACGCGGTGATGGACCCGTGCTTGCGCGGCCCGGACCGTTCCAGCAGGCGTGGCAGCGTCGAGAACACCGAGGGCGGAAAGCCGCGCCGTGTCGGCGGTTCGCCAGCCGACAGGCCGACATCGCGCAGCGCGCGCGCAAGGCGGGTGATGCTGTCGACCACCAGCATGACGCGCAGGCCGAGATCCGCGAAGTATTCCGCGATGCTCGTGGCCGTGAGCGCGGCCTGCATGCGCTCGATCGGCGGACGGTCGGAGGTCGACACCACCATCACGGTACGATCGCGCCGTTCCGGACGGATCGTTCGGCGAATGAAATCACCCACCTCGCGGCCGCGTTCGCCGATCAGACCGACGACGACGACGTCCGCTTCCGCCGCCCGCACGATCTGCGAGACCAGCATCGACTTGCCGGCGCCCGCCGGGCCGAAGATGCCGATGCGCTGCCCTTCGCCGCAGGTGACCAGCCCATCGATGGCGCGCAATCCGACCCCGAACGGCTTCTCGATGGGCGCCCGGTCCAGCGCGTCGGGCGGATCGGCGTGCAGCGAGCGCCAGCCAGGTTGCGCGTCAGCCACTTTCAGCGATGTTTCCGAGAACCGCGACAGCGTGTTGCCGAAGGCATCGACCACCTGGCCGAGAATGTCGTTGCCAAGATGGATGCTCGGCGCACGCCCCAGCGCGATCACCTCGGTCCGGTTCGACAGCCCCGCCAGCGGTCCATAGGGCGCGACATGGGCAACGCCGTTGTCGATGGCGACCACCTCGCCATGCATCGACGTGCCGCCGTCGGGATTGCGCAGCTCGCACAATTCGCCGATCTGCGCCAGCGGCGCCTCGACCTTGAGCAGCGTGCCCGACACCGCGATGAGCCGTCCCGAGGGTCCCCGGGTTTGCACGGCCTGGATGGCCGAGGCGAGCCGGCGCACCGCCGAGTCCAGCCGCGCCTGTCCCCCGGCACTGTTCATGTCGACCGTCCGAGCACGCCGTAGCGCAACCGGGCGAGCTGGTATGGGATACCGATATGCGTGCGGCCCTTCAGCGTTTCCATCAGCATTTCGCCGGCCCTGAGACTGGCATCTCCGTCGATGGCGGCGATGCTGCCGGCAAGCTCGGGTCGGGCTGCGATCGCCTCCGCCCAGACCATGCGCATCGTGTCGAGATCATCGGGCGCGACCTTCAGCGTGACGGCGACGCTGCCGGCCCCGTCCCGCAACGCCTCCAGCAACGCGGCCATGGCCACGTCGCCCGGCGGCAGCGCGCCCAGGATCTTCTGGACGGCCTGCAGCACCAGCGGACCGATCATCGATTCCAGCGCGAAGAACTCGTCGCGGATCGCTTTCACGGCTTCGGCCGTGGTTGTCAGGAACTCTTTGCTGCCGATCTCGTGCCCTGTGCGATAGCCGGCGTTCCGCGCGTCCGCGAAGACCTGCTGCATCCGCTCTTCCGGGCTTTGCATGAACGTGCGGATCGGCCCGGCCAGCGGTTCCGCCCCGGTTTCCTCGCGCCGGATGATCTTGTTGTCCAAGGGATGGCCTCACATCATCTCGGCCGCGTCGGCGGCGTTGCCTGGAACATAGGAGGCGGCGAAGGTCACGGCGCTGGCGGCAAGCCGTTCCGCGCCGGCCCTGGGCTGGCTGCCGACGATCGGCACCGGATCATGGACCTGCACCGCGTCTATCATCCCGGCCGAAGCCGGCGAGGGCAGGCTTTCCGCCAGGCAGACGATACAGGACGCCGCAAATTGGCGATGGATGTCGCTGCGGCTCCCGGCCGCTTCGCGCATCCAGGCCGGCACGTCGGAACGGCTCTGCAACGCGAAATCCACGGCCTCAACGCCATAGAGCGACAGCGCATCATCAATCTCGTCGCGGCCGAGCAGCGCGCCGGAAGAACTCAAGCGGATCGCGGCGGCGATCATGCGCAACAGGCGCTCGGCCTCGGGCAACGGAGTGGGCACCGCTTCGGCCTTGCCGTCACTGGCCGCCGCATCCGCCATCTCGTCATCCGCGTCCGCCAGCCGGATCGCATCGGGATCGGTGGGCAACGCGTCCGCCAGCGTGCTCGTCCGCGCCCGGGCGATCTCGTCCGCCGTTGCCGTCCGAAGCCTGTCGGCGATCCGGCGAGCCACGCGCGGCGTGGCCGCGATACGCCGGCACAGGGCCGGATCGGCGATGCCGATCACACGGCTGAGCGCGGGATCGGGGGCATCGGCCACGCTCTGGAGATGCTGGGCAGCCGCCTGCCTGGCCTGCGCCAGCATGGTTTCGAGCACCTGGCGGGCGTGCGGCGTCATGACGGCTTGCGGCGCAGGAGCAGCGTGAACAGTCCCATCAGCAGCGCGCCCGCCCCGGCCACCCAGAGCAACCAGGTCAGCGTGCTGCCGTTCCGGCCGCCGCCAAACGATGCCGCGCCGGTGGACCCCGCGTAGTCCGATACCTCGTCCTCTGCCGGGAAGAACGCCACGGACACATCGCGTTCGGACAGTTCGGGTACCGCATTGGCGACGATGAGCCTGATTTTCGTGCTCAGTTCGGCCGTATCGACGCGCGGACGATGCACCACGACCACGCTGGCCGAGGCGCGGTTCTGTCCGATCTGCCGCGTATCCGTCTCGGGCATGACCACGTGCACGCGCGCCGAGGACACCCCGCTGATCGATTTGATGGTTTTCGACAATTCCTGGCTGACGGCGAAGATCAGCCGCGCGCGCTGCTCGAAGGGCGAGACGATCAACCCGTCGCCGGGGAACACCTCGCCGATGGAACGGAATTGCTCGCGCGGCAGTCCGGCGCGCGACAGGATGTCGACGGCGCGGCCAAAGTCGCCGCGCGGAACGCTGACGCGGAAATTCGTGCCATCACCGTCGCGCACGGCGGCGATGTCGCTGCGGCGCAGCACGGCGACGATCTCGTTTGCATCGCGCGCAGAGAGGTTGCGATAGACCTCATCGTTGCAGGCGGCCAGGAACAGGCAGAGCGCCACCAGGCCTAAACGCGAATGAACCTTCACCCCTGCGTCCCCTTCGGTGCGACGCAGGCAGCGAAACGGTCACCCGCCGCGCGTCGTCAGCGTCGTGATGCTGTTCGTCACGCCACCCAGCACCAGGCTTACCAGCGCCGCGTTGGTGGCGTACTCGAAGGCATCAGTCAGATTCTGGAGGGCATTGTCGCCCCCGATGGCGGTCTGTGTCTCGCCGAGCACCTTGGTTCCAGCCGGATCCTTGCTGCCGCCGAGCTCCGTGATGGCCATCTCGCTGTCGTCGCCTGCGCGCCTTGGCTTCACCTTGCGCTCGAGATCAAGCAGGTTGGCCATGTGCGCACGAACGCCGTCCGCGATCTGGTCGCCACCCACCTTCAATAGACTGTTTTGGTTAATCGCGAGTTGCGGGTCCAGCCCGGCGACATTCGCCAGCTGCCGGCCGGAGACCTTGGCGGCAGGGCCTGCGATGGGATCCACGGCAAGCGTCATTGCCTGGTACATGCTCGTCTCCCGTTGAAACGTGTCGGTGCCAGGCTCGGGACAGTTTCGGATCAGAGCGGGTCAGAAACTCACTCGCTGCAGTTCTGAATGACCATCTGGACCAGTGGCGACAGCACCGATGCAAGAACGGTGCTCACCGACTGGTCGAACTGCGCCTGCACCGCCGCATCCGACTGGGCGCTGCCCGTGCTGCCGTTCGCTGTGCCTGCGGCGTTGGCCGCTTCGACGCCTTGAGGAAACATGCTTCCAACTCCCGTGCCTGTGTTCAGGCCTGCATTAACCCATCAGCAACACATCCGACCATGAACGCCGGATGTCCGCGCGGACGCCGTGCCGCAACCGTCCCGTTACTCGACAGGCGCACGCCCTGAAGCCCCCGTCAGCAATCAGCCTGCCAGGTCCTGTCCCGCCTGCCAGACCCCAACAGGAGCATCAGGCGTCGCAACCCGCGTCGCTGGCGCCACAGCCGCTGTCACCCTGTCCCCCGCCGTCGGCCGATCCTCCGCAGCCACCGGACTGACTGGCGCCGGACTGGTTGCGCCCGAGCAGGGCATTCATCAACTCGTCGAGGCTGATCATGCCATCGCCATTCGCATCGATCTCGGACATCAGCGAATCGGAACCGCCGGCGCTGTCTGCCTCATCTTCCGTATCGACCTGTTCGTCGACTTCCTCGCTCGCCCCCAC
>DAOMXN010000042.1:0-13362 GCA_035437025.1 Beijerinckiaceae bacterium | reverse complement strand
ATCACAAGCGCAGGCGCCTTGAGGTCCGGGCGCAGCGCCATGCACAATTCGCCCGCACGGCTGACGGCTCCGTCGAAATCGACGATGGCGACCGCGAACCGGTTGGCCTCGGCGAGCGCCAGCGCTTCGTCCGCGTTCGAGGCGATGGTGACGTCCAGGCCGACGGCACGCAGCAACGGCGCGAGCATGGCCTGGAAGAAGGCGCTTGGTTCCACCAGCAGGACACGCGGCGGGCCATGCCCCGGGATTTCCGGGACCACCGCCGCGCCCGCTGCGAACAGCGCCGCGACATCGAGAACTTCCATAAGCCGCCCGCCGATGATCGCCGTGCCGAGCCAGCCCGGGCTCGCATGAGCGAGATCAAGCTCGAACCTGTCCTCGACGATGTCGACGATTTCCTGGACCACAACGCCAACCGTTTCCCGGCCGCAGCTGAAGACGATCACCGGCATGCGATCTTCGCGCTCTGCCTGTTCAGGCAACCCGGGTTCACCGAGCAGGTGCATGACGCCGCCGCGATACTGGACGACCTGACGCCCGCCGAGCCGCTCGACATCCTGCGGGCTGAAGTCCTCGAGGCGCTTCACCAGGGACAGCGGCACCGCCTTCTCGCGACCGTCATGGCCACGGAACACCAGTACCGCGGTCTTCGCCGCCTGCCGCTCTGTCTCTGGCCGACTTTCGGGGACGGGCGGCGCGCTGGCGCCGGCGCCTTCCACGAGCCTGGCAAATCCCGCCGGTTCCAGAATGAGGACGGCGGATCCATCGCCAAGAATGGTGGTTCCGGAGTAGTAGGGTATCGAGCGCAGCGCCCCAGGCAGCGGCTTCACCACGATTTCTTCGGTCTGAAGGATGATGCCAAGCGCCAGGCCGAAGCGGACATGGCCAGCCTGGCAAATCGCGACGACGCCAGCAGGCGCATCCTGCGCTTCCCGGCCCAGCGCCTGATCGAGCCGGATCAGGGGCAGCAGGCCGTCGCGCAACCGCAGCGTCAGCGTTGTTCCGATCATCTCGACGCGCACGTCGCTGTCCGCCTGCGTGCGGACCAGTTCGGTCACCGCCAGCTGCGGCAGGGCGAAGCGCTGGCCGGCGGATTCGACGATCAGCACATTGGCGATCGCCAGGGTCAGCGGCAGCTTCAGGATCACGGCAAGACCATGGCCGGGCCGATTGAGCAGTTCGATGGTTCCACCAGCCTGCTCGACGCTGTCACGCACGGCATCGAGCCCAACGCCGCGCCCGGACACGCTGGTGACGGCGGACGCGGTCGAGAAACCCGGCCTGAAAATCAGCAAGGCTGCTTCCGAATCCCCCAAAGCGCGGCTTTCGGCTTCATCCAGCAGGCCGCGCGCAACGGCGCGCTGACGCAGCGCATCGGGGTCAAGGCCGCGCCCATCATCCTCGATGCGCACCACGATCTGGCCGCGCTCGCGCCCCGCCGAAAGCCGAATGATACCCGTCGGTGCCTTGTCCGCCGCGATGCGCTCAGCCGGCAGTTCTATGCCATGGTCGGCGGCATTGCGGACCAGATGCACCAGGCTGTCCTTGATGATCTCCAGAAGCTGGCGGTCGATTTCGGTGTCATCGCCGCTGGTCTCGAGCACGATGTCCTTGCCAAGGCTTAGCGCCAGGTCACGCACGGTGCGCGGCAGACCGGCCCAGGCCGTGCTGATGGCCTGCATGCGCGTCTGCATCACGCCATCCTGGAGCTCGCCGGTGATGTTCGACAGCCGTTGCAAGGGCAGCTTGTAAGCCCCCGAGCCATCCTTGCGCGACAGATCGAGGAGCTGGTTGCGGATCAGAACCAGTTCGGAAACGACATCGATCAGATGGTCGAGACGCTCCACCGCCACGCGCACGCGCGCCTTGGCGGTCGAAGCCGAATGGTTCGCACCGGCGGCAGGCCCTCCGGGCGTCCCGGTCGCCCCCTCAGGACCCGGCGCCTGACGGAACGCCCGCTCCAGGTCGTCGAGCGTAACCTCGCCCTCCCGAAGGGGACGCTCCAGCACCTGATAGACCAGGGAGCCGGTCTCAAAGGACCGGTGCCCGCCCTGGCTCGGGCGACCGGTGGCGCCGATGCCCTCCTGCACGAGCGCGGAGAGCAGGTCCTCGTCGTCGCCGGCCGGCTCTACGCCGACGGTCTCGATCGCCCGGGCAATCACCCGGATGCGGTCGAGCGTCGCAAAGACAGCGTTGACCGCCGCGCGATCCGGCGTCGCACCGTCGCGGAAAATCGATATCCGGTTCTCCAGCGCGTGCGAAATCCGCTCAAGCCTGCGCAGATTGATGAATCCGCAGGTGCCCTTGATCGTATGCACAACGCGGAAAATGCGCTCGATCGCCGCAGCATCGGACGGGTCACGCTCAAGACGCACGATCTCGGCATCAAGGGAATCGATGCTGTCTAGCGTCTCGACTGCAAAATCCGACAGAAGATCGTCCATCGCGCCCGCATACGCCGCCCGCGCACAATCGGCGGTACGGTTCAGCGACTATGATGCGCAACGGTTGAGGAATGGTTTTCGGTAAGGCTAACGATCGGTTGATGCAGCAGGATACCGCCGGCCGGAAATGACACTCAAGTCGAGCGGGCGGATATGGTCAGCGTGTCGCCGGCATGCTCCAGCGTGACGGCCATGCCGCTCGCCCGCGCCACCAGCCCGGTATAATAGGCCTGAATTCCGTGCGCATCAATGCCTCCGGTCGCGCTCTCGCCGGCAATAAGCGCGACCGCGTGAGGCGGCATGCGCGAGTTCGGACCCTGTGCTGTGATCGAAATGGCGGTCTGGCCGTCCGAATCGCTCAGGGAGACCGTGATCGTGCCCCCGCGGACAATCGATGCCGCAGCGATCACCAGCAGATTGAGCAGGAGCTTGACCTTGTTCTTGGCCAACAGAAGGCGCGGCGCCTGCCAGACAATCTGCACCTTGTCGTCCTGAAGGAAGGACTTCGTGACCTGCTCCGCGTCGCCAAGATCAATGGAAGCGCCCGCGGAACCGGCTGCACCGAAGGCAAGGCGGGCGAACTGCAGCCGGGCTGAAGCCTGCTGCGCGCTCTTGCGGATCAGCGCCAGCGCGAAATCCTGCGTTTCCTGATCACTGTCGTCGTCGAGCACCTCCAGCCCGTTGACGATCGCGCCGACCGGACTGATGACATCGTGGCAAACCCGGCTGCATAACAGTGCCGCGAGATCGAGAGAATCGAGCGCAATCGGCAGGGCAATCGGTGGGCTCGCAACATCGCTCATCGCATCGGTCCGAATCAGCAGGAAAAATCGATATCCTGCGATACACATTTGCCGCAGTCTTGAGAATCCGGCTTGCGCGCCAAGTGCATTTGCCTTGCGGCCGCCCGGTTTGGACCCGAAGCTTGCCACAGGTGATTCGCTTAAGATGTGGCGGGCGCGGCCTCTCGGGCAGCGCCGGGAGACGAAGCAACATGATCGCACAGGCGGCTAGGGCCCTGCTCATCATCGCCTTTCTGGCAGCCGGCGGAGCACAGGCGCAGCAGCAGCAGAAACCCGTCAACACCTATGAATCCCGCGAACTCGTCGATTCCGGACACAAGTTCTTCGGCACCGTGTCGCGCGGCCTAGCCCTGACGGTCGAGGAGGCGGTTCGCCGCTGGGGCGAACCCAACGGCTACATTCTCGGCCAGGAGGGCTCCGGCGCCTTCATCGGCGGCCTGCGCTACGGGGAAGGCATGCTCTACACGCGCAACGCCGGCGATACGCGCGTGTTCTGGCAGGGACCGTCGCTTGGCTTTGATTTCGGCGGTGAAGGCGCACGCACCATGATGCTGGTCTACAACCTGCCGAGCGTCGCGAACCTCTTCAGGCGTTACGCCGGCATCGATGGCTCGGCCTATTTCATCGGCGGCTTCGGCATGACGGCGCTCGGCTCGGAAGGCGTCATCATCGTCCCGATCCGCTCGGGCGTCGGCGCGCGTCTCGGCGTCAACGTCGGCTATCTGAAGTTCACCGACCAGCCCACCTGGAATCCGTTCTGAGCAGGGCACGCCAATTCCGCGTAGCGGCCGCACTGGCGCTGAAGCCATCGCCGTGGCATCGTCTCGACCTTTGATTGGCTCCAAGGTCCGATGATCGAAGCGATCATGTATCTGGCAATCGGCGCCCTGCTTGCGGGGCTGCTTGCGATTGCCCTGTTGCCGGCGCTCTGGCGGCGCGCGGAACGCCTGTCGCGTCAACGGCTGATGGCCACCCTTCCGGTCACCCCGAACGAGATGGCGGCCGAGAAAGACCAGATTCGAGCGGCCGCAGCCGTCGAGGTCCGCCGCCTGGAAGTGCGTCTGGACGCGACGGACGCGCTGGTGCAGCAGGCGCGCAAAGAAATCGGCGACCATGTCGCGACCATCCAACAGCGCGAGGCGACGATCGGCGAGAGGAACGCCAGCATCGCCGCACTGCAGGCCGATCTCGTCGCGCGACACGAGGACATCGCCGCGCTCAATCAACGCTATCATGCCTTGAGGAACGAGCGCGACAACCTGGTCACCAACCTTGATGCCACCCGCCTGTTCAATCAGGAGCTTGATCAGGAGAGCCTGACGCAGCGCCAACTCGCCGAACAGCGCCTGGCGCGTCTGGCGGAGCTGGAGCGCCAGCTCGCCACGCTGACCGAGAAGACAAGCGAACAGCAGGCCGTTATCGCCGCCTTGCGCGACGACCTGCGCGCCAGGACCAGTGACCTGCGCGCGACCATGCAAGGATTGCGCGAGACGACGGCACAGAAATCCCTGGCCGAGCGCCGGCTGGCGGCAGCGGAAGCGCTGGGCGAAGAACGCGGCGCCCAGATCGCCCAGTTGCAGGCCGAGCGTCTGCGCCAGATCGACGAAATCGGCCAGATCACGCGTGAGCGGAACAGCGAGCGCGTTGAACGCGAGGCGCGCGACAACGAAATCGCCCGCCTGAACACCCGCATCGCGGAAACCGAGAGTTACGCCGCCCGTGCCCAACTGGCACATCAGGAGGTGGTTCAGGACATGACCGCGACAATCGAGGCGCTACGCCAGCAGAAACGGCAGGGGGACGCGGAAATCGCCGCCGTGCGCCGCGACAAGGCCCGCGCCGAAACTCAGATTACCCAACGGCGGGCCCGCTCTCCACGCCAGCGCAAGACCCCGGCGGAATAGGGTCGGGTTCAGCCGCGACCGACGAACGGCATCTTCGTCGCCATCACTGTCATGAACAGCACGTTCGCATCGGGCGGCATGCGCGCCATGGCGACGAGTGCATCAGCGACGCACTGTGGATCCATCAAGGGTTCCTTGGCGATTTCGCCGTTGGCCTGCGGCACGCCCGACGCCATCCGCATGGCCATGTCGGTCGCCGCATTGCCGATGTCGATCTGGCCGCAGGCGATGTCATGCTTGCGTCCGTCCAGCGCCGTGGACCGTGTCAGGCCGGTGATGGCGTGCTTGGTCGCGGTGTAGGGCGCGGAGTTCGGGCGCGGCGCATAGGCGGAGATCGAGCCGTTGTTGATGATCCGCCCGCCGCGCGGCGTCTGTGCCTTCATGATCCGGAAGGCTTCGCGCGTGCACAGGAACGGACCGGTGAGATTGGTGTCGACCACCCGCTTCCAGTCCTCGACCGAAAGATCCTCGATAGGCCCGCCGGCCGAAATGCCGGCGTTGTTGAACAGCAGATCGACACGGCCGAATGCCCGTTTCGCCTCGGCGAACAGACGCTCCACCGACTGCGGATCGGTGACATCGGTCACGACCGCCAGCGCCTGGCCGCCTTTGCTCGCGATCTTGGCCGCGACGGCGTCGATCTGCTCCTTGCGCCGTCCCGCGAGCACAATGGCGAAACCTTCCCCCGCCAGCGCCAGCGCGCCGGCCTTGCCCACGCCCGAGCCCGCTCCGGTGATCACCGCGACTTTTGACAACGCCATCCCGCACTCCCCACGCCCATGAGCGCAACGACTGCGCCCGAACTTGTATGATAACTACAGGAGCCGCCACAGCGCTGACAATGGCCTTCGTGCGCCAGCCACTATTCCACGCGCACCGTGACGGAATCCACCGACCCGGCAGCATCCATGACCGACACGCGCGCAAATCCCGCGCCGTCTGGCTGCCAGGTCGATTGGCGACGCAACTCGCCCTGCGACACCGGACGCCCGTTGACCATCCAGATCAGCGGAAGTTGCCCGCCGTTGGCCTTGAGCACGAGATCGCTGCGCTCCCTGCCGGCTGCGAAGCCGAGATCAATGCGCGCGCCATCGGGCGGAAAGGCGATCTTCAGGGAAGGGGCGGCGGCGGCCAGCGTCTTTGGCGCATCCTTCCGGAGGCGCTGGAGGGGCGGCGGCAGCTGCGTGGTCGCCGCCATCAACACATTGCGTGGGGCCGGGATGACCTCGTTTTCGCCGCCGAGGCGCGAGAAGGCATCGAACAGGATCGGGGCGGCGGCGCTGCGACCGGTCAATCCCGGCACGGGCGCACCGTCGGGCCTGCCGACCCAGACCACGATTGTCGTGCGTCGGTCGAATCCCGCGGCCCAGGCGTCGCGATAGCCGTATGACGTGCCCGTCTTGAACGAGATGCGGTTTGACAGGGCGTTTGTCGGTGGCGGCGTGCCGCGCAGCGTATCGGCCAGGTACCAGCTTGAGACGGCGTCCAGCAGCCGCCGCTCCCGCTCCGGCCGCGCGCCTTCTCCAAGCCGCCATGTGAGCGGCTGGGTCATGCCGCCACGCGCCAGCCCGGCATAGAGCTTGGCCATGTCGACCGGCCGGATGCCGAGACCGCCGAGCGCCGCGGCAAGGCTGGCGACAGCATCCTTCGGCAGGACGATATCGGCACCGGCGCTGCGCAGCCGGGTGATGAAGGTCGATGGCCCGACCTCGGCGAGCAGTTCGACGGCCGGCACGTTCAGCGACTGCTGGAGCGCCTTGCGGGCCGTGACCGTTCCCTGGAAGGTCATGTCGAAGTTCTCGGGGGCATAGGTCGCGAACCGCGAGGGGCGATCCTCAAGTTGCGTTTCGGGATGCGCGATGCCCGCATCGAATGCCAGGCCGTAGATGAACGGCTTGAGCGCCGAACCGGGAGAACGCACGGCCTGCATCAGATCGACGCCGCCCGCCCGCTGGGCGCTCAGGTACTCGCTGCCGCCGACATGCGCGCGCACCTCGCCGGTTGCATTGTCGACCACCAGGATCGCCGCCGCGACTTTCGCTCCCAGCGCCTCCACCCGCTCGCGCGCGATCGGTTCGAGGCTCGCCTGCAAGCGCGCATCGATGCTCAGGCGATGGACGCGCTCGCCCGGCCGTGCCCGGACGGCCGCTTCGGCGGCGTGCGGAGCCAACATCGGAAACGCCTTGCGCTGATGGGGAACCGGCTCGCCCTTGGCGCTCTCCCCGTCGCTGGCGGAAACCGTGCCTCGCGCCACGGCAATGTCGATCACGCGGTTGCGCGCCTTGCGGGCAGTCTCGGCGAACCGGTCCGGCCGCCGCGCTTCCGGCGATTGCGGCAGCGCCACGAGCAGCGCGGCCTCGGCCAGAGACAGTCGGCGCGGTTCCTTGCCAAAATAGGCGATGCTTGCGGCGCGCAGCCCCTCGATGTTGCCGCCATAGGGTGCCAGCACCACATAATAGTCGAGGATGCGCTGTTTGCTGGCGCTCTCTTCCAGTTGCCAGGCCCGCAGCACCTGTCGCGCTTTTGCCGGCACCGTCCGTTCGTCGCGTGGCTCCAGCAAGCGAGCGACCTGCATGGTCAGTGTTGAGCCGCCCGAGACGACACGCCCGCTGCGGATGGCCTGGAGGGAGGCGCGCGCCATGGCCAGGACATCGACGCCGCCATGCCTGTCGAAGCGCCGGTCCTCGTACGTCTTCAGCAGCCGGAAGAACAGCGGATCGATCTCCGCTGCGGCAACCGGCAGTTTCCAGCGTCCATCGGCCGTGGTGAACGGGCGCAGCAGCTTGCCGGCGCGATCAAGGACAACCGGGGACCCATCCCCGACAGCCGCAAGATCCAGTGGACCAAGCCGGTTCAGCGCCGTCCTGTAGCCGGCTGTCGCCAGCGCCACGATGGCGACAGCTGCCACCCCGACCCAGGCCAGACGGCGGCCATAGCGGCGCAGGCGCGACGTTTCGTCCCTGACCATGTCAGTTCCGCGCGGGCGCAACCTCGACCCGCCCGTAGGCCGTGCGCCCAAAGCGTTCGGGACGATACATGTCCTCGATCACCGCCGGGGGATGCACATAGGCGCCGGGCGCAACCGCGCGCACGAGATAGGCGACAGAGAATTCGGCCGTCTTCTCGCCACTGCGATGGAACGCCGCGACAAACCGATCATCCCGGTATTCGGTGTTCACCGGTTCCGCCTCACGCTTCAGCCAGCTGAAGCCCTCGAGCGAACCGCCCTCCACCAGTTCCGGATTGTCGATCTCGAGTCCCGCCGGCAGCATGTCCACCAGCAGCAGGCGGGCAAACCGCGCCTCCAGTTCGGTGACCTTGAGGACGACGACGAGGCGATCGTTCTGCTTGATCTTCGTGGGATCGACCTTGGTCCCGTCGAGCTTGTGCAGGTCGCGTTCGACCCGGTAACCCTGCGCGAGCGCCGGTTCCTGCACCAGGGGATTGCCCGAAGCGGAGACCACGAGATGCGCGGGCGCCTGTCCGGCGTTCTCGATTGTGAGCGGCCGGGCTTCAAGCCGTTCGGCGCTGTAGGTGCGATAGAGCGCGCCCTTGTGCGCCTCGCCGTTGACGGTAAGCGCCATCGCCTGCGCATCCGCGACAAGCGCCTGCGCCGCCAGCACCATCCAGGCGTTTTCCTGAGTGGAGGTATAGCGCGTAGCCTGCCGCGTATCGAAAACCACGGCCGCTGTCTTGACCAGTACGTCGCGCGACAGGTTGGCCTCGGCCGCGAGGGTCAGAATACCCGCACCGTCGCGCAGCTTCGACCCATAGTCCGAGCGTGAGGACAGGCTCATCTTGTCCTTGGACAATTCCTCCGCCGCGTTGGAGAACACCGATCCGGCCCGCCCGCGATCACCAAGCAGCGCCAGCGCCGCCGCGAGCTGGGCTCGGGCCAGCGGCGTCGTGAAATCGGAAAGCTTGGTATCGACGAGATAGCGCAGGTCGTTCATCACCGGACGACCGTTGCGGGCCAGCACATAGATGGCATAGGCCAGATCCCGGCCGCCGTCCCGAACCTCGGACGTGTTCGCGACATGGTTGCGCAGACGATCCAGCGCCAGGTCGAAGGACTTCTGCGCCACGACGAACCCGCGTTCGCGCGCCCTCGTCAGGAAATCCATGACGTAGCTGTCGAGCCAGTGGTCATCGGCGCCGCCGGCGGCCCAGAGGCCGAAGGCCCCGCTGGAATCCTGCCGCGACAGCACGCGTTCGATGGCGTCCTTGATCCGCTCGTCCAGGTTCGGATCAAGCGAGAGGGCTTCCGCCCGCGCCAGCCTATTGACGTAGAGCAACGGCATGGCGCGGCTGACGATCTGCTCTGAACAGCCGTAGGGATAGCGGTCGAGTGCCCTCAGGAGCGCGGGCACATCCATGCCCCCGAACGGCGACACGGCGACCGAGAGGTAGCCCGTCTTGGGCAGGTATTCCGCCAGAAGATCGCTGGACAGGGTGACATTCTGCTGCGGATTAAGCATGCGCACCGACCGCTGGAACACTTCCGGCGTGCCGGGCAGTACCGTGACGTTGAAACTGTGCGTCACATCGACACCAGGGCCTGTCATGCGCAGGTCGAAGGTCGCCGTGCCGAGGCCGCCGGCTTTCACCGGAATCGAGAGCGAGGTCTTGCCGCCCGGATTGAGGCGTACGGTGCGCCGCGCCGCATCGGCGGCGACGATCACCGGCCCCCGCAAGTCAAGATCAAGCGTGTAGTCGCCAGCGCCACCCTCGATGTTGTCGATCTGCAGGAAGAAGCGCGATTCGTCGCCATAGTTGAGGAAGCGCGGCAGTGTCCCGGCGATCACCACGGGATCGCGGATGATCACGTCCTTCTTGGTCTGCCCAACACCGCTCCGGGTCCAGGCCACGGCCATGACGCGCGCGGTGCCATTGAAGGCAGGAATGTCGAATTCGACCTGCGCGGTCCCGTCGGTGCCAACCTTGACCACGCCGGAGTAGCGCGCCATCGGCACCTGCTGCGGCGGCGCGCCGTCGAGACTCGGCTTGCCCCCGTCGCCGCCCGAGCGGATTGCCCCGCGCGTGCCCTGCATGCCGTCGATGAGGAATCCATAGAGGTCGCGGATATCGGCGCCGAGTTGGCGCTGGCCAAAATAATGGCCGGAAGCATCCGGCAGTTCATAGCCGGTCAGGTTGAGGATGCCGACATCGACGGCGGCCACTGTGACATAGGCTTCATCGCCCGGCGCGGCACCCGTAAGCTTGACCGGAATCGACAGCATTCCGCGCGGCCTGATCTTTTCGGGCGTGCCAAGTTCGACGGCGAGCTTTTGCGCCGGCTGATCGATGGAGAACCAGGCTACGCCCAGAGCACGACCCGGCATGCGTTGCGCCGCCTGATCCAGCGGACGATGCGCGAAGGCGACGGCATAGGCGCCAGCGCCCCATTCGGCCTTGACCGGGATGGTGATGCTGCTGCCCTCCTTGGGAACGTCGACGAGCTGCACATCGTGCACGCCATCGCCGACGATCATCACCGTCGCCGTGCCGGCAAAGCGCGGATTGAGCTTTACCTGCAACCGGTCGCCGGGCTTGTAGCTCGGCTTGTCCAGCGAGGATTCGAGCAGGTCCGGCGTGGTCGCGGTCGATTCGCCGGACCAGCCCACCGTGAAGGTGGTGGCGACCGGCGCAAGGTTCGAACCGTCGGCGCGGACCTCGAGGCGGTAGGTGCCCCAGCCGACCGGTGCGGAAATCCGGCCGGGAGCCGCCGCGGTGACGTCGATGCGTCCGTCAGCGACGCGGCGCGTGGACTTCACCGGCTCGAAACTCCAGCGTCCATCGGAATTGTACCACTGGTAGCGCCGTTCGACGCGCGACAGCGTCCATTGCACACCGTTGCGCGGCAGCTTTTCGCCCTCTGCCGTGGCGGCCACCACATCGAACGTGGCGATCGAGCCTTCGGACAGCGAATCGTCGCTGAACAGCTTCTTCACGGCCAGAACCGGACCATTTGGCCGGATCGGCAACACCACACTGCGCTCGACCGCGCGGCCGCCGCTCTCCCCGACCCGCAGCACGATGCGCGCTTCCAAGGGACGCGGGGCGGTGGCCTCCGGGATGCTGACGGACACCGTCGCCCTGCCTCTGGCATCGGTGGTGGCGCGCTCTTCCAGTTCCGAAGTGGTCGATTCGAAGGTCTCGTCGTCGAGCCCGGTGACATAGTCCTTCAGGCCGGGGACCGTGGTCGCGCCGGCAAGACGGACCGTAACCTCGCCGCCGACCTCAAGGTCCGCGCCGGGTGCGCCGTACAGATAGTTGACGCTGACGTCGACTTCCGTCGGTTGCCCCGAGCGCAGCAGCGGCTCCTTCGGCTTGAGATCCACGTCGAGCCGTTCGGGAACATAGTCTTCGACCAGGAAGCTGGTTTCCCCGATCGGCTTGCCCTTGGGGTCAGCATAGGCCTTCACGCGCCAGGTACCGCGCGGAGCCCCCGACAGAAGCGCCAGGGAATACGCCCTGCCACCAAGGCCCTGATCTTCGACGCGAACCCGCTTGTATTCGACACCGTCAGGCCTCTGGGCCACCAGCGTCAACGGCAGCCCTCCGGCGGCCACGCCCTTCGCATCGCGCAACAGGGTGGTCAGCTGCACGGTCTCGCCCGAGCGGTAGACCCCGCGTTCCGCAAAGACGAACGCATCGAGCGGGCCGGGCGCGGCACGGCCCTTCACGCCGCGATCGGTGAGATCGAAGGCGGCCTGCTGCAGATCCAGGAACCCGTAGTCACCGCCGGCGTCGGTCGCGACCACCATGCCGGGCTCAAGCCCGCCCATGCCGCGCGACAGTCCGGGATCGAACTTCACGTATCCGCGAGAATCCGTCTTCTGCGTGGCGAGAATCTCGTTGTTCTTGGCGACGAGCCGCATCTCGACGCCGCCAAGCGCCTTGGAACTGGCGAGCGAACGAGAAAAGACGTGCACGCCATCCGCAGCGCTGACTGCTGTCAGGCCGAGGTCGGAAACAACGAACCACTGGGTCGAGCGATCGGAATAATCGTCATCATCGCCGTTCCCGCTGCCGGACGATCGCGCGTTCAGGCTTTCCGGCCAGGCCGTCATCACGTAGACGCCGGGCTCCAGCTTGCCGACCGCTTCCAGCACGGGGAACGCGGTCGTGATGTCCTTGTTCTGCTCACTCTTGATGTCGAGCGTCCCAGACCAGATCTTGAACCCGGTCTCGTTGGCGAACTTCTTCGCCTGGCCGCTGGAAATCTGATTCAGGAACTCTTCGGAACGGACGGTCGGCAACAGCGAGCGATCGCCGACGCGCGCGATATCGACATTGACCTTCTGCGCATTGACCGAGACGACCGGGATGCCCTCCTGACCGACGCGCGGCAATACATAGTTCTTGCCGGTGAACCGCACCTGCGGCGAGCGATCCCGCACGTAGATTTCATAGTCAGCCGTCTTCAGCAGGGCCTCGCCGACGGACGATGGCAGTCCCTGCCGCACGATCATGGTGTAGCGCTCGCCGTGCTTCAGCCCGTCGACGCACAGCTGGCGATCCTCCGCCGAAACCGCGAAAGAGGCGGCACCGGTGACGGCGACGTAGGGGGCGAAATCCACCCGCCCGCGTTGCAGGGCCTCGGTGAACTGGAAGCAGACGCGTGGCGAGGCCGCATCCGAATCGACCTTGTAGGGCGCATTCTCGTCGAAGCGGAACCCATGCTTCTCGCGCATCTCCTGATAGAGCGCGCGAAGGGGGGCGTTGTCTGCCCGCTCCAGGCTGTTGCGATAGGCGTCGAGCATCGGGCGCCAGGCATCCGCACGGGCGAAGGCGCGGCCAAGCCACTCCAGCGCCAGCGCCTCCTCCGCCCTCGCATTCGCCAGGACATAGGAGAGATAGGCCGCCGTGGTGGCGTTCTCGCGCAGGGTATAGCGCTCGCCGTAGTTGGTGCCGGGATCGATCGCCATCGCAGCCCGCGCATAGGCCAGCCAGGACGCGGCCGATTTCGGTTCCGCGGCGATCGCGGCGCCGAACAGGGCCAGCGCGCGGCGGGCGTCCCGGCCGAGGACGGCCATGCCTTCCTGACGCAGCTGCGCGGCCGGGCGACCCGAGGCGAGGGCTGCCCCATCCTTCTTCAGGCGCTCCTCAAGCCGTATGCCGTTCGAGGCGAGGTCCTCTCGGATGAACGACTTTTGCTGCGCGAGAACCGGTGCGGAAAGAACGGTCACGGCCATCAAGAGGCCGAGG
>DAOMXN010000041.1:0-13452 GCA_035437025.1 Beijerinckiaceae bacterium | reverse complement strand
TCGTCGAGGCCAATGAGGCTTTCGCGGCGCAGGCCCTGTCCGTGAACAAGGACCTTGGCTGGAACACCGACATCGTCAACGTGAACGGCGGCGCCATCGCCATCGGTCACCCGGTCGGCGCGTCCGGCGCGCGCATCCTCAACACGCTGCTGTTCGAAATGCAGCGCCGCAACGCCAAGAAGGCCCTCGCCACGCTGTGCATCGGCGGCGGCATGGGCATCGCGCTCTGCGTCGAGCGCTGAGTCGGGCGCACCACGGGGACGTCGCTTCCTGGCGGCGTCCCGATCCCTGACAGGCCACCGCAGGGTTGCAGGAAACATCCAGAGCAAGAGGAAACGCATCATGAGCAGAGTTGCACTCGTAACCGGCGGAACACGCGGCATCGGCGCCGCCATCTCGCTGTCGCTGAAGGCCGCCGGCTTCAAGGTCGCGGCGAGCTACGCCGGCAATGACGAGGCCGCCGCCAAGTTCAAGGCCGAGACCGGCATCCCGGTGTTCAAGTGGGACGTCGGCGACTTCGACGCCTGCGCCGCCGGCATCAAGCAGGTGGAGGCCGAGGTCGGCCCGATCGACGTGCTGGTGAACAACGCCGGCATCACGCGCGACGGCTTCTTCCACAAGATGACCAAGGCGAACTGGGACGCGGTGATCAACACCAACCTGAACTCGCTGTTCAACATGACCCGGAACGTCTGGGAAGGCATGATGGCGCGCAAGTTCGGCCGCGTGATCGTGATCTCCTCCGTCAATGGCCAGAAAGGCCAGGCCGGCCAGACCAACTACAGCGCGGCCAAGGCCGGCGACATCGGCTTCGTGAAGGCGCTGGCGCAGGAAGGCGTGCGCTCCGGCATCACCGTCAACGCCATCTGCCCGGGCTATATCGCCACGGAAATGGTCGCGGCCATCGCGCCGGAAGTGCTCAACAGCAAGATCATCCCGCAGATTCCGGTCGGCCGCCTCGGCAAGCCGGAGGAGATCGGCCGCTGCGTCGTGTTCCTCGCCTCCGACGATTCGGGCTTCATCACCGGAGCGACCATCTCCGCCAACGGCGGCCAGTACATGGTCTGATCGCCGGCGGCTTCCGCTCCATCGACAGGCATCGGCCGCGCGTGTTACGCGCGGCCGATGTCGTTTGAGAGCCAACCCACGCCCCACCGCCGCGCCACGCTGATCGGCCTTGCCGCCATCGCGCTGTGGGGTCTGCTCGCGGTGATGACCGCTGCCACGGCCGGAATCCCGCCCTTCCAGCTCACCGCCATGACCTTTGCCGTCGGCGGCGCCGTCAGGCTGGCCTTCGTCGCGGCGCGGGGGCAGCTGGCCCTGCTGCGCCAGCCACCAAAGGCCTGGGCGCTCGGCCTCTACGGGTTGTTCGGCTATCACGCGGTCTACTTCGCCGCGCTCAAGCTGGCCCCGCCGGCGGAAGCCAGCGTCGTCGCCTATCTCTGGCCCCTGCTGATCGTGCTGTTCTCCGCCCTGCTGCCGGGCGAACGATTGCAGGCCCGCCACCTGTTCGGCGCGGCGCTGGGATTTGCGGGCGTCGGGGCGCTGGCCGTCAGCCGCGGCGTCACCGGATTTTCCGGCGATGCGCTGCCCGGATACCTGCTGGCGCTGGCCTCGGCCGTGATCTGGGGCAGCTATTCCGTGCTCTCGCGCCTGCAACGCGACGTGCCGACCGAGGCTGTCGCGGGCTACTGCATCGGTGCGGCCGCGCTGGCGGCTTTATGTCACGCCGCTTTTGAAACCACCATCATCCCCGCCAATGCCTGGATGTGGGCGATGGTGATCCTGCTCGGGCTCGGGCCGGTGGGCGCGGCGTTCTTCTTCTGGGACCATGGGGTCAAGCGCGGCGACATCCGCTTCCTCGGCGTCGCCTCCTACGCAACGCCGCTGATCTCGACGGCGACGCTCATCCTCGCCGGCTTCGCCGAAGCCTCCTGGGGGCTGGCCATCGCCTGCGGGCTGATTGTCGGCGGCGCGTTCATCGCCCGGCAGTGACCTGGCGTCAGAGCCGATACTCGGTGTACCGGTAGACCTCCTGGAACCCGAGCGACCGGTACAGGCCGATCGCCACCACGTTGTTTTCCTCCACCTGGAGAAACACCCGACCGGCGCCATGCTGGACGGCCCAGCACAGCAGCGCTTCCACCAGGGCCCGGCCCAGTCCGCGGCCCCGCTGATCCGGCGCCAGCATGATGGAGCCGATCTCCGCCATGCCGCGGTCGACGACGCTCATGCCGTACCCCGCCTCCTGTCCTTCCCCCGCGACGGTGGCGAAGGCCGATGGCAGGCGCAGCTGCTTCAGGATCGCCGAGAGGTGATCGGGATTGCTCTTGCGCGCCTCCTGCCAGCGGCTGACGCCCTGAACCCAGGCCGTCCCTGCCTGCGACTGGATCGACACGGCCGGATGGGCTCGCCACATGCCGGCCGGCGCGACCATGCCGATGGAGGTGACGACCGGTCGCCAGCCTGTCGCCAGCAGCCTTGCACCGAGGTCAGGCGGCGACAGCGGCGTGACACGGATGGCCGGCGCCAGCCCTTCGGCGCGATACAGCCGCATGACATGATCGAGATCGGCCTCGCACAGGTCTGCGCCAATCCGGATAGCACTCGCGGAATTGGCCCGCCCCGAATAGCCCTGGGCGAAGCGCAGCACCCAGTCGCCCATCACGATCGTCTGTAGGGCCGGCCAGACATTGACCAGCCGCTCCTCGCAGGCCTGCACCGTCGCGAGGTCGCTCATGCATTCTCGTCCGGGCGCCACCCGGGCGGCGCCAGTTCGAAGCCGGAGAACTCGAAGCCCGGCGCGACCGAACAGCCGACCAGCGTCCATGCCCCAAGCGTGGCGGCGGATTGCCACCAGTGCGCCGGAACAACGGCCTGCGGCCGCTCGCCAGTACGCAGATCCGGACCAACCCGCAGGCTCTCCGAACGCCGGCCGTCCGCGCTGAGCGACAGCGCCAGCGGCGCGCCGGCATGCCAATGCCAGACCTCGGTCGCGTCCACCCGGTGCCAGTGCGACACTTCTCCCCGGCGCAGCAGGAAGTAGATCAGCGTCGAAGCGGCGCGGGCGCCCGACCCGGGGCGGTCGTCACGAAATGTCTCGCGATACCAGCCCCCTTCCGGATGCGGCCTCAGGTCGAGGAGGCGGATCACCTCCTCGGCCGTCATCGCATCCGCAACCGTTGCCGCCGCCATCAGAACCGGTTCTTGCGCTCACGCAACTCGCGGAAGACCGCCGCATCCGGCTGCCCCGCCATCCCGAGTCGCGCCTTCATGGCCGGATTCGTCGCCTGCAGGAAGGGATTGGCCGCCTTCTCGCGACCGATGGTCGTCGGCGAGGTCGCATCGCCCCGCGCACGCGCCTCGACGATCTCGGCGAAGGCCTGCTTCAGCGCCGGATTGTCGCCATCGACGCTGAGCGCGAACTTGGCGTTCGAAAGTGTGTATTCGTGCCCGAAGTAGACGCGCGTGTCGTCGGGCAGGGCGGCAAGACGCTCGAGTGCGCGCCAAAGCTCGTCATAGGCGCCGTCGAATACCCGCCCACACCCCAAGCCGAACAGCACATCCCCGGCGAAGACCACTTTCTCGGCGGCGAAATGGTAGATCACATGATCGGCGCAATGGCCGGGTGTTTCCCAAACGTCAGCTTCGAGCGCGCCAACCCGCACACGATCGCCCTCGCCAACGTACCGGTCCACGGCCGGCACGACACCCTTCGCCTTGGTCGGCGCGATCACCTCGCAGCCGAAATCCTGCTTCAGCGGCAGGACGGCCTCGATATGGTCGGGGTGCTTGTGCGTGACAAGCAGGTGTGTCAGGCGCCAGCCCGTGGTCTTGAGGGCGCGGTGCACGGCCGCCTCCTCAGGAGCGTCGATGGAAGCACAGGCGCCGGTCGACGGATCCTGGATCAGGACCCCGAAATTGTCGTCCCGGCACGCAAACTGGTGAATGCGCACGGTCTATCCCCACAGTGTCGTTGGTTCAGAGCGGCAATAAAGGTTCATAAATGAACAGTTCCTGTATGAACCAAACTGACGCCGCCCTTTCTTTCCCCGGAGCCAGCGCCAATATTGGCATCATGCCCCTGGACGTCGTCGACCTCAAACAATTTTATGCCTCGCCCCTCGGCCGCTTCGCCCGCCAGGCCATCCTTGGCGGGGTCCGCGCGCGCTGGCAGACCCTGCAAGGGCTTGCGGTGGCGGGCGTCGGCTACCCCGTTCCCTACCTCGACGAACTGCGCGATCAGGCGGAACGGTCATTCGCGCTGATGCCGAGCGCGCAGGGCGTGGTGGTCTGGCCCCCCGGCGGGCTGGCGGCGGCGGCGCTGGTGGACCCGCTGGACCTGCCCCTGCGCGATTCCGTCGTCGATCGTCTGCTCGTCATCCACGCGCTGGAGATGAGCGAGGACCCGCTCGGCCTGCTGGAAGAACTCTGGCGCATCCTCGCCCCCGGCGGTCACCTGATCGTCGTCGCCCCGAACCGGCGCGGCGGCTGGTCGCGTCGCGATTCGACGCCGTTCGGGCACGGGCTGCCGTTCAGCCGCCGGCAGCTTACCGAACTGCTGCGACAGGCATTGTTCACGCCGGTGCACTGGACGGAAGCGCTGCACCTGCCCCCGTTCTCGAGCACGATGCTGCTGCGTCTGGCGCCGGCGGTGGAACGGATCGGCACAACGCTCAACCTTCCGCTGGCCGGATTGCATCTGATCGAGGCGACCAAGCAAATCTACCGCCCGGCCCTCGCCGGACGACGCGCCCGGGCTTCGGCGCGGCTGGCGCCAGTGCTGGTGCCGACCGCCGGCCGCGTCGGCCACGACGCGGACTGATCCGAAACGCCGGGAGAGATCGACCTCAGCCGTAAGCGCCGTGGCAGTGCTTGTACTTCTTGCCCGAACCGCAGGGGCAGGGCTCGTTTCGCCCGACCTTGCCCCAGGTCGAGGCATCGTTCGGATCGATCGCAACGGCCGCGCGGCCTGGTCCCGAGGCTGATAGGGGCTGAACGTTTTCCAGCGCGGCGAACTCGTCCTCACCGGTCAGGGGGTTGATGTGCGATGCCGTCATCGGCGGCAGCGTCGGCTGCGGCGGCGGTTCCTCGAAGCGCACCTCGACCCGGTTGAGCTGCGCCGTCACGTGCTCGCGCAGGCGCGTGACCAGCCCATCGAACAGTTCGAACGCTTCCGCCTTGTATTCGTTCAGGGGATCGCGCTGGGCCAGGCCGCGCCAGCCGATGACATGCCTCAGATGATCCAGCGTCACCAGATGCTCGCGCCACAGATGATCGAGCGTCTGCAGGATCACCTGCTTCTCGATGTAACGCGTGGCCTCGACCGAATTGCGCTCCACGCGGGCCGCATAAGACTCATCCGCCGCCCTGTAGAGGCGTTCGCGGATTTCCTGATCGGCGATGCCTTCTTCCTTGGCCCAGTCCTCGACCGGAGTATCGGGCAGGTTCAGGTAGTTGGCGACGCCTTCCTTAAGCACCGCGAGATCCCATTGTTCGGGATAGGCGTCCTCGGGAATGGCCTTGGCCACCAGATCGTCGATGACGCCGTGACGCATCTCCTGCACCTGCCCGGCCATGTCCTCCAGCGCCATCATGTCGCGGCGCTGCTCGAACACGACCTTGCGCTGGTCGTTCATCACGTCGTCGTATTTCAGGATGTTCTTGCGGATGTCGAAGTTGCGCGCCTCGACCTTCTTCTGCGCCGTTTCGAGCGCCTTGTTGACCCAGGGGTGGGCGATGGCCTCGCCGTGCTTGAGGCCGAGCTTCTGCAGCATGGAATCCATGCGCTCCGAGCCGAAGATGCGCATCAGATCGTCTTCCAGCGACAGGAAGAACCGGGAATGGCCCGGGTCGCCCTGGCGGCCTGAGCGGCCCCGCAACTGGTTGTCGATGCGCCGGCTCTCGTGCCGCTCCGTGCCGATGACGTAGAGGCCCCCGGCGGCGAGCGCCTTCTCCTTCAGCTTGGCGACTTCGGCGCGGATCGCCTCCTCGGCCTGATGCCACTCGAAGGTGCCCTCCGCCTTGTCCAGCAGCTCCTGACGGATGCGCATGTCGACGTTGCCGCCAAGCTGGATGTCCGTGCCGCGACCGGCCATGTTGGTGGCGATGGTGACGGCGCCGGGCACGCCGGCCTGCGCCACGATATGGGCTTCCTGTTCGTGGAAGCGCGCGTTCAGCACGGCGAAGATTTTTTCCGGCTTGCCGCCGTGCGCCGCCCGGTAGAGCGGAGCGAAGGCGTTGGCGTCGCCGAGGTCGATTTGCTTGAACCCGTCCCTCAGCAGGATCGCCGCGATCTCCTCCGACTTCTCGATGGAGGTTGTGCCGACCAGCACGGGCTGACCGTTCTGCTGGCATTCCTCGATCAGCTTGACGATGGCCGCGTACTTTTCCTCCGCCGTCCGGTAGACCTCGTCGTCGTCGTCGATGCGCTTGACCGGGACATTGGTCGGGATCTCGACGACCTCGAGGTTGTAGATCTGCTGGAACTCGTCCGCTTCGGTCGCCGCCGTGCCGGTCATGCCGGCGAGCTTGTCGTAGAGGCGGAAATAGTTCTGGAAGGTGATGGAGGCGAGCGTCTGGTTCTCCGGCTGGACCTGCACATGCTCCTTGGCTTCCAGCGCCTGGTGCAGGCCTTCCGAGAAGCGCCGGCCCGGCATCATGCGTCCGGTAAACTCGTCGATGATGACGATTTCGCCGTTGTGGACAATGTACTCCTTGTCGCGCTGGAACAGCGTGTGCGCGCGCAAGGCCTGGTTGACGTGATGCACCAGAGTCGCGTTCTGGGCGTCGTAGAGCGAGCCTTCCTTGAGAATGCCGGCCTGACTGAGGAACTCCTCGATCCGCTCGTTGCCGGCTTCGGTCAGCGCGACCGAGCGCTGCTTCTCGTCGAGTTCGTAGTCCTCGCGCGTCAGTTTCGGCACGAGCGCGTCAATCGCGTTGTAGAGTTCCGAGCGATCGTCGAGCGGGCCGGAAATGATCAGCGGCGTGCGCGCCTCGTCGACCAGGATCGAGTCCACCTCGTCGACGATCGCGAAATTGTGCCCGCGCTGCACCATCTGCGCGAAGTCATACTTCATGTTGTCGCGCAGGTAGTCGAAGCCGTATTCGTTGTTGGTGCCGTACGTAATGTCGCAGGCATAGGACGCCTTGCGTTGCTCATCGTCGAGGCCATGCACGATGATGCCGACGGTCAGGCCGAGAAACTCGTAGATGCGCCCCATCCACTCGGCGTCACGCCGGGCGAGGTAGTCGTTCACCGTCACGACATGCACGCCCTTGCCGGAAAGGGCGTTGAGATAGACTGCAAGCGTGGCGACCAGCGTCTTGCCTTCGCCCGTCTTCATTTCCGAGATGGCACCCTCGTGCAGCACCATGCCGCCGATGAGCTGGACGTCGAAGTGCCTTTGCCTGAGCGTGCGCTTGGCGCCTTCGCGCACCGTCGCGAAGGCCGGCACGATCAGATCATCCAGGGTCTTCTCGCCGGCCGCGACCTGACGCTTGAACTCGGCCGTGCGCTCGCGCAGTTGCTCGTCGGTCAGCTTCTCGAGCTCGGGCTCAAGGGCGTTGACGGCGGCAACAAGCGGTCGGTACCGTTTCAGGCGGCGGTCGTTGGATGAACCGAATATTTTCTTGGCGAGCGCGCCGAACATCAATGCGATCCTTCGCTGGGCCGCTGGCCCGTCGGGGTGTCTCCCGCTGCGGATGCGACAAACACCGATTCTCGCCGCGGAACGGCCTCCGCAGCGTGACGCGGAGATAAGGAGCGACAGCCCGTCTTGTCAATGAATCAGGCCCACGCCACCGCTCGGAAGGTGCGGAACAGCACGAAAGTCCATCACCAGAGGCTTCGTGCTGCCCGTTCCGGCCAGGCTTCGTCATCGGCCTGTCCACCTATGCGCCCCCCGTACACCCCAGCGAGAATCTCGCCCGGTGTCGGCAGACTTGAGTGCTCGGGAAGCCTATACCCCGTCCAGAGCCCCGAGCGAACAACGGCACGCGCGCACTGGAATAGAGACGGTTTCGACCGAAATAGCGGCGACCGAGCGCGGCCGGGACCAGCGCCGATCACACTGCCTCGATCAAGGGTTGAAGATCGCCGCGCTTCATGCGAACCCGTCAGATACGCTGATTTCCCCGGAGAACCCGATGCTGCTCCCCTCTGTCCTGCGCCCGCTCCTGCTGTCGAGCGTCATCGTCCTGCCGCTGGTCGCCTGGGCCCAGCCGAAACAGCCCTTGGCCAGCGTCGACGGGACACCGATCATCGAGGAGGACCTCAAGACGGCGCTCGATGATCTCGGACAGAGTGTCGAGCGCATGGGCGAGGCGCAGCGGCGCAAATACCTGATCGACTATATGATCGATCTGCGCTTGATCTCACGCGCGGCGGAGAAGGAAAAGCTGGGCGAGGGCCCGGATTTCGCGCGCAAGCTCGCTTACATGCGCGAACGTGCCCTGATGGAGACGCTGATGGCGCGCATCGGCGCCGAGGCGACCACGCCGGAAAAGCTCAAGGCCTTCTACGATGAGGCGGTCAAGGGCCTGGGCCCGGAAATCGAGGTGCGAGCCCGTCACATCCTTGTGCCGACCGAGGACGAGGCCAAGAAGGCCCACGCGCGCGTCACGGGCGGGGAGGATTTCGCCAAGGTCGCGGGTGAGCTGTCCAAGGACCCGGGTTCGGGCAAGGAGGGCGGAGACCTTGGGTTCTTTACCAAGGATCGCATGGTGCCGGAATTCGGCGAGGCCGCCTTCGGAATGAAGCCCGGCGAAATCTCGAAGCCGGTCAAGTCGCAGTTCGGCTGGCATGTCATCAAGCTGGAGGAGCGCCGCGAGAAGCCGGTACCGCCGCTTGAGGAGGTCAAGGAGGAATTGACCCGCTATCTCGTTCAGAAGGCACAGCAGGAAATGATCTTGAAACTGCGCTCAGCAGCCAAGATCGACCGTCCGGCGGAGCCGGCCGCTCCCGCGACACCGCCCAAGCAGTGATTTGAAGAACCCGACAGGATCCGCATCATGGCCGGTAAAGCCGTCCCCGTTTCACCCCTTGCACCGAAGAAGCAGCCCAAACTGCCGCCGCTCGACGGCGTGACCTTCGCCACGGCGGAGGCGGGCATCCGCTACAAGGGGCGCACCGATGTGCTCCTGGTGAAGCTTGACGCCGGAACGCAGGTCGCCGGCGTGTTCACCCGCTCCAAGTGTCCGTCCGCCGCCGTGGACTGGTGCCGCGAGAACCTGGGTGGCGGCAAGGCGCGGGCGCTGGTCGTCAATTCCGGCAATGCCAACGCCTTCACCGGCATGAAGGGTCGCGAGGCGGTCAAGCTCACGGCCGACATCGCGGCCAGGGAACTCGGCGTGAAGCCAGGAGAGATCTTCCTCGCCTCGACCGGCGTCATCGGCGAACCGCTGGACGCCACCAAGTTCAAGGGCGTGATCGGCGCGTGCGCCAAGCGGGCGGAAGGCGCCCTCTGGCTCGATGCGGCGAAAGCCATCATGACCACCGACACCTTCCCGAAGATCGCCACGCGCAAGGCCAGGATCGACGGGCATGTGGTGACGATCAACGGCATGGCCAAGGGCGCTGGCATGATCGCCCCGGACATGGCCACCATGCTTTCCTTCGTCTTCACCGATGCGCCCGTGGCCGCTGCCGCGCTGCAAGGGCTGCTGGCGAAGGGTGTCAAATCCTCCTTCAACGCCGTGACGGTCGACGGCGACACCTCCACCTCCGACACGCTCATGCTGTTCGCCACCGGAACCGCCGCCGCTCGCGGCTGCCCGGCCATCGCCGAAGCCGGCGACAAGCGCCTTTCGGGCTTCAAGCGCGCGTTGAACGCGCTTCTGCTTGACCTCGCCATCCAGGTGGCGAAGGACGGCGAGGGCGCGCGCAAGTTCGTGGCGGTCACGGTGAAGGGCGCGAAGTCCGCGCGGTCCGCCCGGCGCGTCGCCTTTTCCATCGCCAATTCGCCCCTGGTGAAGACCGCCGTCGCCGGCGAGGACGCCAACTGGGGCCGCGTCGTCATGGCGGTGGGCAAGGCCGGCGAGCCGGCCGAGCGCGACCTCCTGTCGATCTGGTTCGGCCCGCACCGCGTGGCGCATAAGGGCGCGCGCGATCCCGGCTACAGCGAGGAGGCGGTGTCCGCCTACATGACGGGCGAGCGCATCGACATCGTCGCCGACCTGGGACTGGGGCGCGGCCGGGACACGGTCTATACCTGCGATCTCACCAAGGCCTACGTCGAGATCAACGGCGACTACCGTTCGTGAACGCGGCGCAGGCGTCACCGGCGTTCGTCGCCCGGCATCTGTTCCTGTGTTCGCTCGGCTGGGGATCCAGCTTCCTGTTCATGAAACTGATGGCCGGATCGGTCGACCCGGTCGTCATTGCCGCCGTGCGCGCGATCCTCGCCGCTGGCGTGCTGGCAATCTGGGTCGGGCTGCTCGGCCAGATGCCGCTGCCAAGAACGCAGGAACTCGTTCCCTGGTTGGTCCTCGGCACCTTCTCCGGCTGGATTCCCAACCTGCTTGTGGCCGTGGCGGTGAACCACCTCGACTCCGGCCCGGCAGCGCTGATCCAGGCCTCCAGTCCGCTCATGACGGCGGTAGGGGCGCATGTCCTGTTCTCCGACGAACGGATGGGCCGGCGACGGCTGATCGGCGTCGCCCTCGGACTCTGTGGTGTCGCACTGCTGATCGGCCCGCGCGCCTTCGAAGGGGGAGGAGCCACATTCGCGGTGGCCTGCATGCTGGCCGTCGCTGCCTGCTATGCCGCCACCAACCTCTACACCAAGACGATCCGCGATGTGGGAGCCGAACGCCTCGCGCTCGGCCAGCAGGCGATTTCCGCCCTGGCTGGACTGCTGCTCGCGCTGGTCTTTTCCGGTCCCCAGGGCTTCGCCGCCGCCGCGCCGCATCTGTGGCTGCTGCTCGCCCTCGGCCTCTGGTCCACCGCCATGCCGATGGCCGTGTTCATGCGGCTGATCCGCGCCGCAGGACCGACACGCTCCGCCATGACCGGCTACACCGTGCCCACCGTCGCCGCCCTGCTCGGCATCATCGTTCTCGGCGAGCGGCTCACCACATGGCAGTGGATCGGCGGCGCCGTGGCGCTGGCCGGCGTCGCCCTGGTCACCACCTCGACAGCGAGGCCCGAATGAAACTCTTGCTCGTCGCCGCCGTGGCGCTGGTCGACACGGACAAGCGCATCCTCATTGCGCAGCGCCCGGAAGGAAAGCAACTGGCCGGCCTCTGGGAGTTTCCCGGCGGCAAGGTCGAGCCGGGCGAGCGACCGGAACATACCCTGATCCGTGAGCTGAAGGAGGAACTGGGCCTTGTCGTGAAGGAGCCCTGCCTTGCCCCGCTCACCTTCGCCAGCCACGCCTACGAGACGTTTCATCTGCTGATGCCGCTCTACATCTGCCGGCGCTGGGAGGGCACGCCGCAGCCGCTGGAAGGCCAGAAGCTGGCCTGGGCTCGCGCCAACGACCTGCGGAACTACCCGATGCCGCCGGCGGACGAGCCGTTGATCCCCATGCTGCGGGACATGCTGCTCTGAAAGCGGATTGACGCATCTCAAGGCCTGAAGCCGCGCAAGGCGTCACAAAGACCTCGCATCCGAGGGGGATTGCGCCGTGACCTTGACGCCTGACGACATCCGAGCGCTGGCCGCGCCCGTGCCGCGCTACACCAGCTACCCGACCGCGCCGCATTTCCATGCCGGCGTCGACGCCACTGTCTATGGCGGCTGGCTCAGCGCCCTGCCCGATAACGCCAAGCTGTCGCTCTATTTCCACGTACCGTTCTGCGACACGTTGTGCTGGTTCTGCGGCTGCCACACCAAGATCACCCGCCGCTACGAGCCGGTGCGCGACTATCTCGACGCGCTGATGGCCGAGACCGCGACGCTTGGGATGCTCGTGCCGGCCCCCGCGCAAGTCACCCACATCCACTGGGGCGGCGGCTCGCCCACCATGCTGAAGCCGGACGACATCCGCCGCCTGTCCGACGCCACCAAAGCGGCCTTCCGGCTTGACGGCTCTTGCGACTTCGCGGTCGAGATCGATCCGCGCGGGCTCGATGACGCCCACATGGACGCGCTCGTCGCCGCCGGCCTCACCCGCGTCTCCATCGGCGTGCAGGATTTCGACATCGCGGTGCAGCAGGCGATCAACCGCATCCAGAGTGTCGAGGAAACCCGGCGCGTGGTGGATGGCTTCCGCGCACGCGGCGTTTCCTCGCTCAACATCGACGCCATCTACGGCCTGCCGCACCAGACGCGCAGACGCCTTGAAAACACGTTGCGCGAAGTCGTGCGGCTCAGGCCGGACCGCATCGCCCTGTTCGGTTACGCCCATGTGCCCTGGATGAAGAAGCACATGTCAATGATCGAGGAGGAGGCGCTGGCCGACGTGGTCGAGCGCTACCATCAGGCGGAGCTTGCGGCGGCTTTGCTGGTCGGCGAGGGCTATGAGCGCATCGGCATCGACCATTTCGCCCTGCCCCACGACAGCCTCGCCATTGCCGCCCGTGCCGGCACGCTGCAGCGCAATTTCCAGGGCTACACCGTGGACCCCGCCGATGCGCTCCTCGGCCTCGGCGCCTCCGCCATCGGTTCCTTGCCGCAGGGCTACGTGCAGAACACGACCGCGACGCCGTCCTACATGCGCGCGGCGCTGGAGGGTCGCCTTGCGGCCGAGCGCGGCGTCGCGCTGTCGGAGGAGGATCGCCTGCGCCGCGCGGTGATCGAGCAAATGATGTGCGGGCTGGAGTTTTCCACCCGATCACTGGCTGGAGCAGACGCGGGCCTTGCGACCGCACTGATCGGGGAGGCCAGGGCCATAGTGAACGAAGACACCTACGGGTTCATCGAACCGACCGCCGACGGCTTCCGCGTCACCGAGGCCGGCCGGCCCTTCCTGCGCTCCATCGCCGCGCGCTTCGACGGCTATCTGAAGAAGCAGGCGGCGAAGCACTCGCTGGCGGTGTGAACAAAAAAAGACCCCGGCGCACGGCCGGGGTTTTCCATTGGTCCATCCCTGAGGGACGACAGGCGCCTCACGCCTTCTTGTTCTGCCGGTTGGCGATCAGATCGTCGACGACGGTCGGATCGGCCAGCGTCGAGGTGTCGCCGAGCGCGCCGAAATCGTCCTCGGCGATCTTGCGCAGGATGCGGCGCATGATCTTGCCCGAGCGGGTCTTCGGCAGGCCGGGGGCGAACTGGATCAGGTCCGGCGTGGCAATCGGGCCGATCTCCTTGCGCACCCAGGCGACGAGTTCCTTGCGCAGGTCGGCCGTGGCCTTCTCGCCGCCCATCAGCGTGACATAGGCATAGATGCCCTGGCCCTTGATGTCGTGGGGATAGCCGACGACCGCCGATTCCGAGACCTTCGGATGGGCGACCAGCGCGCTTTCCACTTCCGCCGTGCCCATGCGGTGGCCCGAGACGTTGATCACGTC
>DAOMXN010000040.1:0-13840 GCA_035437025.1 Beijerinckiaceae bacterium | reverse complement strand
CGTCGTGACCGTCTTGTAGAGACTGCGGTCGATCGCCGGCTCCGGCCCCGCTTCAGGTCGTCGCGACTCCGGACGTCGCGCCGGATGCCAAGCCCGCCGAGCATCGTCGCCGCTTCTACGATGCGCCAGTCGCAACGTCCTCGGGCGGGTCGAAGCTGACGAAGTACTCCTCCGTTGCCGGATGGTTCGCGCTCGCCGCCACCATCATCGGCCTGACGACCTGGCCGATCAGCACGCAGGCCCAGTTCACGCTCGGGTTGGCCGTGATCCTCGTGATGACGCTGATCCGCAAGTTCCGGCTGGGCGGCGTCTGGCGACCGATCTTCCTGTCGCTCGGCATCACCATGATCCTGCGCTACGTCTACTGGCGCTCGACGTCGACGCTCCCGCCGATGAACGATTGGGTCAACTTCGTGCCGGGCTTCACCCTGTACCTGGCCGAAATGTACTGCGTGATGATGTTCTTCATCTCGCTGTTCATCATCGCCGATCCGATCGAGCGAAAGCCCCCGCCGCAGCTCCCTGACGATCGCCTGCCGTCGGTCGACGTCTACATCCCGACCTACAACGAAGGGTCCGATCTGCTGGCGGCCACGGTGGCCGCCGCAACGCAGATGGACTATCCGAAGGACAAGCTGAACATCTACTTGCTGGACGATGGCGGCACGGATCAGAAGTGCAACCAGGCCGATCCGGAGAAGGCACAGGAAGCACGCGACCGGCGCGTGGAACTACAGGCGCTCTGCGCCGAACTCGGCATTACCTATATCACCCGCGCGCGGAACGAGCACGCGAAGGCCGGCAACATGAACAATGCCCTTCAGCAGACGAAGGGCCAGATCATCGTTGTCTTCGACGCCGACCACGCCCCTGCCCGCCAGTTCCTGCGCGAGACGGTTGGCTACTTCGCCACCGACCGCAAACTCTTCCTGGTGCAGACGCCGCACTTCTTCATCAATCCGGACCCGATCGAGAAGAACCTGCAGACCTTCGAGCGGATGCCGTCCGAGAACGAGATGTTCTACGGCACCATCCAGAAGGGTCTCGACAAGTGGAACGGAGCCTTCTTCTGCGGTTCCGCGGCGCTCATCGCACGCCGCGCCCTGGAAAGCGTCGGCGGCTTTTCCGGCATCTCCATCACGGAAGACTGCGAGACCGCGCTGGACCTGCATACACGCGGCTGGAACTCGCTCTATGTCGACAAGCCGCTGATCGCGGGCCTTCAGCCGGAGAGCCTTGTCAGCTTCATCGGCCAGCGTTCGCGCTGGTGCCGCGGCATGATCCAGATTCTCGTGCTGAAGAACCCGCTTCTGAAGAAAAACATCTCCCTGAAGCAGCGCATCGCTTACGTTTCCAGCATGTTCTACTGGCTTTTTCCAATTCCGCGCGTCATATTCCTGATGTCGCCTTTCCTGTATATTTTCTTCAACATGCAGATTTTTGTCGCGAACGCTCAGGAGTTTTTCGCGTACATCACGATCTACATGCTGACACACATGACGATCCAGAATTACCTTTATGGCGATACACGCTGGCCATGGATCTCGGAGGCCTATGAGTACGTCCAGTCGATCTACCTCGTCAAAGGCATCTGGGGCGTCCTGATCAACCCGCGCAAGCCGACGTTCAACGTCACGGCCAAGGGCCTGACCCTGGACAAGGACCACTTGTCCGAACTGGCCTGGCCGTATTTCGCGACCTTTGCGCTGATCCTGACCAGCCTGATCGTCGCCTGCTACCGCTTCCTTTCGGACAACGAAATGAATGAGCTGCTGCTGATCGTCGGCGGCTGGAGCTTCTACAACCTGATCATCGCCGGCGTGGCCCTCGGCATCGTCGCCGAGCGCCGCGAACGCCGCAAGACCCCGCGCCTGAAGATCGTGCGCAAGGGCGAGATCACCGCCAACGGCGTGAGCGTGCCGGTAGAGATCAAGGATTGCTCGATCGGCGGCATGCGCGTGCGCCCGCTCGTAGGCAAGCTGCCAGCCGAGTTCAGCCGCGGCGGGCAGTGCCTCGTGCATGTCGCGCCGAACCGTGAGGGTTTCGACACGGCGCCGATCCCCTGCATCCTGCGCAATGTCTCCAACGACGGCAGCGGCGCGATCTACGGCTTGCAATTCAGCGGCCTGAGCCCATCGCACTACCGCGGCATCGCCGACGCGATGTACGCCGACATGCAGGTCTTCGAGAACTTCCGCTCCAGCCGGCGGAAGATCAAGGGCATCACCATGGGGACGCTCCAGTTCTTCTGGTGGAGCATCAACCATACGCTGCGCGCCTTCTACTATGCCGTCGCCCTGCGCAAGACATCTTCGGAACCGGCGGTCGAAGCCAACGCGCCCGCCGAAACCAGTGCGCCCACGGCGGACGAGGTCCTGAGCCAGTCTCAGCACCAGACCCAGCCGCACGGCGCAGCCGAACCAGCCCTTCAGCCGTCGCACGAGCCGCAGATGGTCGGCATCCGGCAGATGGCGCACGCACACTAGGAAGGCCTGGCCGATGCGTCGCTGCTTCATCCCCGTCCTGACGCTTGCAGCTGTCGCGCTGACCGGCGCGACGGCCGCACTGTCACAAACGGCGGGCATGCCGAGCCGGCTCCCCGACAGGAGTCTCGTCACCGGATCGATTTCGGCACCCGGCCAGAACTATTTTCAACTCAATTCCGGCCCGAGTGCCTCGTCCATCGCGACACAGGTTCTTCAGAGATTCCCGGCGAACGGGCGCCAGCTGCGGTTCGAGAACGAGGTCGGCTGGCTCGATCTGCCGTTCTACGTGCGGCCGGCTCAGATCGAGGATTCGGCGCGTCTGCGTCTGCGTTATGTGAATTCGGTCGCCGTGATGCCGGAGGCCTCCAGACTCATTGTCTACGTCAACGATCAGCCCATCGCCGAGACCAACATCGAAGCTTCGTCCGAACCGGCGACCGTAGATGTTCCTATTCCCGCCGGAGTTTTCGAAGCCGGCTACAATTCGGTGCGGATCAGCGTTCAACAGCGCCATCGCGTCGACTGCACGATCCAGGCGACGAACGAACTGTGGACCCAGATCGACCCGGTCGCTTCCGGCATCGCCTTCACCACGACGAACGATCAGCTGACGCGCACGGAAGACCTCCTCGGCCTGCCGGTCGACGAAGACGGTGCGACGCCCATCTTCGTCAACATCGCTTCGGGCGCTGACGCGGCCATCATGGATCGCTCGTTGCGGGCGGCGCAGGCGCTTGCGGTCCGGCTTGATCTGCGCCGCCCGCGCATCGCCTTCAGCCGTGAACTGACCAAGGCGCCGGGCATCCAGATCATTGTCGGCACCATCGCCGAGCTCCGCTCGCGCGGCATCGAGATCAATCCGCTCGGCGACTCCGGCGTGCAGGTGGCCGGCCGCATGGCGGAGACCGTGCGCGTCACCATATCCGGCGCCTCGGCGGCCGATGTCGATGAGAGCATCGACCGGCTGGCGGCCGAAAAGCCGGCCGACGGAGAGCGCGGAACCCGGGCCGGATTGCGCGCGCTGGCGGCGGCCCGAGGTTTTCCGCTGAACTCGGAAGGCGCCGTTTCCCTGCGTGACATCGGCTTTGCATCGCAGGACTTCGGCGGGCGCGTGTTCCGCTCGCAGTTCAACATCGTCCTGCCGTCCGACTTTTATCCCGCCGACAATGGCAAGGCCACGTTGATGCTGAACGCCGGCTATGCCGCCGGACTGTTGACGACCAACGAGGTTCGGGTGCACGTCAACGGCAAGATCGTCGGCGCGCGCCGGCTGAAGAAGAGTTACGGCGAGAGCATGCGCCAGCGCGCGCTCGAAATGTCGCTGAAGACCCTTCAGCCGGGCTTCAACTCGATCATGATCGAGATCCATTCGGAGGCGGAAAGCGACCGGGACTGCAACCCGCTTTCCCTGCTCGAATCCAGCAAGAGACTGGTCGTTTCGGACCAGACCGCCTTCACCATTCCACGCATCGCGCGGGTCGCGCATCTGCCGAGCATGAGCGCGACCGCGGCGACCGGGTTCCCGCTTGCCGACACGAAGGAGCCCCTGCTCCTTTACATGCCCAAGGCGGACTTCGCGTCTCTGGGCGCCGCCGGCACCCTGCTGGCCAGGGCCGCCGTCGCGGCTGGCAAGCCGATTGCCACCCAGATTTCGCTGACGGCGCCGGAAAAGTCCGGAGGCAACGCGCTCATCGTCGGAACGGCGGCAGACACGCCGGCGGAGATCGCCCGCTGGTTCGGCCTGCCCAAGGAAGGGCTGCCGGCAAGCTGGATCAAGCGCGCTGCGCCCAGGGCCGGAGAGGCGCGCAGGGAAGGAGCCGCCCAGCCCGGCGTCGCCCCTTCGGAGCGCAACGCACCCGCCAAGGGCCCGCGCGCGGCGCTGGACAGCGACGAGGACCTGACCACGGCGACGGCAGCCAGCGACGCGAAGGGAGGCAAGGCCCCCAGCGCGCCGGATCTCCTGGACCAGATGGAAGACAGCATCAGCCAGGACAGCATCCTGGCCGGCTTCCTGCGGGGTCTGGCCAATGCCCTGCAGCGCAACATCGGCTACAGCGCGGATCAGCTTTCGTTTCTGAACGGCGGGCGTGAGCCTTTCGCCGTATCGCAGAATGCGCGCCTGCTGGTCGCGCAGGCTCCGGCTCCTGGGGCCAATGGCGGCACCTGGCTGCTGCTGATGGCTCAGGATTCCGCGACCTTGGCGCGCGACACCGCCATGCTGGTGGCGCCGACGGTTTGGAACCAGTTGGGCGGTCGGGTTTCGACGCTCGACACCAAGGATGCTGAAGTGTCGGTCTGGCAGACGAACTCCAACTACTACTACCGCCTCGACGACAAGTCCCTGCCGAACATCACGTTGTTCGCCGCAGGCTGGCTGTCCAACAACATTCTCTACTACGTGCTTGTCATCCTGACGATCTGCGGGATGTTCGGCATCGTCTCCCGTCTCGTTCTGAACCGGATCGGCACCCGGCCATGAGACGGTCCCTTGCTGCGCTTGCCGCGGCGCTCGCCTGCTGGCTTGCGCTTGCCGTCCACAACGGGGTTGCCGCCAACCAGCCGGCGCCGATCCGCTCCCTGAAAGCCGAGCCTGACGCCTGGCCCGCCGGAACCTGGGCCGGCTACAGGGAAAAATACATCATGCCGGAGGGCCGCGTCGTGGACGACGGCAACAACGGCATCAGCCACTCGGAAGGCCAGGGCTACGGCATGCTGCTGGCCGTGATCGCTGACGATCAGGCGACGTTCAACCGGCTCTGGACCTGGACTAGGCGCGAACTCTACGTCCGGCCAGACGGGCTCGCCGCCTGGAAATGGGAGCCGGACAAGACTCCCCGCGTTACCGATCCGAACAACGCGTCTGACGGCGACCTGCTGATCGCCTGGGCACTCGCCGAGGCCGCCGAACGCTGGGGCAAGCGCGAGCTCGCCACCGAGGCGGAGAAAATCGCGCGGGCGATCGACCGGGTCAACGGCGCGCGCAGCCCCTTCGGCCGCGTGCTGATGCCGGGCGCCGTGGGGTTCTCGGCGACCGACCGGCCGGACGGTCCGGTGGTCAATCCTTCCTACTGGGTCTTCCCGGCCTTTGATTCGCTCCGGCGCATCGCGCCGCAGATCGACTGGCCCGGGTATCGCGCGAGCGGTCTGACACTTCTGCGGCACGCCCGCTTCGGTCAGCACAAGCTGCCGCCGGACTGGCTCTCCATTGCCGGCAGCAAGGCCGCGGTAGCCGAGGGGTTCCCGCCGACATTTTCCTACAATGCCGTGCGCATTCCGCTGTACCTGGCCTGGGGAGGCGTTTCGGCGCCTGAAATGCATGCCCCCTATCTGTCGCTGCTGAAAGCCTCTGCGGGCAATCTGACGGAAGCTGACCTGAAAAAGGATGCCCCCGGCGAGCCCATGGGCGACGCGGGCTACCTCGCAATTTTTGCTTTGTCGGAATGTGTCGTTAATCAATCGCAAATCCCCCATGGTTTACGTTCCGTCAGTTTCGACCGGTACTATTCCGCGACGTTGCACATGCTCGCACTCGTCGCGGTGCGTCTTAGGTATGGTGGATGTTGGTAAGGGCCTCGCTCTTGACAGCTTTGCTGCTTTCGCTCCATGCGGAAGCGGCGGCGCAGGATCGTGCCCAAAACGCCTCCGACGAACTCTTTCCGAGCAAGCCCGCAGACAACCAGCGCCGCAGGACGGCTCCGGCTGAAGCGGGCCGTCAGCCCGCGACTCCCGCCCGCTCCGCCACCGAACAGGGAACCCAGCCCGGTCCGGCTCAGCCGCAGCGTCCCGCGACGGCTGCGAATCAGCCGAAGAAGAAGGTGGATGAAAGCGGGCTGCGCTACTTCGCCTCGCAGAACCAGCCCAAGCGTGTCGAGAAGGAAATCCAGCGTCTCAAGGCGCTCTATCCTGACTGGAGCCCGCCCGACGATCTCTATCTCGGGCCACCGGGCGGTCCTGATGAACAGCCGTTCTGGGACCTTTTTGGTGCGGACAAGCTGGAGGAACTGCGGGCCAAGATCGCCGAGCGGATGAAGTCCGAGCCGGGCTGGAAGCCGTCCGCCGCGCTGATGTACAAGATCGAGCGCAAGGAATCGCGCAACAAGCTCGTCGCCGCCTATCAGGCCAAGGAATGGCAGAAGGTCATCGAGGTCGCCGCAGCCGATCCGAAGATCATGGTCTGCGCCGACATCGATGTCCCCTGGCGAGTGGCGGATGCCTTCGCGGAAACAGGACAGAAGAAGCAGACCTTCGACGTCTACCGCTTCATCCTGAACAACTGCCGCGACAAGGCCTTCCGCATTACCACGCTGAAGAAGGCCCTTGGGTATTTCGAACCGGACGAGGTGGACGTTCTCATCGCGATGGGGACCCGCAACGAGGACGGAACCCACGAGTTCGACGACGTTCGCCTCGACATCCTGCGCGTGCGCCTCGGGCGCATGGCCGAAGGCAAGGCAGAGCCGCGCGTCCAGCCGCAGGACATCAAGTTCTTCGAGGACCAGACGAAGACGCACGCACGTTCGGCGGATGCGTCCCTGCTTGGCTGGCATCGCTTCGCCAGCAAGGACTGGGAAGCTTCGATCGCCTGGTTCAAGCTCGCGCTGGAATGGCCGCTGCAGCTGCGGGAAGACGGCAGTGTCATGGCCGAAAAGGCCAAGATGGCGGAAGGCCATATCCTCGCGCTGAAGGGGCTTGGCAAGTTCGAGGAAGCCGAGGCACTGGCCTTCCAGTGGCGTGACAAGAGCGAGACCATCCGCGACCTGTTCGTCGACATCTTCGGCGATGCATTGTTGCGCTCGCCCGCCTCGACCGTGTTCGCGCCGGAGCGCATCACGCGCTACGAGATGCTGGTGGCTTCCGCACAGTCGGTCTTCGGGACGCAGGCGCTTGGCTGGTATCACTTCTCCCGGTCGCGGTGGGACGAAGCGGTGCGCTGGTTCCAGGCCAGCTACGACTGGTCGGACAAGGAAAAGCTCGACACCAAGACGATCGAAGGCCTTGCCCTCGCGTTGCGCAGCGCAGCGCGCCGCGAAGAGGCAGAGGACCTTGCCTTCGAGTGGCGTGATCGCTCCAAGCTCCTGCGCACCATCTATGTCGAGACCTTCGCCGAGGCGCTGGTGCAGCAAAGCCCGCCGATCGCCTTCTCCGACACACGGATCGACCGGTACGCCGCACTGGTCATGGCGGATGGCTCGGCCATGGGCGCCCAGGGTCTGGCCTGGTATTCCTACGACCGCAAGCGCTGGACCGAGGCGGCGCGCTGGTTCAAGGCCTCCATTGACTGGTCGCCCGACGGCGCCAACGACGCCAAGCTGGCGGAAGGCCTGGCCCAGTCCCTGCGCTTCGCCGGCCGCTACGAGGAGGCGGAAGACGTCGCCTACGAGTGGCGCGAGCGCAGCCCCGCCATGAAAGTGCTGTTCGTCGAGATCACCGCCGAGCACCTGGGCAAGATCGATCCGGCGCGCCCCTACCCGAGCGCCCGCCTCAACCGTTTCGCGCAGATCGTCCAGTCCGAACGCTCGAGCTTCGGCGCGCAGGCAATCGCCTGGCATCTGTATGACCGCAAGACCTTCATCGAGGCCGCGCGCTGGTTCCGCACTGCGCTGACCTTCAACCCGGCCGAGACGACGGCGGTGAAGGTGCTGGAAGGCTACGTACTGTCGGTGCGCTATCAGGGCGAGGTGCGGGAAGCGGAGAACCTCGCCTATGACTGGCGCGACCGCTCCGAGTCCTTGCGCCAGATCTATTTCGAGATCGCTGCGGAACTGATCTCGACCATCAAGCCGCCAGCGGTCTATCCGGCCGATCGGATGGAGCGCTTCATCGAGCTGACGGAGCGGGCAAAATCCGCCTTCGGCGCGCAGGCCATCGGCTGGTTCCACCACCAGCGCGAGGACTATGCGACCGCGGCCAAATGGTTCAACCAGAGCCTGCAATGGGGCGGCGACACGTCCGATCCCCGCACCGCGCAGGGTTTCCTGCTGGCGCTGATCAGCCTCGGACGGCTTGAGGAGGCGGATCGCCTCGCCTTCTCCTGGCATGAGAAGTCTGAGGAGTTCCGGACGCTGTACATTGACGTATTCGGCGGCGCGATTCTGCGGGCGACGCCTCCGCAGGCGTTTCCGGAAGGTCTGCTGGCGCGGTTTGCCTACATCTCCGGTTCGGCGAAGTCGGTGTTCGGCTCGCAGGCCGTGGCCTGGTATTACTACGACCGCCAGAACTGGGCTGAATCCGCCCGCTGGTTCCAGGCCTCGCTCGACTGGGCGGGCGAGGGCAAGCACGATCCCAAGACCGTCGAGGGCTTTGCCCAGTCGCTGCGCTATCTCGGCCGCCGCGAGGAGGCGGAGGAAATCCTCTACGCCTGGCGCGACAAGGTCCCGATCCTGCGCAAGCTCTATGTCGAGATCTTCTCCGAGGCGCTGGTCTCCACCTCCGCCCCGATCTTCTTCTCCGACGAGCGGCTGAACCGCTACGGCGCGCTCGTTCTTGACGACAAGGACTGGTTCGGCGCGCAGGGCCTGGCCTGGTACCGCCACGACCGCCGCCAGTGGCCGGACGCGGTGCGCTGGTTCAAGTACGCCCGCGAATGGTCGGTCGACGGCAAGGGCGATGCGAAGATGGCGGAAGGCCTGGCCTTCTCCCTGCGCAACCTCGAGCTTTACGACGAGTCCGAGTTCGTCTCCGTCGAGTGGAAGGACAAGAGCCCGCAGATGCGCAAGCTCTACTCCGAGACGGTGGGCGAGTTCCTGGTGCGTCTGAAGAACGACGTCACCTACCCCGACGAGCGCATGCACCGCTATCTGGAGACGGTGGCGGCGGACCGCAACAACATCGGCGCGCAATCGGCCGGCTGGTACTACTTCGCCCGCGACATGTACGATCCGGCGGCCCAGTGGTTCCTGGCCAGCCTGCAATGGGGGCCGGATTACGTCCGCGACCCCAAGACCGCCGAAGGCTACGTCACGGCGCTGCGGCTCGGCGGCCGGCTGATGGACGCGGAGGCCGCCGCCTTCGAGCTGCGCGACAAGTCCGAGCAGCTGCGCCAGCTTTACTTCGACATCGCCGGCGAGGCCATCGCCAACCTCAAGCCGCCGGAGACCTATCCGGCCGATCGCCTCGCCCGCTTCGCCGACCTCGCCGCCGAGGCCAGGTCCGCCATCGGCGCCCAGTCCATCGCCTGGTACTTCCAGGCCCGCGAAAACTGGCGAGAGGCGACCGCCTGGTTCGAGAAGGCGCTGGAATGGGGCATCGACGTCAAGGATGCCAAGACGGCGCAGGGCTACCTCATCGCCCTCGTCGGCGTCGGCCGTTACGAGGATGCCGACCGTCTGGCCGCCCTCTGGCATGAGAAGTCTGAGGAGTTCCGGACGCTGTACATTGACGTATTCGGCGGCGCGATTCTGCGGGCGACGCCTCCGCAGGCGTTTCCGGAAGGTCTGCTGGCGCGGTTTGCCTACATCTCCGGTTCGGCGAAGTCGGTGTTCGGCTCGCAGGCCGTGGCCTGGTATTACTACGACCGCCAGAACTGGGCTGAATCCGCCCGCTGGTTCCAGGCCTCGCTCGACTGGGCGGGCGAGGGCAAGCACGATCCCAAGACCGTCGAGGGCTTTGCCCAGTCGCTGCGCTATCTCGGCCGCCGCGAGGAGGCGGAGGAAATCCTCTACGCCTGGCGCGACAAGGTCCCGATCCTGCGCAAGCTCTATGTCGAGATCTTCTCCGAGGCGCTGGTCTCCACCTCCGCCCCGATCTTCTTCTCCGACGAGCGGCTGAACCGCTACGGCGCGCTCGTTCTTGACGACAAGGACTGGTTCGGCGCGCAGGGCCTGGCCTGGTACCGCCACGACCGCCGCCAGTGGCCGGACGCGGTGCGCTGGTTCAAGTACGCCCGCGAATGGTCGGTCGACGGCAAGGGCGATGCGAAGATGGCGGAAGGCCTGGCCTTCTCCCTGCGCAACCTCGAGCTTTACGACGAGTCCGAGTTCGTCTCCGTCGAGTGGAAGGACAAGAGCCCGCAGATGCGCAAGCTCTACTCCGAGACGGTGGGCGAGTTCCTGGTGCGTCTGAAGAACGACGTCACCTACCCCGACGAGCGCATGCACCGCTATCTGGAGACGGTGGCGGCGGACCGCAACAACATCGGCGCGCAATCGGCCGGCTGGTACTACTTCGCCCGCGACATGTACGATCCGGCGGCCCAGTGGTTCCTGGCCAGCCTGCAATGGGGGCCGGATTACGTCCGCGACCCCAAGACCGCCGAAGGCTACGTCACGGCGCTGCGGCTCGGCGGCCGGCTGATGGACGCGGAGGCCGCCGCCTTCGAGCTGCGCGACAAGTCCGAGCAGCTGCGCCAGCTTTACTTCGACATCGCCGGCGAGGCCATCGCCAACCTCAAGCCGCCGGAGACCTATCCGGCCGATCGCCTCGCCCGCTTCGCCGACCTCGCCGCCGAGGCCAGGTCCGCCATCGGCGCCCAGTCCATCGCCTGGTACTTCCAGGCCCGCGAAAACTGGCGAGAGGCCGCGTTCTGGTTCGAGAAATCGATCCAGTGGGGCGGCGAAGCCGAGGACCCCAAGAGCGCCGAGGGCTATGTCGTGGCGTTGATTGGCCTTGGCCGCTACGAGGAAGCCGAGGCGCTGGTGGTCAAGTGGCGCAGCCGTTCGGACCGCATCGCCGCGACCTTCCTTGAAGTCATGGGCAGCCAGCTGCTGCGCCTGCCAGCCACCGCCACGCTGCCCGAGGAACGGCTGGCGCGTTACGGCGTGCTTGTGGGGTCAGAGCGCTCCCTGTTCGGCTCGCAGGCCCTGGCCTGGTACTTCTACGAGCGCAAGCAGTGGGACGACGCCGCGCGTTGGTTCCGCGCCAATCTTGACTGGACACCGCAGGGACAGATCGATCCGAAGAGCATCGAAGGCTATGCGCAGTCGCTGCGGTCCGCCGGCCGCCGGGACGACGCGGAGGAACTGCTGTTCCTGTGGCGCGATTCCAACCCCACACTGCGCCGGCTTTACCTGGAGACCTTCGCCGAAGCCCTGGTCAACCAGAGCGCTCCCCTGATGTTCGAGGATGAGCGCATCGACCGCTACGCCGACCTGGTACTGAACGACCGCTCGTCCTTCGGCGCACAGGCGCTGGCCTGGTACCGCTACAACCGCCGTGTCTGGCACGATGCGGCGCGCTGGTTCAAGCACGCGCGGCAATGGACGCAGGACGGCAAGGGCGACGCCAAGATGGCGGAAGGCCTTGCCTTCTCGCTGCGCAACATGGACCTCTACGACGAATCGGAAGCGGTCTCGTGGGACTGGCGCGACCGCAGCCCTGTGGTGCGCAAGCTCTATGTGGAAACCGTCGCGGAATACATCGTGCGCCTCTGGCCGCGAGAGACGTATCCGGTCGATCGCCTGTCACGTTACCAGATCGTAGTCGACCAGGACAAATCTTCCATCGGCGCGCAGGCGGCCGGATGGTACTACTTCGCCCGCGACCGCTTCGGCGAGGCCGCGCCCTGGTTCCGCAAGGCGCTCGACTGGGGTCCGGACCCGATCCGCGATCCCAAGACCGCAGAAGGACTGGCGATCGCCCTGCGTAACAGCGGACAGATCGACGAGGCCGAGAGCTTCGCCTTCGCCTGGCGCGATCGCAGCGACCGATTGCGCGAGATGTACTTCGAATTCTCCGCGCAGGCCATGGCGCGCATCCGCCCGCCGCAGCACTACCCGGTCGACCGGATGACCCGCTTCATCTCGTTGACCAACGCCTCCAGGAATGCCTTCGGCGCCCAGGCGATCGGCTGGTACAAGGCCGAGCGCAAGGAATGGGCGGACGCGGTCAAGTGGTTCAAGCAGGCGCTCGACTGGACCGGCGACGACAAGGACGCCAAGACCATCGAAGGCTATGCCCAGGCCCTGCGCAACGTCGGCCGCATCGACGAGGCCGAGACGCTCGCCTTCATGTGGAAGGACCGCAGCGAGGGCATGGCCGATCTGTATCTGCAGATCGTCACCGACATCATCTCCAAGCTGAAGCCGACCGACACTTACCCGGCCGACCGGCTCGACAAGTACATCCAGCTGGTCAGCGATCGCCAGTCGGTCGCCGGCGCCCAGACCATCGGCTGGTACCGCCTGCAGCGCAAGGACTTCGCCGACGGCGAGAAATGGTTCAAGCTGGCGCTGGACTGGCTCGGTGAAGCCAAGGATCCTAAGGTCATCGAGGGCTATGCCGCAGCCCTGCGCCAGCAGAAGAAACTGGAAGACGCCGAGCTTCTCGCCTGGGAATGGCGCGACCGCAACGACGGCCTGCGCGATCTCTACCTTCAGGTCGCGATGGAACGGCTTGTCGCGATCAAGCCCCCTGCCGTGCTGCCGGCGGACAGGCTGAAGAACCTGATCGACTTTACCCGTGCCGGAAAGTCGGCATCGGGAGCGCTGGCCCTCGGCTGGTATCACTACGACCGCAAGGACTGGGCCAGCGCGCTGGAGTGGTTCAAGCTGGCCACGGAGTGGGAGACCGACCCCAAGAACTCCAAGGGTGCGGAAGGCTATGCGCTGACGCTGAAGAACCTCGGCAAGATCGAGGAGGCGGAGGCCTATGCCTACGAATGGCGCGACAAGAGCGACGCCATGCGCGCACTCTACATCGACTCCGTGCCCGAGATGCTCGGCAAGCTGGGGCCGACCGGTACGTTCCCGGTCGAGCGCCTCAAGCGCTATGCCGCCCTGGTGACGCTCGCCAAGTCCGCCTACGGCGCCCAGGCGCTCGCCTGGTACTGGCATGAGCGCAAGGACTACGCGCAGGCCGCTGTCTGGTTCAAGTCCTCTCTCGACTGGTCGGGCGACGCCAAGGATGCCAAGACCGCCGAGGGCTACGTGCTGGCGCTACGCTCGGCCGGCCGCCTGGATGAGGCCGAACTCATCGCCTACGAGTGGCGCGAGCGGGCCGACACGCTGCGCACGCTCTACATCGAGAGCTTCGCCGAGGCTCTGACCCGCACCAACCCGCCGCCGCCCTTCCCGCCGGACCGGCTGGCGCGTTACGCCGCCATCGTGTCGGCCGACAAGAGTGCCATCGGCGCCCAGGCGCTCGGCTGGTATTCCCACAACATCAAGCAGTTCCGCCCGGCGCGGGCCTGGTTCGAGAAGGCGATGCAATGGGGCCCGCAAGAGGGCTCGGCGTTAGGCCTTGCCCTGTCGGCCCGCTCGATGAACGACCGTGCTGGCTACGAGCAGATCGTCAACATGTACCGCGGCACGTATCCCAAGCTGCTGGAGCTGCTGGCGCCTCAGGCGGCGACAGGCACGCAGCCCTACGCGACGGCGACGCAGCCCGCGACCGGAACGCGCGTGATCGAGGTGATCCGC
>DAOMXN010000039.1:0-13852 GCA_035437025.1 Beijerinckiaceae bacterium | reverse complement strand
CGGCGCTGGCGCTGGCGGCGCTCAAGCGGCGCGGGGTGCCGCGATGACCCGCGGGGAAAAACGTTCGGCCGCTCGGCTCTCCGCGGTACAGGCGCTCTACCAGATGGACCTGACCGGCAAGGGCGTGATCGAGGTCTTTTCCGAGTTCGAGCGCTTCTGGATCGGCCAGGAGATCGAGGGCGACCAGTACAAGCCGGCCGAGCGCAGTCTGTTCCGCCAGATCGTGCAGGGCGTGATCGAGCATCAGGTCGCGATCGATCGGGCGGTTGACCGCATCCTCTCCGACGGCTGGCCGCTGAAACGGGTCGAGGCGCTGATGCGCGCCAGTCTGCGCGGCGGCGCCTACGAGCTGATGAAAACGCCGGATGTGCCGGTGAAGGTCGTGGTATCCGAATATGTCGACATCGCCTCGGCCTTTCTCGACAAGGATGAGGTGGGCATGGTCAACGCCGTGCTCGACCGTCTGGCCCGCGAACTGCGGGCGGAGGAACTCGCCAGGGGATAGGGCGGATGCGCAAGCAGGGTTCAATCCGTGAGTCCCGGTGAGCGCCCCGGCGAGTTCGACCTCATCGCCCGCTACTTCGCGCCGATGGCCGGCGCTGGCGGCCTCGGTCTCGTCGACGACGCCGCGCTGCTGACGCCACCGCCCGGCTGCGATCTCGTGCTGACCAAGGACGCGCTGGTCGCCGGCGTGCATTTCTTCCCGAACGATCCGCCGGAAACGATCGCCCGCAAGGCTTTGCGCGTGAACCTGTCCGATCTGGCGGCGAAAGGCGCGCGCCCGCTCGGCTTCCTGCTGGGCCTTGGCCTGCCAACGGACTGGCGCGAGGACTGGCTGGCGACTTTCGCGAGCGGTCTTGCGGCGGATTCGGCGCTCTTCGGCTGCCCGTTGCTCGGCGGCGATACGGTGAGGGCGGGCGGGCCTTTGATCCTCTCGATCACCGCGCTTGGAAGCATGCCGGCGGGAACCATGGTCCGGCGTTCGGGCGGAAAGCCGGGCGATCTGCTCTACGTCTCCGGCGTCATCGGCGCGGCGGCGCTCGGGCTTCACCTCATCCGCGATGGCGATCCGCCGTGGTCTCGCCCCTTGTCTGGCGACGCCCGCGCAGCGCTGATCTCGGCCTTTCATGTTCCCCAGCCACCGGTAGCACTCGCCGAAGGCATCCGGCTCCACGCGAGCGCCGCGATGGATGTCTCCGACGGTCTGATCGGCGATGCGCTGAAGCTGGCGAAGGCGAGCGGAACAGGGCTCGAGATCGAGGCGGCGCGCGTGCCCTTGCCTCTCCCCGGCACGCCGTTGCCTACGCTGGTGGCGCGCCATCGCTTCCTGCTGGATGCGGTTCTCACGGGCGGCGACGATTACCAGGTGCTGGCCGCCGTACCGCCGGACCGCGCATCGGCGTTCGAACGTGCGGCGCAGGACATCGCGCTTCCGGTGACGCCCATCGGACGGCTGACGGCGCGCGGCGTGCGCATCCACGGGTTCGCCGGCGAAGACCTGAGTTTCGGAAAGCCGTCCTTCGGGCATTTTTGAGCGGTTCGCCGCGCGATCGCTCCGTGCGGCACTGCACCGCTACAATTTTACGAGCCGCCTAAACCTCTCTTCAAGGCATTCAGCCAACAGGAGGACTTCATGGCAACGGCACCTTACGGCAGCGTCAAGAAGACTGGCGCCTCCGGTGACGACACGATCTCCCTTTCCGGATCATTTCCGCTCAGTTCCCTCAATGCGACGGGCGGGGCCGGGAAAGACTTCATCACCGGCACAAGCTGGGACGATCTGATCTCCGGCGGCTCCGACAACGATACCGTGCTGGGCGAAGGCGGCGATGATGTCGTCAGCGGCGATGCCGGCGCGGACATGGTGTTCGGCGGCTCCGGCAATGACGTATTGTTTGGTGATGGCTGGTCAGAGTCCGCCAGCGACGGCAACGATCTGATTCTCGGCGAAGCCGGCTATGACACGATCTTCGGCGGCGGCGGCGCGGACTACATTCTCGGAGGCGATGACGCTGACTCCATCAGCGGCGGTGCCGGCGACGACACGATCGGCGGCGACAATTACGTCGGCGCCTCGGGCACCTCCAGCGGCTCAGGCCACGACACGATTTCCGGCGGCCTTGGCCAGGACAAGATCTACGGCGGCGGGGGCAATGATCTGATCTACGGCGATGCCGGCAACGATACGATTCTCGGCGAAGACGGCGCGGATTCGATCTATGGCGGCACGGGCAATGATCATATCCTTGGCCAGGGCAGCAACGATTACCTGAACGGCGGCGATGGCGACGACACCATCGGCGGCGGCGAAGGCAAGGACGGCCTCGACGGTCAGATGGGCGACGACCAACTTGAGGGCGGCGCGGGAAACGATACCCTGAATGGCGGTTCAGGCAACGACAAGCTCGATGGCGGTGCTGACAACGACTACCTGATTGGCGCCTCCGGAAACGACCTTGTCATGGGCGGCGCCGGCAACGACACGCTATGGGGCGACGAGGGCACGGACACGCTTTATGGCGGTGCCGGAGCCGACTCCTTCCGGTCTTCCGGCGCTTCGGACGGCACCGACACGATCAAGGACTACAACAAGGCGGAAGGCGATGTCATCGACATCCTCGGCCCGACACTTGGCTTCCAGGTCGTGCAGGTCGGCGCCAATGCGGTCGTGGTGGATGCCTCAAACAACGCCCTGTTCATCGTCGAGAACACCAACAAGGACGATGTCACGATCGTCTGAACGCCGGAGTCTGCCCGGCCTGCACCCCGGAGCCGCCGGTTCCTGCCGGCGGCACCTTCATTTGTCCGTCAGCACCACGCGGATGATCGCTTTCTCATCGCCCTTCACGGTGACGCGCTCATAGACGGAGCCGCCCTGCGGCAGCATGTCCTCGTGTTTCTCGCGATAGGTCACGGTGGTGACGAGGAAATACGCGCCCGGCGCCACCTTCTCGAAGCGGAAGGTGCCATCTGACTCGGTCTTGGTGCGCCGCACATACTCCATGAACTGCGGATCGGGGTTTCCGACACGGTTCTGCAACACCGCTGGCATCAGCTTCCTGTCGCCGTAAAGTTTCCGGAAGCGCTCTTCCGAATAGGGCGTCACCGGCACCAGCCAGGCATGTTCGCCCACGGCATGGATGGCGCGACCGTCCCAGCGCTTGAGGAAGGCATGGCCCTCGATGGTCGCGGACCCCTCCGCCTTGATGAAGGCAGCGGCGGCCGGATCGAACGCGGTTTCGATCTGCACGTCCTTCGCGACGCATCCACATAGGATGCCTGCCACCGCGAACATTGCCACCAAGCGCATGAGACGCCACCCGCTGCTGCCCCGGCCACCCTCGCGCCGGGCCAGGCCGGAATCAAGCCGCGCGCAAACGCTCCATGACGAATTCACGCACGGCCGGATCGGTGAAGTCTCGCACGGCGACGCCCGCGCCATGGCCGAGCACGGTGGGGCCATCAAGGTTCGTGGTCATGCCGACCAGCGCCAGACCGGCGCCGAGTGCCGCTTGCATGCCGGAGGGGGAATCCTCGAAAGCGACGGAACGCCGGGCCTCGCCACCCAACAGCCGCAGACCTTCGAGATAGGGCAGGGGATCGGGCTTGCCCCGCGCCAGTTCCTGCCCGCAGACGATGGCGCGGAACCGTGCTCTCAACCCCAGCCCATCGATGATCAGGTCGGCGTTGACGCGCGGCGCATTGGTGACGATGGCGCAGGCTAGGCCTTGCGCGTCCGCCCAGTCCAGGAGATCGACCAGACCAGCGACCGGCGCCACCGTGCCGATCAGGCCGCGATAGACCTCTTCCTTGTGGTCGAGAACGCGGTCGCGCTCGCCTGCAGGAAGATGGGGCAGGAACGCCGCGCCGATCATCGGGTTGGATGCCCCCATGATGCGCGCCTTGAACAGCGCCTCGTTCATGGCGATGCCGAGCTCGCCGAACACGATCTCGAAGGCCTTAAGATGGGCCCAGTCGGTTTCACAGAGGGTGCCGTCGAGATCAAACAGAAGCGTAGCGGACAAAAGCGACTTCCTCCCCGATAGGCGGCTGGCGTGCCCGCAACGCATCGGCTAGTCAAGCGCATCAAGGAGCAGCATGGCGTGACAACCGAACTTTCCGCAGGCGACCGCCTGGCGCGGCGCAATGCCTTCATTCTGGCTGCCGGCTCGGCGCTGGGCGGTGCGAACGCCTCCGTCGTCATCGCTACGGGCTCGCTGATCGGCCAGGCCATGGCCCCCTCACCCGCGCTTGCCACCGTGCCGGTCACGACCTTCGTGCTGGGAACGGCGTTGTTCGCCATGCCGGCGTCGAACCTCATGCGCGCCGTCGGCCGGCGGCAGGGCTTCACCCTCGGCAGCCTGCTCGGCATTCTCGCGGGCCTCGTAGGCGCGACGGCGATCTGGCTCGGCTCATTCTGGCTTTACAGCATCGCCACGGCGCTGGCCGGCGCCTACCAGTCGTTCATCGTGCTCTATCGCTATGCGGCCGCCGACAGCGCCACGCCGGCCTTCCGGCCGAAGGCGGTATCCTGGGTCATGGCCGGCGGCGTGGCGGCGGCCTTTGTCGGGCCGCAGCTGACGATCTGGACCAAGGACGCGTTTCCGCCGCTGCTGTTCCTGGGCACCTACCTGGGTCAGGCGGCGTTCGCCATCATCGCCATGGGCGTCGTCTCACGGTTTCAGGATACATCGCTGACGGCGGCCGAGCTTGCGGGAAGCGATCGACCCTTGCGCGAGATCCTGCGCGACCACCGCGTCAAGGTGGCGATCCTGTGCGGCATGACCGGACAGGCCATGATGAACATGGTCATGACGGCGACTCCCATCGCCATGATCGGCTGCGGCTTCACGGTGACGGAATCGACACTGGGCATTCAGTGGCACGTCATTTCCATGTTTGCCCCGGCGTTTTTCACCGGATCTGTGATCGGCCGGTTCGGCAAGGGGCCGGTCATCGCCATCGGTCTGGTGCTTCTCGCGCTGGCCGGCGCGATCAACCTGGCAGGTATCACCCTCGCGAATTTCTGGGGCAGCCTGATCGTGCTGGGCATCGGCTGGAACTTCGCCTTCACCGGCGCCACCGCCTTGTTGCTGGATTACCACACGCCGAAGGAGCGCGGGCGCGTGCAGGGCTTCGCCGACTTTCTGATTTTCGGCGCGACGACGCTTGCCTCCTTCCTCGCCGGCTACCTCTACAACATCTACGGCTGGAGCGCGGTGAACTGGATGGTCGTGCCGGTGACCCTCTTCACCTTCGCCATGGTTTTCGCCGTTGGACTGTTGAAGAGCCCCCCAAAACCGGCCGTCTAGGGGCATCATCGCCGGATCGCGGACGTTTCCACGGCACCCGGGCGCCTCGCCGGAGCGCCGGGATGCGAGGCAGTGCCCCGGCGCGCCATACCACCCCCCTGCAAAAGTCCTGCACCGGAAGTCGAATTACGGTTGGCGCTTGCGTTTACCTTTTGCTAAGGGGCATCCGGACTCCGCCCGGCTGGGGATGCTAGCGGCGGGACTTTCAACGCACAGGGGCAAAGTATGACCGCTCTATGGATTGTCATCCTTCTCGGCGCGTTGTCGATCGTTTACGCGGTCGTCACCATCAATCAGGTGATGGCCTCGGACGCCGGCAACCAGCGCATGCAGGAGATTTCGGGCGCCGTCGCAGAAGGCGCGCAGGCTTATCTGAACCGCCAGTACACGACCATCGCCGTTGTTGGCGCGGTGATCTTTGTCGGCGCCTGGCTGCTGCTGGGCCTGGCGGTTGCCATCGGTTTCCTGATCGGCGCGGTGCTCTCGGGCGCGGCGGGCTACATCGGCATGAACGTCTCGGTCCGCGCCAACGTGCGCACGGCGGCGGCGGCGATCAAGTCGCTGGCGGGCGGCCTGGACATCGCCTTCAAGGCGGGCGCGGTCACCGGCATGCTGGTGGCGGGTCTCGCGCTGCTCGGCGTGGCCATTTATTACGCGATCCTGACCGCCGGCATGGGCCTGAGCCCATCCAGCCGCACCGTGATTGACTCGCTCGTCGCTCTCGGCTTCGGCGCCTCGCTGATCTCGATCTTCGCGCGTCTGGGCGGTGGCATCTTCACCAAGGGCGCGGACGTCGGCGCCGACCTCGTCGGCAAGGTGGAAGCGGGCATCCCGGAGGATGATCCGCGCAACCCCGCGACGATCGCCGACAACGTGGGCGACAACGTCGGCGACTGCGCCGGCATGGCCGCCGACCTGTTCGAGACCTATGCGGTGACCGTGGTCGCCACCATGGTTCTGGCCGCGATCTTCTTCGCCGCCACGCCGAACCTGGCGGCCGCGATGGTCTATCCGCTGATGATCTGCGGCGTCTGCATCGTCACCTCGATCATCGGTACCTATTTCGTGAAGCTCGGCGACAACGGCTCGATCATGGGCGCGCTTTACAAGGGCCTCATCGCCACCGGCGTGCTGTCCGTCGCCGGCCTTGCTGCGGCGAACCAGTTCACCATTGGCTGGGGCGAGATCGGCAAGGTCAGCGGCCAGACCATCACCGGCGCGGGCCTGTTCTGGTGCGGCGTCATCGGCCTCGTCGTCACGGCTCTGATCGTGGTGATCACCGAGTACTACACCGGCACGGGCAAGCGTCCGGTCGTGTCGATCGCCCAGGCCTCGGTCACCGGCCATGGCACCAACGTCATCCAGGGCCTCGCGGTCTCGCTGGAATCGACGGCGCTGCCGGCGCTGGTCATCGTCGCGGGCATCATCGGCACCTACCAGCTCGCCGGCCTGTTCGGCACCGCCATCGCGGCGACCACCATGCTCGGCCTCGCCGGCATGATCGTCGCGCTGGACGCCTTCGGTCCGGTGACGGACAACGCCGGCGGCATCGCCGAAATGGCCGGCCTGCCGAAGGAAGTGCGCCACTCCACCGACGCGCTCGACGCGGTCGGCAACACCACCAAGGCCGTGACCAAGGGCTATGCCATCGGTTCGGCTGGCCTTGGCGCGCTGGTTCTGTTCGCGGCCTACAGCTACGATCTGAACTACTTCATCGCCGAGGCCAACAAGGCCGGTTCGACCCTCTACCCCTATTTCAAGGGCATGACCCAGGTCACCTTCGACCTGTCCAGCCCCTACGTGGTGGCGGGCCTGATCTTCGGCGGCCTGATCCCCTACCTCTTCGGCGGCATCGCGATGACCGCCGTCGGCAAGGCGGCGGGTTCGGTGGTCGTCGAGGTGCGCCGTCAGTTCCGCGAAATGCCCGGCATCATGCAGGGAACGCAGAAGCCTGACTACGCCCGCGCCGTCGACCTGCTCACCAGGGCCGCGATCAAGGAGATGATCATCCCGTCTCTGCTGCCGGTGCTTGCGCCGGTTGTCGCCTACTTCCTGGTGCTGTGGGTTTCCGGCTCGAAGGCCTCGGCCTTCGCGGCTCTCGGCGCCTCGCTGCTCGGCGTGATCGTCAACGGCCTGTTCGTGGCGATCTCGATGACCTCCGGCGGCGGCGCCTGGGACAACGCCAAGAAGTCCTTCGAGGACGGCTTTGTCGACCAGGACGGCGTGAAGCACCTGAAGGGCTCGGACGCGCACAAGGCGTCGGTCACCGGCGACACCGTCGGCGACCCCTACAAGGACACCGCCGGCCCGGCCGTGAACCCGGCCATCAAGATCACCAACATCGTGGCGCTGCTGCTGCTGGCGATTCTCGCGCACTGAGCGCGGGTCAGGCGCACTCAAAAAGGGCGGGGGAAACCCCACCCTTTTTTGTTGCCTTGCTCTGTGCGTCATGCCGCGCTGGGATAGGATGAGACCATGCGGGCCTGCTGATTGGCCCGTGCCCAGACCCGCCCAGCGGGGATCAAGGACAGCCGGGATGAAGCCCCTCGACCTGACAGCGCATTTCAGCCGTTTCCTGGCCGTGCCGGGCCGCATTCATCTGGCGGCGCACAGCCATCATTTCTGGCCCGACGTGACGCGCGAGGCCCAGCTGCTGGCCTGGGACGACGCCTGTCGCCACGCCGACGAGAAATGGGAACCGCTCTTCGCCGAGGTCATCCCCGCCGTGCAGCGCGCGATCGCGGCGGTGCTGGGTCTGCCCGCGCCGCAGAGCATCGCCTTTGCCCCGAACACCCACGATTTCGTCCGCCGGCTGCTGTCCACCCTGCCGGAGCGTCCGCGCATTCTGACGACGGATGGGGAGTTCCATTCCTTCGCCCGCCAGGTCGCCCGGCTGGAGGAGGAAGGCCTGATCCAGGTCGAGCGCGTCCCGCACGAGCCGGTCACCAGTTTCGCGGAGCGGCTGCGCGCGGCGGCGGCGCGCGGCGGGCACCACATGGTCTTCGTCAGCCATGTCATCTTCAATGCAGGCTGCACGTCCGGCGACATCGCCGCGCTGGCCGCCGCCGTGCCGGATCGCGGGACGCTGATCGTGATCGACGGCTACCATGGCTTCATGGCCCTGCCGACCGACCTGTCGGCGGTGGCCGGTCGTGTATTCTACATCGCGGGCGGTTACAAATACGCCATGGGCGGTGAGAACGTCTGCTTCATGCATTGCCCGCCCGGCTATGGCGAGCGCCCGCGCGACACCGGCTGGTTCGCTGCCTTCGGCGCCCTCGCCGGCCGGCAGCAGGGCGTGCCGTATGGGCCCGACGGCAACCGCTTCTGGGGCGCGACCTTCGATCCGATCGGCTTCTACCGGCTGCGCGCCGTTTTCTCCTGGCTGGAAGGCCTCGGCCTGCGCGTGCAAGACATCCACGACCACGTGCTGGCCCTGCAGGAGCACTTCCTGGCCTGCGTGGCGGCCCGGCGCATCGGCGCGCTGCAGGTGGCCAGACTCGTGACGCCGATGGAGACGCGCCAGCGCGGGCACTTCCTGACCTTCGAGACACCTGAGGCCGGTGCGCTGTACGAGCGCCTGCTCGCGCGCCGAATCGTCACGGACGTGCGCGGCGACCGCATCCGGTTCGGATTTGGCCTCTATCATACGGCCTTGTCGGTCGAGCAGGCTGCCGACGCCATTTCCGCAGCGCTGTAGCGAGCGCGCCGCGGGCGCCGACCCGCCAACCTCAGCTCCCCGGCTGCGAGCCGGCCGGCGCGTTCGGGTTGAACAGGTTGTTGGCGCGCAGGATCTGGCGGACCAGCGTCATTTCCTCGCCGCCGGAAGGCGTGGTGCGGCTGATGAAATCGAAGATCTTGCCATCCTCTATGCCATAATTGGCAACGCGCTCGACCTTGTTCTTGGCGTCGATATGGACGGCGATGACGCGCTGGTCGGTGACCTTGGCTTCCATGAACTGGTAGCGCTGCGCGACCTTCTGGCTGACGTAGTAATAGCCCTTGCCGCCGACGGTCGACACCATCGAGGGCGTGCCGAGGATCAGGATCACGCTCTCGGCGCTGACACCCGGCTTGATCTGATCAAGGGCCCTGTCGTCCACCACATATCCGCGCGTCTGCGGTTCCTGGCCGCAGGCGGCCACCAGAAGCGCGCCGGAAAGCGCCAGACCGAGAGGAAACAGCTTCATTGCCCTAACTCCGATACCCTCGTCGCCCGCAGCGCATCCGAAAAATGCTCGCCCTGCCTGGCCCGCCTGCGCTAAGGAGCACGCGTCAACATCCGTTTGGCTAGCCCGGGATGGTGCAATTTGCAACCAAGCCCGGCCGGAAACCGTTGAGAATGTTCACTTCCCTGTTCCGGCGGCGCGCCGGTCCCGACATCGACCCGCTTTACGGCGCCATCATGGCGGCGGCCCTGCGACCACACCTCTACGCCAGTTTCGGCGTGCCCGATACGTTTGAGGGGCGGTTCGAGTGCGCAACACTCCACATGGCGCTGGTGCTCGTGCGTCTCAGGCAGCTTCCCCCGCCGGCAGATGCCGCCGGGCAGGCGCTCGTCGACCGCTTCTTCGATGGGCTGGATGCGGCGATTCGCGAGAAGGGGATTGGAGACGTCGCGGTGCCCCGGCGCATGAAGAAATTCATGCAAGGGTTCTATGGTCGCGTCGCGGCCTATGAGCAGGCCGGCGGCGATCCCGCGGCGCTTGCCGTGGCTATTGGACGGAACGTTCTGGAAGGAGCGAACGCCAGCCGAGACCTTGTCGACGATGTGATTGCATCGCAGGAAGCGGTGATGCACGCTTCCCTTGAAGACCTTCTCGAACGCCCGGCGCAGATCCTGCCGCGTTAGTCAGTTCAACCAGATCGGGACTTGCCAATGAACCCGGGAAAGAAAGCAAGCCAAGGCTGGATCGATCCCCTGCTGCGGCCGGTCGCTGCCCATGCCATTCCCTCCGCCGGCCTCGACGTGACCGTCGCGCCGGATGACGCAGAGCGCGCCGCGCTGGCCCGGGCCTTGAACCTTGCCGCCGTGCAGTCCCTCTCCGCGCGCTATCGCCTGACGCATGCGGCCGGGGGAGCGATCCATGTCCTCGGCGAGATCGTCGCCCGGGTCAAGCCCGTGTGCGTGGTCACGCTGGAGGCGTTCGATCTTGAGATCCGCGAACCTGTGGACGTCCGTTTCGCCGAGGAACAGGACGAGCGCGATGCGGACGAGTTCGACATGCTCGCCGGCGACGAGCCGCCGGATCCGATGGAGAACGGCATGCTCGACCTGGGCAAGGTGACGACGGAGTTCCTGTCGCTGGCGGTCCCGCCCTTTCCGCGCAAGCCCGACGCAGCCTTCTCATTGAAGGAGGAAGAGCCCGCGGCCAGGCCGTTCGCCGGATTGGCAGCCCTCAAGCCCGGAAAGTCTGCCCGGTGATGGGCCGGTCGCCAGGCGAGGCATCGGCTTTGGTCGGAGATTGGACCAAGGCAAGCCTTGCCAGCCCGTGCGCTTGTGCTTATTTGCCGGGCGCGCACCTGCCTGCCCGGGCGAGATTGGCGCGCAGAAACGGATTTTTCGCTTCGCCATGACCAGACCGGTGCGCATTGCGTTGGACGCCATGGGGGGCGATTACGGTCCGTCCGTGGTTGTTCCCGGGGCCGATCTGGCGCTGGAGCGCCATCCCGATTCGAGTTTTCTGCTGTTTGGCCGGGAAAGCGAGATCGCGCCCATCCTCGCCAAGCACCCGCGCCTTCAGGCCAGGTCCGAGTTGCGCCATACCGATGTTGTGGTGGCGATGGACGCCAAGCCGAGCCAGGCGCTGCGCTCGGGCCGCTACAAGTCGTCGATGTGGCTGGCGGTGGAGGCGGTGAAGAAGGGCGAGGCGGATGTCGCGGTTTCCGCCGGCAACACGGGCGCGCTGATGGCCATGTCGCGTCTGTGCCTGCGCATGATGCCGGGCATCGACCGGCCGGCGATCGCGGCGATGTGGCCGAATGTGCGCGGTGAGTCGATCGTGCTCGATGTCGGCGCCTCCATCGGCGCGGATGCCGGCAATCTCGTCGACATGGCGATCATGGGCGCGGCGATGGCCAGCATCGTCTTCGACCTCGAACGCCCCACCGTCGGCCTGCTGAACGTCGGGGTCGAGGAGATCAAGGGCGTCGAACAGGTGAGGGAAGCCGGCCGCATCCTGCGCGAGGCCAACCTGCCGAGCATCGAGTACCACGGTTTCATCGAGGGCGACGACATCGGCAAGGGCACGACCGATGTGGTGGTGACCGAGGGGTTCTCGGGCAATATCGCGCTGAAGACCGCCGAGGGCACGGCCAAGCAGATCGGCGAGTACCTGCGGTCCGCCATGAGCCGGACCATCATGTCGAAGATCGGTTATCTGTTCGCGCGGGGCGCATTCCGGGCGCTTAAGGACAAGATGGACCCGCGCAAGGTCAATGGCGGCGTGTTCCTCGGCCTTGATGGCGTCGTCATCAAGAGCCACGGCGGCACGGACGCCATCGGATTCGCCTCCGCCGTCGATATCGCCTACGAGATGGTTCGTTACGAACTGCTCTCGAAGATCCGCGAAACCATCACTTCGTCGCGCATCGCTCCCGAGCCGGCCGCAACGCAGGAGCCGCAATCGTGAAACGTCGCGCCGTCGTGCGCGGGGTGGGCAGCTATCTGCCAGCCCGCGTCGTCACCAATGCCGAACTCGCCGAACGCATCGAGACCTCGGACGAGTGGATCGTGCAGCGTTCGGGCATTCGAAGCCGGCACGTGGCCGCCGACGGCGAGACCACCAGCATGCTCGCGACCCGGGCCGCCGAGGCGGCGCTCACCGATGCCGGGGTCAAGGCCGGCGAGATCGACCTCATCGTGCTCGCCACGGCGACGCCAGACTATACCTTTCCCGCGACGGCAACGCAGGTTCAGCACAACCTCGGCATAACCCGCGGCGTTGCCTTCGATGTGGCTGCCGTGTGCTCCGGTTTCGTGTTTGCCCTCGCGACCGCCGAGAAGTTCATTGCCTCCGGTTCGCACGAGCGGGCGCTGGTGATCGGCGCGGAAACCTTCTCGCGCATCCTCGACTGGAACGATCGCACGACCTGTGTGCTGTTTGGCGACGGTGCCGGAGCGGTCGTCGTGGAGGCGCAAGCCGGGCAGGGCACGACGTCGGATCGCGGCGTGCTGACCACGCATCTGCGTTCCGACGGCCGGCACCGCGCCAAGCTCTTCGTTGACGGTGGCCCCTCGACCACGGGCACGGCGGGCCATCTGCGCATGGAAGGCCGCGAGGTGTTCAAGCATGCTGTCGGCATGATCACCGATGTGATCACCGATGCTTTCGCCGCCACCGGCACTACCGCCAACGATCTCGACTGGTTCGTGCCGCACCAGGCTAACCGCCGGATCATCACCGCTTCGGCCGACAAGCTGGATATCGCGCAGGAGAAGGTTGTGATCACGGTCGATGACCACGGCAATACCTCCGCTGCCTCGATTCCGCTGGCGCTCGACGTCGCGGTGAAGGACGGACGCATCCGCCAGGGCCATCTCGTGATGCTCGAAGCGATGGGCGGTGGCTTCACGTGGGGATCGGCGCTGGTGCGCTGGTGAACCGTCGGCAGGCGCCGACTGCGGCGCTGCGCCGCACGGGGCGTATGGGAAAGCGATGCCGCCAATACCGCGGCGCCCGGGTTGACCGGTCCGGTTTCCAGCAATAAGGTCGAGTTTTCAGTAGCATACGGATTGCCTCGGGTTGGGAGAGCAAGAACATGACGGGACGCACAGTTACCCGCGCCGACCTCTGTGATGCGGTCTATCAGAGGCTTGGGCTGTCGCGCGCCGAATCCGCCGATCTGGTGGAGCTGGTTTTGGGCGAAATCTCGGATTGTCTCGAACGCGGCGAGTCGGTGAAGCTTTCGTCGTTCGGCGTCTTTGCGGTGCGCGACAAGGGCGAGCGTATCGGCCGCAATCCGAAGACCGGGGTCGAGGTGCCGATCACCTCGCGCCGCGTGCTGACGTTCAAACCCTCGAACGTGCTGCGGGCACGGATCAACGGGTTGGAAGCAGCGGACGAGGACGAATAGCCGGCCTTGCCGATTCAACGGCGATTTAAACAGGTCTAGCATGGACCGGCGGGGTGATTCGCATCTCCCGCAGGGAGATGACGTTTGACCGACAAGGCCCCGGACGCCTACCGCACCATCAGCGAGGTCGCCGAGGACCTCGACCTGCCACAGCATGTGCTGCGCTTCTGGGAAACACGGTTCTCGCAGATCCGCCCGCTCAAGCGCGGCGGGGGCCGCCGCTACTATCGCCCGGACGACGTGGAGTTGCTGAAGGGCATCCGCTACCTGCTCTATTCCGAAGGCTTCACGATCAAGGGCGTGCAGCGCATTCTCAAGGAGCAGGGCCCAAAGGCGGTGCAGATGCTGGTGCTCGGGCCGGCGGGCGCGGCAATGGCGCCCGCGCCCCAGCCGCACGGCGCCGAAGCCTACCACGAAGACGAACCGGGCGAGGCTGACGACGAGGCTCCGGATGCCGCCGATGC
>DAOMXN010000038.1:0-13917 GCA_035437025.1 Beijerinckiaceae bacterium | reverse complement strand
CGTTGAGGCCGCGCGACGAGGGCGGCGGCGAATCGTTCGAAAGCACGGGCGGGAATCTTGATGCGGTGCCGGAACAGCGTTCGGACCCGCAGGGAGAGCCGACGAGTTGACTATAGGCGACCGCGTCTGGTGAAAGACGCGGATTGACCGTGCTGGTTCAGGATGCGGCGACGGCATTTCCGAGACGGATCGTGCCACCGGTCACGACTTCGGCATACACGCCGCAGTCGTGGTGGCCGAATTCCCGTTCGAGCAGGCCGACCATGTCGATGTCACGCACCGCCGTCGCAGGGTCCACATGGGTGGCGGCGCAGCGATCAATTCTCTTGGTGATGTGCAGGGTCGCCTCGCCGATTCGGACTTCCTTGCCGACCAAGTCGAATTCTCCCCAGGGCGGCAGGCCATCGATGCCGATGTTGGCGCGAAACCGCATCGGATCGAGACCCCGACGGCCGGCCTTGGCGGCAATCGCCGAAAGCGTCGCCCGGTTGAGCAGCGAGACGAAGCCCGAGCGCGAATCCATAAAGCGATGCCCTTCGGGAGCCATCAGCACTTTCGCCGGGCCGCGCATGTCGTCGGCGAGTTCCATGTCGTAAAAAAGCTCAATCGCGCGGCGTCCGTCCTCGGTGCGCAGGTCGCCCTGCGCGACCGTCTCGGCACCGCGCCGGATGGTCAGCACGCCGCTCGCGTCGTCATAGCGGGTCTGGAAGCGCGCCAGCGCCGCATTCCTCATGAGCATGAGATACTTGAACTTCGGCTGATGCACCGGAGCCGCCGGATCGAATCCGGACGGCCCGTTCTCGATGGCGAACATCCGGTCACCTGGAAAATGCGCGCCGGCAGTCAAGACGGCCGACTGCAACGGCTCGGGCGAAAGTCCCTTGACGGGATAGCGCGTCAGAAAGGCGACAGAGGCAGTCATGACATCCTCGCGGCACTCGGTTGCTGCGGATCATGGCCGCCCCCTTCCAATTGCGCTAGTGGCTTCCCACATGGGGGAGGCCGGATGCCGCAGGAGCGGGTCCGGACGACTCCAGCGCCGCCTGAAGGGGGCGCCATCCTTGCTGTGAAAGAGGGATTGTCATGAATTTCGACAAGTATACCGAACGCGCTCGCGGTTTCGTGCAGGCGGCCCAGACCATTGCCTTGCGCGAGGGGCACCAGCAGTTCGCGCCGGAGCACCTATTGAAGGCGCTTCTCGACGACGAGCAGGGCCTTGCCAGCGGCCTGATCGAGCGCGCCGGCGGCGACCCGCGCACCGTGCGGCAGGCTACAGAATCCGCCTTGAAAAGGCACACGAGAGTAGAAGGCTCTGGCGCCGGGAACATCTATGTGACGCCGCAACTCGCCCGCGTCTTCGTGGCGGCGGAGAAGGCCGCGGAGAAGGCCGGCGACAGCTTCGTCACCGTCGAGCGCATGCTGCTGGCCCTGGCGGTCGAGAAGGACACCGAGGCCGGCAAGGCGCTGGCGCAGGGTGGCCTCACGCCCCAGGCTCTCAACGGCGCCATCGAGGCGATCCGCAAGGGCCGCACGGCCGACAGCGCCACCGCTGAAAACGCCTATGAAGCGCTGAAGAAATACGCGCGCGATCTCACCGAGGCCGCCCGTAACGGCAAGCTCGACCCGGTGATCGGCCGCGACGAGGAAATCCGTCGCGCCATCCAGGTGCTGTCACGGCGCACCAAGAACAATCCGGTTCTGATCGGCGAGCCGGGCGTCGGCAAGACGGCAATCGTCGAGGGGCTGGCGCTGCGCATCGTCAACGGCGACGTGCCTGAATCCCTGAAGGACAAGGCCCTGCTCGCGCTCGACATGGGCGCGCTGATCGCCGGCGCCAAGTACCGCGGCGAGTTCGAGGAACGGCTGAAGTCCGTGCTGAGTGAAGTGATGGCGGCGGAAGGCGGTATCATCCTGTTCATCGACGAGATGCATACGCTGGTCGGGGCCGGCAAGGCCGACGGCGCGATGGACGCCTCGAACCTGCTCAAGCCCGCGCTCGCGCGCGGCGAATTGCACTGCGTCGGCGCGACCACGCTCGACGAATACCGGAAGCATGTGGAAAAGGATGCCGCGCTCGCCCGCCGCTTCCAGCCCGTGTTTGTCTCCGAGCCGACCGTCGAGGATACGGTCTCGATCCTGCGCGGCCTGAAGGAGAAATACGAGCAGCATCACGGCGTGCGCATCACCGACTCCGCGCTGGTTGCCGCCGCAACCCTGTCGAATCGCTACATCACCGACCGGTTCCTGCCCGACAAGGCCATCGATCTTGTCGATGAGGCCTCGGCGCGCCTGCGCATGCAGGTGGATTCGAAGCCGGAGGCGCTCGATTCCATCGACCGCGAAATCATCCGCCTGCGCATCGAGCAGGAGGCGCTGAAGAAGGAAACCGACGCGGCCTCCCGCGACCGGCTGGCGAAGCTCCAGCAGGAACTGGCCGTGCTGGAGGAGCAGTCCGCCGCGCTCACCACGTCCTGGCAGGCCGAGAAGAACAAGCTCGGCAAGGCAGCCGACCTCAAGAAGCAGCTTGAGGGCGCGCGGAACGACCTCGCCATCGCCCAGCGCAAGGGCGAGTACCAGCGCGCGGGCGAACTCGCTTATGGCGTCATTCCCGGCATCGAGAAGCAGTTGAAGGCCATCGAAGAGGCAGCCGGCTCTGGTGGCATGCTGGAGGAGGCGGTCACCACCGATCACATCGCTCAGGTCGTCTCGCGCTGGACCGGCGTGCCGGTCGACAAGATGCTGGAGGGCGAGAAGGACAAGCTTCTGCGCATGGAGGCCGAGATCGGCAAGCGTGTCGTCGGCCAGGAGGAGGCGATCTCGGCGGTCTCAACCGCCGTGCGTCGCGCCCGCGCCGGGCTACAGGATCCGAACCGCCCGATCGGCTCGTTCATGTTCCTGGGGCCGACCGGCGTCGGCAAGACGGAACTGACCAAGGCGCTCGCCGGCTTCCTGTTCGACGACGACACCGCCATGGTGCGCATCGACATGTCGGAGTTCATGGAGAAGCATTCCGTGGCCCGGCTGATCGGCGCGCCTCCAGGCTATGTCGGCTATGAGGAGGGCGGCGCCCTGACCGAGGCGGTTCGCCGCCGGCCCTATCAGGTCGTGCTGTTCGACGAGGTGGAAAAAGCCCATCCCGACGTGTTCAATGTGCTCTTGCAGGTGCTCGACGACGGCCGCCTGACCGATGGGCAGGGGCGCACGGTCGATTTTCGCAACACGCTGATCATCATGACCTCGAACCTTGGTTCCGAGTATCTCGTCAACCAGGGCGAAGGCGAGGACACGGACGGCGTGCGCGACGAGGTGATGGGCGTGGTCAAGGGACATTTCCGTCCCGAGTTCCTCAACCGCATCGACGAGATCATCCTGTTCCACAGGCTCAAGCGCGAGCATATGGGCAGAATTGTCGACATCCAGATGGAGCGTCTGCGCAAGCTGCTGGAGGAACGCAAGATCACTGTGGACCTTGATGCTTCGGCACGTGGCTGGCTGGCGGAGGCCGGCTACGACCCCGCCTATGGCGCGCGGCCGCTGAAGCGCGCCATCCAGAAGAACCTGCAGGATCCGTTGGCCGAGATGATCCTCGCCGGTTCGGTGAAGGATGGCGAAACGGTGCCTGTCATGGCAGGCCCGGGCGGGCTGATCGTTGGATCTGCGCCTTCACAGCCGGTTCGCCGTCCGAAAGGCGCAGCGTTGAACTGAGCTCATGCCGGAAGCCGCCGATGACGGCTTCCGGCAAGCCTGCACGAGACCCGCTTCGACGGGGTTGTCGCGGTTGCGGTCCGGTCCTCGCGGATTTGGCCTATGCTCTTGCTCCGACAACCGGGTGTTCTATTGTCATGAACTTGCAGGAAGTTTGGTGCGAGTTCGCATGGTTCGCAGGCCCAGCCAATTGCAGAAGCAGAAGCACACCGGTCTCGCCGTCGTCGAATCCAAGTGGTGGGCCGGGAAGAACACGTCTGTGTCGCCGATATTCGATCTGATTTCGGATGTCTTCCTCGCCAATCCCAACCATTACCACTATGAAATGGTCAGCGGAAAACGGGCGGCCAAGGAAGTTATTCCGCGGATCGCGGCAGATCCCCACTGCTCGGTCCTCTATATCGCCGCGCATGGCGAGCCAGACGGAATCGCCTGGCACAATGGTGACAAGCTGTCACGGCTCGAGTTCCGAACCATGCTGAAGGCCATCCGGGCCACGCGGGGCTCGCAGTTGTCCGGCGTCTATTTTGCCTCCTGCCGTTTCATGACCCAGGAGACGGCGGATTACCTGTTCCAGGAGGCTGTCTGTCCCTGGTGGATCGCCGGATACTCTGAACAGGTGGATTGGCTCGATTCCACCGCGCTCGACATGCTGGTCTTTCGAAGCCTGATGAGCCGGCGCAAGGGAACGGATCTGGCACGGATCAAAGCCGTTGCTGAGGATCTCAATAGCCGGTGCGCTGGCCTCATCCGGGAGCTTGGCTTCGGGATCTACGTGCGCAAGCCTGGCACCGGCGGTGCCAAGAACCTTTTGGCGTCGTCTTAGATCTGCAAGCGGACATATCGTCGGCACGGCGAGTGTGAGCCGGGGTGTCCGCCCGTTGCTTGCACGTCCTGACTTCAGCCGAAGCGCTTGCGAAGCATGTGATCGACCGAAATCGTCCCGGCGCCGCCGCTCATCAGCCAGAGCAGCACGGCAGCCCAGGTGCCATGGATTGCCCAGGCGGAGGGATAGACGAAGACCTGGATCACCAGCGTCATCACCAGCAAGGCCGCAGCGGAGAGGCGTGTGGCAAGTCCGATCAGGATCAATACCGGAAAGAAATGCTCGGCCAGGGTCGCGGCAAGCGCGGCGAACTCCGGTGGCAGCAGCGGCAGCTTGTACTCGTCCCGGAACAGGTCAACGGTTGAATCGGCGAAACGCGGCCAGCCCAGCTCAAAGCGTCCCTCGAACAGATCGAGCGCGAAACCCTGCACCTTTGTCTGGCCGGATTTCCAGAAGGTTCCGGCAATGGCAATGCGACCGACGAGAGCGATGAGGGTGTGCGGGATGCGCGAGAACGCGTCCTCGATCCTGTCGAACAGCGATATCGCGGTGTTGAACATTCCGGCAGTCATTCGATTTCTCCAGGCAGACTGAGGGCGCAGAACGCGCCGAGCATGACAAGCATGCGGAAAACGGGAATGGCTTCGAGACCGGGGGTGCCGGACGCCATCAGCGCTGCCCCGAGCTGTGCGCCCGAAGCCAGGCATTCGAGGATCTCGGCCGCGCCCTGCGGCAATGATGCGACAAGCACTTCGCCGGCGGGCCGCACAACCAGAACGTCTTGCGGAACCGCGGGATCGACGTCGCCAATTTCCAGCTCGCCCTGATGGGCTGCCCAGAGTGCGTAAATCGCATGGGCTGAACGGATCAGGCGCACGGTGGGGTGAAGGGTCAAGACAAGGTCGGCAAGGGCATGAGGCGGGATGGTCTCGAAGTCGGCTGGTCCCAACGCCCTGGCGTCAGCGGCATGATAGGCACGCACGCGCGCTGCCTCGAGGCGAGCCACGTCGGCAAGATAGGCAAGTGGTCCGGCAGGAGCATAGGATGCGACAAAATCCGGGAATTCGTCGCCATACCGCGCCATGATCACGGATTTCGGCGGGGCCGAACGCACGAAGTGCTGCGCCATCGCACCAAAGAAGGTCCGGCCCACCAGGTGCTCGACCACAGGGAATTTCGCGCGCAGGGCTTCAACGAGCGAATGGACGACGTTGTTACGATAGACGTTGAAGCGTTGAACCGGATCAGAACCATTCCAGGTCTTCAGTCCGGGAATGGTCAGGTCGGGGCCAAGCAACGCCGCCGCGAGGAGGCTTTGGTGTGAAGCGGTCATGCTGCCCTGCACCCGTTTCCTGAACCTGCGAGGCAGGCATCGGCCTTTTTGGCTTCGGCCAGAAGCGTTGCAAGATCGGGCACATCATTGTCCCACTCGATCAGCGTCGCGATCGGTCCCGTCCGGTTCAGGATATGCCTGAAAAGCGCCCAGACATCGGGTTCAACAGGAGAGCCATGCGCGTCGATGCGCAGGGGCGCGCCCAATGTGTCGTGCTCTTCAGCATAGCCGGCAAGGTGTATCTCGCCAACGCAAGCGACGGGAAACGCATCAAGATAGGCAAACGGATCGCGGCCGTGATTGGCGCAGGAGACTGCGACGTTGTTGACGTCAAGCAGCAGGCCGCAACCGGTCCGGCGCGCGACTTCCGAGATGAACGCGACCTCGTCGATGCTGCTTTCGGAAAATTGCAGATAGGTCGAAGGGTTTTCGAGCAGAAGGCGGCGGCCGAGCGTGTTCTGCGCCAAGTCCACATGTTCGCAGACGCGATCAAGGGTCGGCCCGTCATAGGCGACCGGGAGCAGATCATTGAAATAGTACGGCCCGTGGCTTGACCAGGCCAAATGCTCGGAAAAGGCCGAGGGCTGGAATCGTTCGAGCAGGATGCGCAGGCGCGTGAGATGTTCGAGGTTGAGAGGCCCCTCGCCGCCGATGGACAGAGCGACGCCATGCAGCGACAGCGGATAGTCCCGCCGCAGGCGTTCAAGCTGGGCCAGGGCCGGACCGCCCGCACCCATGTAGTTCTCTGCGTGCACCTCCAGAAAACCCGTTCGGGAACCTCGTTCGGAGAGTTCCTCGAAGTGCTGTGGCTTGAAGCCGATGCCGGCGCGCCGGGGCAACGAGGAGAGCGCCGACCGTGCCAAGCCGGATGAACTGGCTTCTGGAGTTTTCAGCACTGGCGCTCTCCCTGTCGCTAACCGTTCACTGGTCAGGACTTGAACTCTTTGAGCATGCCGAACTTGGTCGGCGAAGTCTTGGAAGCGGTCTTCTCGCAGGTGCCCTTCGGCACGTAGGACCAGGCATTGCCCTGGAAGTCGGTCTTCGAGGTGCCGGCGCATGTCGTGCCGGGTCCGGCGGCGCAGTCGTTCTTGCCCTTCAGCGCGATGCCGAAGCACTTCTCCTTCTCTTGCGCGACAGCAGTGGCCGGCGCCATGGCAAAGGCGGATGTCAGAGAGGCGGCCAGGGCCAGCGACAGGGTGCGACGATCCATATTGGTTTCTCCTTCGGTGTTGCGGGGCCTGCTGTGGCCCTCGAAAGCCAGTTCGGCTGGCGGTGGCTTTTTGTTACGCCTCACACGAAGTCGTGATCGGCTGGCCATGCGAGACATCCATGGCAATTGGCTGTAACGAATCGAGGGGATCGAGCGAATGAGATGACGACAGCATCGGAGAAATCTCGGACCGAGGAGCGCTGGGCGCGGATGATGCGTGCTGCGCTCGGAGGCGACGACAGTGCATACCGGACGCTTCTCGGGGAGCTCGCACGGGCATTTCGCAGTTTCGTGCGGGCGCGTCTCGCGCGCCAGGGCCGGGGGAATGCAGACATAGAGGATATCGTGCAGGAAGCATTGATGGCCATTCATCTCAAGCGCGGCACCTGGGATCAGTCGCGGCCCTTCTCGATCTGGGCGCAGGCCGTGCTGGCGCACAAGATCGCGGATCGGCTGCGCGCGCAGTCCGTTCGCATGCATGAGAATGTCGATGCCCTTGCTGACCACCTGCCGGCCGAGGAGTCCGATTCCAGCGCGGCGAGCGACCTTCATCGTGTCCTGTCGCAGCTCGACCAGAACAGCCGGCGCATCGTCACCGCCATGTCCGTCGAAGGACGTAGCGCCGCCGAAGTGGCGAGTGAACTGGGATCGAGCGAAGGCGCGGTCCGTGTCGCGCTCCATCGCGCCCTGGCCCGGTTGTCGGCCATGTACAGGGGATTGCCTCGATGAAGACCGATGATCTCGTGCGCCTGCTCGCGGCTGACAATGCCGGCGCAACGGAAAATGCCGAACGGCAGTCATGGCTTTCGGGCGCAAGCCTGACTGCCGGGCTCGCAGTTTCGCTCATGCTTTTCTGGGCCGGTGTGGGCCTGCGTGCCGACATTGGAGAGGCGTTTTTCGCGATTGTGCGGAAGGAGGCAGTGACGCTGGCGATTGCCGCTGCCGGCGCTGTGGCATTGCAACGGCTGTCGGCGCCGGAAGGGCGGGGATTTTTCGGCTGGATGGCGCCTTTGGCTCTCGCTCTGTTCTTCGTCGGCGGAGAGCTTGCCTCTCAGGGAAGCGAAGGCTGGCAGGCGCGCATGATCGGACGCAACGGGCTTGTGTGTCTAACGACGATCCCGGCGCTTTCCCTGCCACTTCTTGTCGGCCTGCTGCTGGCTTTACGTCGGCGCGCACCTGGAAACGCCGCGTTGGCCGGGGCGGCGAGCGGTCTTGCTGCGGTCGGCATTGGTGCGAGCCTCTATGCATTGCACTGCACCGATGACAGCACGCTCTTCGTCGCTTTCTGGTACAGCATTGCAGCAGTCGCCATGACCGTCGTTGGCGCGGTCGCCGGCAGGCAGGTCCTGCGCTGGTAGGCTGCCGCCATCGTCCGCCGGCGCTGGCGTTATGGGCTTGCCTGAATCCGGGGTCTTGAGTCGAGGGGGCGGGCGCGTAGCCTCTCAGGGCTCAATTCGGCGGTCTGCGAGTCAAAAGGACGTTCACAACGGAGCCGGATGCCGGTAGCGTTGTCCGACCCAGTCATTTCGCCAACAGGACAGGCCATGGATTTGCGACTGACGCCGGAAGAATTAGCGTTTCGCGCCGAAGTTCGCGCGTTTTTCGATGAATCGATCCCGCAGGACATCCGCGCGAAGCTGACCGAGGGGCGCCATCCGGACAAGGCCGACATGGTGCGTTGGCAGAAGATCCTGCACGCCAGGGGCTGGTCCGTGCCGCACTGGCCGGTGGAATGGGGCGGAACCGGCTGGGATGCGGTGAAGCTCTACATCTTCCGCGACGAGATGCAGCGCACGCCGGCACCGGAGCCGCTTCCGTTCGGCGTCAGCATGGTCGGACCGGTGATCTACACTTTCGGCTCGCAGGAGCAGAAGACGCGTTTCCTGCCACGCATCGCCTCCATGGATGACTGGTGGTGCCAGGGCTTTTCGGAGCCAGGCGCCGGCTCGGATCTGGCCGGGCTGAAGACGACGGCGCGTCGGGACGGGGATCACTACGTCATCAACGGCCAGAAGACCTGGACGACGCTGGCGCAATACGCGGACTGGATCTTCGTTCTGGCCCGCACCAGTCCGGAAGCAAAGAAGCAAGAGGGCATCTCCTTTCTGCTGGTGGACATGAAGACGCCGGGCATCACGGTGCGGCCCATCCAGACCATCGATGGCGGACACGAGGTCAACGAGACGTTCTTTGATGACGTGCGCGTGCCGGTGGAGAACCTTGTCGGTGTCGAGAACCGGGGATGGGACTATGCAAAGTTCCTGCTGGGCAACGAAAGGACTGGCATCGCCCGCATCGGCATCACCAAGGCACGGTTGCGGCGGGTGCGCGAACTTGCCGCGCTGGAACAGGGGGGCGGCAGGCTGATCGACAGTGCGCGGTTCCGTCAGAAGCTGGCGGCGGTCGAGGTGGAACTGAAGGCGCTGGAAATGACGCAGTTGCGCGTCGTTGCCGGCGAGGCGCGGCGCGAGCGGGGCAAGCCCGACCCCGCCTCCTCGGTGCTCAAGATCCGCGGTTCGGAACTCCAGCAATCGGTGAGCGAGCTTCTGCTTGAAGTCGCCGGTCCCTATGCGTTGCCGTATCGCGACGAGCATGATCCGGAGGGCTGGAACGAACCGGCGATCGGACCGGACTGGGCGGCCATGCTCGCGCCGAACTACTTCAATCTGCGCAAGGTCTCGATTTACGGTGGCTCGAATGAGATCCAGCGCAGCATCATTTCAAAGGCCATTCTCGGCCTCTAAGGATCATTCAGCATGGATTTCGACCTCAACGAGGAACAGCAGCTGCTCAAGGACAGCGTTGACCGGCTGTTTGCATCCCGCAACGACTTCGAGACGCGCCGGAAAATTCAGGCTTCAGATGCCGGCTGGAGCCGCGAGAATTGGGGGGCCTATGCGGAGATGGGGCTGCTCGGCCTGCCCTTCAGCGAAGCGGATGGCGGGTTCGACGCCGGTCCCGTCTCGGTCATGATCGTCATGGAGGCGATCGGTCGATCGCTCGCGCTGGAACCTTACCTTTCGACCGTTGTCCTCGCCGGCAGCGTGCTGCGGCGTTTCGGCAACGCGGCCCATCGCGCCGAGTACATCCCGAGGATCATCGCCGGCGACATGACGGCCACCCTGGCTTTCGCCGAGCCGCAGTCCCGCTACGATCTGCATGATGTCGCGCTCGCCGCCCGCAAGGACGGTGCGTCCTATGTGCTGGACGGTCGCAAGGGGCTGGTGCTGCACGGCGGTTCGGCGGACAGGCTGATCGTGACGGCGCGGACGGCGGGCGGGCGGCGCGATCACAAGGGCATCAGCGTGTTCGTGGTGGACGCCCGCGCCGAAGGCGTCTCGCGACGCTCCTATCCGACACAGGATGGCGGCCGGGCGGCGGAAGTCGAATTGTCCGGCGTTCGCGTTCCGGCGGAAGATCTGGTTGGCACTCTAGACGAGGGCCTGGCCATCATCACGCGGGCCGCGGAGGACGGGATCGCCGCGCTGTGCGCAGAGGCGGTTGGCCTCATGGCGGACATGCAGGCCATGACCGTGGACTACCTGAAGACGCGCAAGCAGTTCGGCACGACCATCGGCTCGTTTCAGGCGTTGCAGCACCGCGCATCCGACATGGTCGTCGAACTGGAGCAGGCGCGCAGCATGATGCTCTATGCGACGATGAACGTGGACGAGCCCGATGCCATGGCGCGCGCCACGGCGCTGTCGGCGGCGAAGCTGCAGATCGGCAAGGCGATCCGCTTCATCGGTCAGCAGTCGATCCAGATGCATGGCGGCATCGGCATGACGATGGAGTACAAGGTCGGGCATCTGTTCAAGCGTGCCACGATGATTGATCTCATGTTCGGCGACAGCGATCATCATCTGGAAAAGCTCGCCGCGTCCGACGCTGCAATCGTCTGACCCGCTTCTCACTTCATGCAAGTCCCAGGAAACACGTACATGGTTCAGGTCAATCCGGTCACGACGCTCGACCTCGATGGCGAGATTGCGGTGCTCACGCTGAACTCGCCGCCGGTGAATGCGCTTGGCCAGCAGGTCCGGGCCGGGCTCAAGGCCGGAATCGAGCAGGCCGTCGCCAATCCGGCCGTGAAGGCGATTGTGTTCATCTGTGCTGGACGCACCTTCAGCGCGGGCGCCGACATCACCGAATTCGGCAAGCCCATGACGGAGCCGTTCCTGCCGGTCGTGCACGCCACATTCGAAAACTGTCCGAAACCGGTTGTCGCGGCCATCCATGGCACCGCCCTCGGCGGCGGGTTCGAGACCGCGCTGGTCTGCCACTACCGCATTGCGGTTCCCTCGGCGAAGTTCGGCTTGCCGGAGATCAAGCTCGGCCTCATCCCCGGAGCTGGTGGCACGCAGCGCCTGCCGCGGCTGGCAGGGGTCGAGAAGGCCATGGACCTGATTGTCTCCGGCGCGATGTTTGGCGCCAGGGATGCACTCTCCATGGGCGTCGTCGATCGCCTCGCGTCGGAGGACGGCCTGCTGGCAGATGCAGTCGCCTTTGCGCGCGAGATCGTTTCCAGGGGCATGGCGCCTGTGCGTGTGCGCGACCGCGATGAAAAACTGGCCGCAGCGCGTGGCAAGCCGGAGATCTTCGAGGCCTTCCGCAAGGCCAACGCCCGCAAGAACCGCGGCTTTGAAGCCTGGCACGTGGCCATGACGTCGATCGGGAATGCACTGACGATGCCCTTCGACGAGGCGCTGACCGAGGAGCGGCGCCTGTTCATGGAGCTGATCAAGTCGCCGCAGTCGATCGCCCAGCGTCATGTCTTCTTTGCCGAGCGCGAGGTGGCGAAGATTCCCGATGTTCCGACCGATACGCCGGCCATTCCCGTGCAGACGGTCGGCATCATCGGTGCCGGCACGATGGGCGGCGGCATCGCCATGAACTTCCTCAACGCCGGCATTCCCGTGACCATCGTCGAGGCGAAGCAGGATGCGCTCGACCGTGGCGTCGCGATCATCCGGAAGAACTACGAGGCGACCGCCCAGAAGGGCCGCATGACCATGGCGGATGTCGAAAAGCGCATGGCGCTGCTCACGCCGACACTCGACTTCGCCGCGCTGGCTCCCTCGGATCTGGTGATCGAGGCGGTGTTCGAAAACATGGACATCAAGAAGGAGATATTCCGCAGGCTCGACGCGACCGTGAAGCAGGGCGCGATTCTGGCCACCAACACCTCTTATCTCGATGTCAACGAGATCGCCGCCGCGACCGGGCGACCGGAGTTCGTGGTCGGCATGCACTTCTTCTCGCCGGCCAACGTAATGCGTCTGCTTGAGGTGGTGCGCGGCGACAAGACGGCGAAGCCGGTTGTGCAGACCGCGATGCAGATCGGCAAGAAGATTGGCAAGATCGCGGTTCTGGTCGGGGTGTGTCACGGTTTCGTGGGCAACCGCATGCTGGCCCAGCGCCAGCGCGAGGCCCAGAAGCTGATCCTCGAGGGTGCGATGCCGTGGGACGTCGATCGCGTGCTCTATGCGTTCGGCCTGCCGATGGGCCCCTTTGCCATGAGCGATCTCGCTGGCCTCGACATCGGCTGGTCAAAGGAAACCTCGACCAGTTCTACCGTCCGCGAAATCCTCTGCGAGATGGACCGGCGTGGTCAGAAGACCAGGGCCGGATTCTATGACTACGACGAAAACCGGACGGCTCGTCCCTCGCCGGTGGTGGAGAAGATCATCCTCGACCTGTCAGCCAAGCAGGGCATCATGCGCCGCGCGATTTCCGACGAGGAAATCCTGCAGCGCTGCATTTATCCCATGATCAACGAGGGCGCGAAGATCCTCGAAGAAGGCAAGGCGCTGCGCGCTTCCGACATCGATATCGTCTGGATCAACGGCTATGGCTGGCCGGTCTATCGCGGTGGTCCGATGCATTACGCGGACAGCCTGGGCCTCAAGCACGTGCTTTCGGTCATGAAAGGCTTCGAAGCCAGCCACGGCGCGGATTTCAAGCCGTCCGCCCTGCTCGAACGCCTCGTGGCAGAAGGCAAAAGCTTCGCCCGCATGTGACATGGTGCTGACGCGTAACGATCTCGCGCTGGCCGCGCTGGCCTGTAGTGCCGGCGCGGCAATCTTGGCGGTGCGCGCCGCCGCGCTCGCCAGCGACACCAAGCCGGATGGCTCTCCGGTGACGGAGGCCGACCGGCGGGCAGAGCGGATCATCCTCGACGGCATTGCAGTGATCTGGCCTGGGCTGCCCGTCATCGCGGAAGAGGCGGTATCCGGCGGACAGGTTCCGGTGGTTGCCGATACCTTCGTGCTGGTTGATCCGCTCGACGGTACGCGCGAGTTCATCGCCGGTCGCGCCGAATTCACCGTCAATATTGCGCTGGTCAGGCATCGTGTGCCGGTCTGCGGCGTGGTCTTCGCCCCGGCCACGGGCGCCATGTTCCTGGCCGGCGAGGGCGGAGGCGCATGGCGGGCCGATGTGGATGGTTGCCGGCCGCCGGGCGACGGCGCGTTTCGCCGTATCGGTGTCCGCCCTTGCGGAGCCGGACTGGTCGCGCTGGTCTCGCACAGCCACGGTGACGAGATGACCGAGGCCTGGCTTGCCGGTCAGCCTGTCGTCGCGCGCCGCAACATCGGGTCCTCGCTCAAGTTCTGCCTGATCGCAGCGGGCGAAGCCGACGTGTACCCAAGGTTCGGTCCAACCATGGAATGGGATACGGCGGCGGGGGATGCCGTGCTGCGCGCCGCCGGCGGCAAGGTCCTCCAGCCGGATGGAGCGCCCTTCCTTTACGGGAAGGCTGCGACGGGGTTTCGCAACGGCCCGTTCATCGCGCCCGGCGTCGGCCATACCGATCGAAGAGAAGAAGACCTTCACTTGGATCGA
>DAOMXN010000037.1:0-13954 GCA_035437025.1 Beijerinckiaceae bacterium | reverse complement strand
CCAACGGAGGGGCGAATCATGTCGGGCATGCCGGACGCGGGAAATGCGGGCAACAAGTGGGTCGCGCTGATGATCGCGGCGCTGGCGCTGTTTCTTGCCTTCGCCGAGGCCGGAAACAGCAACAATGAGAATCTCGCGATCGATTCCAATATCGAGGCCTCGAATCTGTGGGCCTTCTTCCAGGCCAAGACCATTCGCGGCACCGTGCTGCGCACGGCTGTGGAGCAGATGGAACTCGACCTGGCCGCGACAAGCGACAGCGCCGCACAGGACCGCATGAAGAAGCGCATCGACTCCTGGAAAGCGACGATCGCCCGCTACGATTCGGAACCCGAGACCAACGAAGGCCGCAAGGAACTCGCGGCCCGGGCCAAGGCCAAGGAAGAGACACGCACGTTGGCTGCCCAGAAGAAGGAGATCTTCGAACTGGCGGCCAAGCTGTTCCAGATCGGCATCGTGCTGGCTTCCGCCATGATCATCACGGGCATGGCCTGGCTGGCCGCAGCCGGCGGGCTGATGGGGATCGGCGGGGCGATCCTCATGGGATTCGCGCTCTGGGCGCCCAACGCCATACACCTGCCGTTCTAGGGGTTCGCCGCCCGGCCGACGCCGGGCGCTGTCAGAACCGCGAGACGTGCAATGGCGGGGCCGCCCGCCTGGCCCAGGGCATTTCCTGCTCCAGCGCGGCGGCCACCTGCAGCACGATGTGATCGAGCGATGGCGCGGCCGCGATCTGCACGCCGATCGGCAATCCGTTGGAATGCATCGCCAGCGGAAGAGACATCGCCGGCGTGCCCATCACGTTGTGCGGCAGCGTGTACTGGACCGGCAGGGCGAAGACCCGGTTCGAGAAACTGTCGAAGTCGGCACCCGGCAACGACAGGTTGATCGTGCCCCAGGGCGGCGCGGTCGTCGCCGTGGTCGGCGACAGCCAAAGGTCGTACTTCGTCCAGAACTGGCCAAGCGTCCGGCGCACGACGTTGGCCCGCGACCAGGCCGCCATGAAGCGCGACGGCGTGACCTCCTTGGCGCGCTGATAGATCGACCAGATCACCGGCTCCAGCGTATCCGGCCCGGGCTTGTGGCCCGACAGCTTCGCATAGCCGTTGAGCCGGTTTTCGAAGTCGAAGAAGAACAGGTCGCGGATGACTTCCAGCAGATCGACGCCGCCCAGGCTGACACTCGCCTGCTCGACCTCGTGCCCCATGCCGGCCAGGGCCTTTCCGGTCTTTCTGACCGCTTTCTCCACCTCGGGATCGACCGCAACGCCCAGCAGCGGATCGAGCACGATCCCGACCCGGAGTTTCTTCGGCGCGCGCTTGATCAGCGTCGCATAGGAGAGGCGCGGCTTAGGGATCACAAACGGATCGCCCGGCATCGGATGGGCGAGGCAATCCAGCATCGCGGCGGAATCGCGCACGGTCATGGTCTGCACGTGGTTCATCGAATAGCCGAACCCGCCCTCGTCGACCGTCGGTCCGACCGAGATGCGCATGCGAGACGGCTTCAGGCCCACGCCGCCGCTGTAGCTGGCCGGGATGCGGATCGAGCCCCCGATGTCCGAACCGTGGGCGATGGGCACCATGCCCGACGTCACGGCAGCCTGCGCCCCGCCCGAGGAACCGCCGGTGGAATAGCCCTTCTTCCAGGGATTCGAGGCATTGCCGTAGAGCAGGCCTTCGCTCGTCCCCGCCATCGAATATTCCGGCGCCGAGGACCGGCCGAGGATGTTCACGCCGGCCTTGCGCAGCAGCACAGTGAGATTGCTGTCGACCTGCCCGACCATGCCCTTGCAGAGTCGCGAGCCGAATTCGATCTTGCGTCCCTTTTCATGCCCGAACACGTCCTTCATCAGGAAGGGCACGCCCCGGAACGGGCCGGTGCCGAGCGATGTCTCGTCCAGCCCGTCAATCCGGTCGGCGTAGGTCTCGACCACGCAATTGACCTCACCGTTGGCCTTGGCGATGGCTTCGGCGGCCGTCAACGCCAGTTCCTTCGGCGTCACTTGCCGGCGGCGCACCAGCTCGGCCAGGCCCAGGGCATCGAACTTCGCGTATTCCTTGACCTTCATGACAGGCCTCCTCGATGGTGCGACCCTAGGCGGTGGCGCCGGAGCCGAATTCCTGGTGCCGGCCGGGCGCGGCATCGAACAGGGCGCGCGTATAGGCATGTTGCGGATTGGCGAACACCTCGACGGTCGTCCCCTGCTCGACAATCACGCCCTTCTGCATCACCGCGATGCGGTCGCAGACCTGCGCCGCCACCCTGAGATCGTGCGTGATGAACAGCACGGCGAGATCGAACTTGCGGCGCACCTCGTCCAGCAGCTTCAGCACCTGGGCCTGCACGGAAACGTCAAGCGCGGACACAGGTTCGTCGCCGATCAGCAGGACAGGCTCCATCGCCAGGGCACGCGCAATGCAGATGCGCTGACGCTGCCCTCCGGAGAACTGGTGCGGGTAGCGGTCGAGCGCATCCGGCGACAGGTGCACCGTCGTCATCAGGTCGCGGGCGCGCTGTATCGCCTCGTGGCGCGACAGCCCGTAGTTCATCGGCCCTTCGATGATCGCCTCGCCGACGGTCCGGCGCGGATTGAGCGAGCGATAGGGGTCCTGGAACACGATCTGCACCCGGCGCCGCACGGGACGGAACTCCGCTTCCTTCAGATGGGCGATGTCGGTTCCCTCGATCTTGACCGCACCCGCTGTCGGATCGATCAGCCGCGCCACGCAGCGCGCCACGGTCGACTTGCCGGAGCCCGACTCGCCGACGATCCCCAGCGTCTCGCCGCGCCGCACGGTGAGGGAGACATCGTTGACGGCGTTGACCACGCGCGCCTTGGGTTGCCAGAAGCTGCGCTTTCCGTAGGTCTTGAACAGGCCCTGCGCTTCGAGCGTCACCGCGCCGGTGACCACCGGGCGCTTCGGCGGGGTCATGCTGGGCACCGAAGCCATGAGCATCTTGGTATAGGCCTCGCGCGGGCGCCGCAGCACCTCGTCGCGCGGCCCCTGCTCCACGATGCTGCCCATCTGCATGACGACGACGCGGTCGGCGATTTCCGACACCACGCCGAAGTCATGCGTGATGAACAGAACGCCCGTCTTCTTGCGCTCCTGCATCTCGCGAATGAGCTTGAGGATCTGCGCTTGCGTGGTGACGTCCAGCGCGGTCGTCGGCTCGTCGGCGATCAGCAGCGCCGGGTCGAGCACCAGGGCGGCGGCAATCATGATTCTCTGGCGCTGCCCGCCGGAAAGCTGGTGCGGATAAGCATCGATCATGTGCTCGGGATCGGGCAGATGCACCGCGCGCATGATGTCCAGCACGCGGGCGCGTCGGCCCTTCGCGTCGAGGTCGGTGTGGATTTCCAGGACCTCCGCGATCTGGTCTCCGACCCGCTCCACCGGGTTGAGCGCGGTCATCGGCTCCTGGAACACCATCGCCATGCGCTCGCCGCGAATGGCGCGCAGCTGCGCATCGGTCTTGGTGGTCAGTTCGTCGCCCTGCAGGCGGATGGAACCGCTCTCGACCTTCATCAGCCCCTTCGGCAGCAGCCCCATGACCGACTGGGCCGTGACCGACTTGCCCGATCCGGACTCCCCGACCACGCAGACGATCTCGTTGGCGCCGACGGTCAGGTCGATGCCCTTGATCGCATGCGTCCGGTCGCCGAGGCCGCGGATCGCGACCGAAAGGTTGCTGACTTCGAGAACGGGCATGCTCATGTCAGACCCGCTTCGCCATCTTTGGGTCGAGCGTATCGCGCAAGCCATCGCCCAGCACGTTGACCGCGAGGATGGTCACCGCCAGGAAAATGCCGGGATAGATGATGTTGTGGGGGTAGAGGCTGAACACCTGCCGCCCCTCCGCCATGATATTGCCCCAGGTCGGCACCTCCGGTGGAACGCCGATGCCGAGGAAGGACAGGATGGCCTCGACCAGGATCGCCGAGGCGCAGATGAAGGTGCCCTGCACGATGAGCGGCGCGATCGTATTGGGGAGCACATGGCGCCACAACAGCTTGCCCGTCGGCGTCCCGAGCGTCACGGCTGCCTCGACATAGGGCTCCTCGCGAACGCTGAGCACGATGGACCGCACGAGTCGCACGACGCGCGGGATCTCCGGCACGACAATCGCCAGGATGACCGTCAGCACGCCGGCCCGGAACAGCGAGACCATCGCGATGGCCAGCAGGATGGCCGGGATCGCCATCAACCCGTCCATGATCCGCATCACCACCGCATCGAGCCAGCGGAAGAACCCGGCGACGAGGCCGATCGCCAAGCCTATCAGCACGCTCAAGCTGGCCACGGCCACGCCAACCAGCAGCGAGACGCGCGCGCCGTAGATCGTCCGGCTGTAGATGTCGCGCCCCAGGCTGTCGGTCCCGAACAGCGCTGTCATGCGGATGCGTTCGCCGGTGTCGGTGCGCATGGTGAATTCGGCGCCCGGCACCCGGTTGCGGGCGGCGGGATTGATGCTGGACGGATCGATGGTTCCAAGCAGCGGCGCCAGAAGGCCCATCAGCACGACGACGAGCACCACGATCCCACCGACGATGACGCCGGGATGCCGCAGGGCCATGGCCACGGCCGAAGGCGGCCTGGAAACGCCCTGCGGCGCGGAAGTGGCGCCGGCCGCCATCAGTAACGGATCCTCGGATCGAGCAGGGTGTAGATGAGGTCCACCGCGAGGTTGATCATGACATAGACGAAGGAGAACAGAAGGATCACGGCCTGAATGGTGGGATAGTCCCGCGCCAGCACGGCATCGACCGTCAGCCGGCCCAGGCCGGGTATGGTGTAGAGGCTCTCGGTGACCACGACGCCACCAATCAGCAGCGCCACGCCAAGACCGATGACGGTCACGATCGGTACCGCCGCATTGCGCAAGGCATGACGAAACATCACCTTGCGCTCGACCTGCCCCTTGGCACGCGCCGTCCGGACATAGTCTTCCGACAGCACTTCGAGCACGCTGGTGCGGGTCATGCGGGCGATCAGCGCAACGTAGATGACCGAGAGCGTCAATGCCGGCAGCACGAGCCTGAGCGCCCAGCCGCCAAGTCCCTCGCTGATGCGCTGGTAGCCCTGAACCGGGAGCCAGTTCAGCCATATCGCGAAAACATAGATGAAGATGTAGCCAATGACGAAGGCCGGAACCGAAAAGCCGAGAACGGCAAAGCCCATGACCAGGCGGTCGACCCAGGTTCCCTGCCGGTGCGCAGCGAGGACGCCGAGCGGCACCGCGATCAACACCGCCAGCACGATGGTGAAGAGCGACAACGACAGCGTCGGCTCGATCCGCTCGGCAATCAGCGCGGCGACAGTCTTCTTGAAGAAGAAGCTCTCGCCGAAATCACCGGTCAGCACCTTGCCGAACCAGATGAAGAACTGCGTCAGCATCGGCTGGTCAAGGCCGAGCTGCTGGCGAATTTTCGCCACCTGCTCGGCGTTGGCATTGTCGCCGGCGATGATGGCGGCCGGATCGGAGGGCGTCAGCCGCAACATCAGGAAGATGAACACGGCAACGACCAGCATCACCGGGATGGTGCCGATGAGGCGGCGAAGGATGTAGCCGAACAGGGTCACGGGAAAAGCCGAAAGGAATGCCGCCCGGGTGCGGATGCGCCCGGGCGGCGGTCCAGGATCACTTGGCGACTTCCATGTTCCAGAACACGGGTACCGGCGCGATCAGGAAGCCTTTGACGCTCTTGCGCATGGCAACGGGCTGCAGGTACTCGCCGAGCGGGATTTCCGGCGTCAGTTCAATGGCGCGCACCTGCACCGCTTCCGCGATCGCCTTCTGCTTGGCCGGATCGGGTTCGCGCGCGAAATCATCGCGCAGCTTTTCCATCTGGGCATCGCAGGGCCAGCCGAACAGAGACTTCTCGCAAGCTGAATTGAGATAGGCCCGGCTCACCGGATTCATGACGTCGGCGGCAACCCAGGCTGTCAGGAACGCATGCCAGCCGCCGGCGTTCGCCGGATCCTTCTTGGTGCGACGGGCGACAAGCGTCTGCCAGTCCATCGACTGCATGTCGACCTTGAAGCCGGCCTTCTCCATCAGTGATTTCGCGACCGGCGCCAGGTTCGTAAGGATCTTGAGGTCGGTCGAATGCATCAGCACGATCGGCGTGCCGTCATAGCCAGCTTCCTTGAGAAGCTCCTGCGCCTTCTTCACGTTCGAGGTGAGCAGCCCGTCCATCCCCTTGGTCGTCGCGAACGGCGTGTCGCAGACGAACATGGCCTTGCATTCCTTGATGTAGGCCGCATCGCCGATGTTCGCCATCAGGAAGTCTTCCTGATTGAACGCGTACCACAAGGCCTGCCGCACTTTCGGATTGTCGAACGGCTTCTGCAGATGGTTCGGCCGGAAGGTGTACTGCCCCTTCAGCTGCGGCGATTCAATGATCTGAACGTTGGCGTCCTTCTTCAGTCCGCCCAGCAGATCGTGGCTCGGCTGCTCGATGAAGTCGATCTCTCCCTTCGTCAGGGCGTTGACCGCCTGCTGCTGGTCGGAGATGGCGCGCCATTCCACGCGGTCCACCTTGGCGACCTTGCCGCCCGAAAGGCCGGACGCTGGCTCCGAACGCGGCTTGTACTTGTCGAACTTGACGTAGACCGTCTTGTCGCCGGGCTTCCATTCATCCTTCTTGAACACGAACGGACCCGATCCGGTGAAGTCCTCGATCTGCTTGTTCGGGTCGGTCTCCGCCACCCGCTTCGGCATCATGAAGGGCACGTTCGACGACGGCTTGCCGAGGCCGAGCAGAACCAGGCCTGTCGGCTCCTTCAGGTTGATGGTGAAGGTCTTGGCATCCTTGGCGGTCATGGACTCGACAAAGGAGTTCATCTTCTGCCCGAGCGCGTCGCGCGACGCCCAGCGCTTGATCGAGGCGACGCAGTCCTCCGCCGTGACCGGCTGGCCGTCATGCCACATCAGCCCGTCCCGCAGCGTGAAGGTATAGACCTTCTTGTCGGCGGAAACGTCATACTTCTCCAGCATCTGCAGCTTGATCTCGCCCTTCTCGTCCTGTGCGAAAAGGGTGTCGTAGATCATGTAGCCGTGGTTGCGGACGATATAGGCCGTGGTCCAGATCGGATCGAGGATCTTCAGATCCGAGTGCATCACGGCCCTGAGCGTCGTCTGCGACAGGGCCGGCGTGGCCAACGTCAGCCCCGCAAGGCCGGCGGCGGCAAGCAGGGCGTGCTTGAACGGTTTCATGGCGATATCCTCCCTCACCCATGGTGTGCTGCCGGTTGCTCCGGCCAAGTCTTGTGTCATTCATAAAACCTGAAGCCAGGCCGACGCACAACTGAAATATCCTGCAGTTGTCAGGGTCCCGGCTTGCAGCAGTCGTCGTCGCGCTGGTCCTTTGAAGCGGAATTGCGATCCGGCGGCAGATCCATCGCCGCATTCTCCGAGAAGAACCCGTTCGGCTTCAGCATGAACCCGGCATACTCGACCGGCATGACTGGAAAATCCTCGGGCTTGCAGACATGGGTATGCCCGAAGGAATGCCAGAGCACGATATCCTCGTTCTCGATCGAACGATTGTCCTCGATGAATTTCGGCAGCCCGTCGCCGCCGGCGTGCTGGTTGGGAAACTCGCCCGAGGCATAGCGCTGGGTCGGATCGAAGGGCGTGACCCAGACATGCTTGGTGGCGAAGGCGCCGCGCGCCCGCATGTGGCACCCCTCCTGCGCCAGCATCAGCGGGGAAGGGTTCACCACGAGCTTGTAGCCCGTCGGATTGCCGACGCTGTTGCGGACGTTGCTGTTGACGATCTTCCAGTAGCGCCCGGTGCGCCCATCCGCCTCGCGGGCCGCGTCCCGCTCCCGCGACAGCACGCGCGATGTGGTGTCGAACACATTGCCATAGGGGTTGTCCTTCCCCCAGGGGCGCGGCACGAACTCGTGTTCGGTGACCGTGTTCTTCTCCCCGTCGACCATCATGTGCAGGCGCACGTTGAAGAAATGCTGGTGCGTCGGACCGCCGAGGCCCTCGGCCACCATGCCGCCCCAGGGATAGGCCTTGCCCGGCGCGACCGCGGCGGTCTGGATGATGCCGGAGAGCTTGGCCTCGAGCTGGATCGTGCCGTCCTGATAGAGATACCAGTAGAAGCCGTAATCATAGTTCCCGACGGTCGCGAAGAACGAGATCACCAGCCGGCGCGAGCGGCGCACCTCATAGGTCTCGTTGCGGAACTCGTAGTGCTTCCACAGGATGCCGTAGTCCTCCTCGTGCATGCAGATCGCATTCTTCATGACGAAGGGATTGCCGGCGTCGTCCGCCGCCGCCACGTCGAAATAATGGATCTGGCCGAGGCAGTCACAGCCCAGTTCCAGCGCGTTGGCAAGCTTGCCCAGACCGTACTCGCCGGCATCGAAGGCGCTTTTCCAGAAATGGTTGGCGGTCGGATCGGCGTAGGGCACCACCATTTCGGTGACCGAGGCGCGGTAGATGATCGGCCGCGTCCGCCCCTTGTCGGTGTAGGACACCTGGTGCAGCACCAGCCCTTCGCGCGGCGTGAAACCGACCCGGAAGGTCCAGTTCTGCCAGGATACGTTCCAGCCTTCGACCGTGAAGCTCGGCCCCTCGTCCTGCACCAGATCGAGCGGCTTCAGGTCCTTGCGGGTCTTGGGATACGAGGCGCGATCGTAATTGCGCTTGGTCTTCGGGATCGGGACGATCTCCTCCTCGTCGACAAGCTGGACCACCTTGCCCTCGATCAGATCGACGAGCGCCACGACGCCTTCGATCGGGTGCGCATAGCCGTTGTCCTTCTCGTGGCCGCGCCAGTAGCAGACGGCGCTGACCAGACGGCGTCCCTTCTCCACCTCCCGGTCATAGTAGCCGGCGGAAAACGGATCGACCTGCACTAGGTCGATGTCCTTCTTGGTCAGGCCGCGCCGCTTCATGGCCTTCAGCCACCCCTTGTCGGACTTGACGATGTCGGCGACCTTGAAGAACTCCTCGATGATCACCGGCGGCTGGCCGTAGGGGTGCTGCTTCACCGGACGTTCGGCGAAGGACGTCACCGACTGGTCGTCGAGACAGACGACCGCGACATAGGTTGCGCCGGTCTTGCAGTTGAAGGCGATCAGCCGGGCCGACCGGCTGACGGGCTGTCCCGCCTTCCAGCCAAGGACAACCGACTTGGCCGGTTCTTCCAGCTGCACGAAGCCGAAGCGCAGATCGGGGCCCAGCCGCTTCTTCCGGCGCAGCAGGCTGCAGGCGGCGGCGATTTCAGCCTCGGTCAGCGGATCAAGCGGGTGCGGCGCGGCTTTCGCCGCCCCGGCTGGCGTGCAGCAGGCGCTCATGTGGGTCCCCTCCGGATTTGTCTCGTTTTGCCCAGCGCTACCATTCAGGAAACGCGGCTGTCTTGAACGTGGCTGCCAGCTCGGGCAATGTGACGGCGCGCCGGGCCGAAGATAGTCTCACCGCAGGGAGAACGGCTGCCGTGATCGTTTCTGCGTCGACAGAGTGCTTTCACCCGAACGAGCGGCCGGCCCGATGGGCGGATGCGGTCCGCGCGAATTTCGCCACGGTCGACGTTGCGCCGGCCGGCACGGCCCCGATCTTTGGCGCCTTCCAGTTGGTCGCAAACGAAGGGTTTGGCGTTGCGCGGTTTTCCTCCCGCTCGTTCAGCTACCGCCGGTCCGTTGCTGCACCGGACGAGGACGAATCGTCCTCCCTGCTTCTGGACATCCAGCAGTCCGGAACCAGCATCATGCACCAATGCGAGCGCGAAACCTGCCTCGCACCCGGTCAGGCCGTGCTCTACAATCCCGGCCGGCCGCTCGAAAACCACTTCACGGACCAGCGGATATCAACCGTCACGATCCTCAAGGTTCCGAAGGACCGCGTGCGCGAGGAAGTGGGAGCCGTGGATCCCTACTTGTGTCAGCCGCTTCCGGCCCGAACGGCACTGGCGCGCACCCTTCAGGACGAGATCGCCTCGGCGCTGAAGACCCCGTCGGCGGACGGGACGCAGACGGTTTCAAATTACGCCATGCCGCTGCTGCGCCTGCTCCTGCGGGACGAATCCGGCCTTACGAGACAGCAGCTCTTTCCGCTGGTCGAGCGCTATCTGCGCGCGCATGGCCTCGACCAACCGGTTTCGCCAACGCGCCTCGCCTCGATCTTCCGCGTGTCCGAACGGACAGTGTTCCGGATCTTTTCCGAAAGGGGCACGACGCTGGAGCGCTCGATCATCCTGCTTCGGTGCCAGCGGCTGGCCGGACACCTGCGCGATGCCACCCAGTCCGGCGCAACCATCGCCAGCCTCGCGGCGGCCTGCGGATTTTCGGACGCGGCGCATGCCTCCCGCTGCTTCCGTGCCTGCTTCGGTGTCACGCCGAGCGAATTCCGCCACGCCGGCCTGCCGGTTGCCGGCTGAATCCAGCCTCGCCTTTGCCTGATCAGCCCGGCAGCGACGGTTCGCTGACGGCCGCCGCCGCCTGCTCGCGCGCCTGCATGCGCCGGCCGAGTGCCTCGAAGAACTCGCCGCCGCGCCGGGTGTTCTCCTCGATCTGGAACGCAAGATAGAACATGCCGAAGATCAGGCACGAGGCCAGAAACCCGCCGACAAGCCCGATGAAGGCGCCGAGCAGGCCTGCCCACAATCCGTCTCCCAGCATGATTGCGGCAGCCGAATTGCTGACGCCCAGCATGTAGCCCGCAGCCATGGAGCCAAGCACGACGCCCCAAAAGCCAATGTCAAGAATGATCTTGAGACAGGATACAACGAACCGACGCATGCCAACCCCCCGCGCTTCAGGACGAAGCCGGCAGATTGAGCCGCGCGGAGGCGTCGGGCAAGCCCCAAAAGTCAGAATCGCGGCAGGAAGCCGCGCAAGATCACATGTGAATCGCGCGCTTTTCCACCGCGAGCGCCGCTTCCTTCACCGCCTCCGACATCGTGGGATGCGCGTGGCAGGTGCGCGCGAGGTCCTCGGACGAACCGCCGAATTCCATCAGCACCGCCGCCTCATGGATCATTTCGCCCGCGCCCGCGCCGACGATATGCACGCCGAGCACCCGGTCGCTGGCCTTGTCGGCGAGCACTTTCACGAACCCGTCCGTCGTGCGGTTGGCGCGTGCACGGCCGTTCGCCGTGAAGGGGAACTTGCCGACGGCATAGGCAACACCCTCGGCCTTCAGCTCCTCCTCGGTCTTGCCCACGGAAGCGACCTCCGGGAAAGTGTAGACCACGCCAGGTATGACCCCGTAGTTCACATGGCCCGCCTTGCCGGCAAGAATTTCGGCCAGGGCGACGCCTTCGTCTTCGGCCTTGTGGGCCAGCATCGGCCCCGCGATCACATCGCCGATGGCATAGATGCCCGGCACGTTGGTGGCGTAATGACTGTCGGTGACGATGCGCCCCCGCGCGTCGAGCGCGACGCCGGCGTTCTCAAGTCCCAGACCTTGCGTGAATGGCCGCCGGCCGATGGCGACCAGCACCACATCCGCGCCGATCGTGGAGGCTTCGCCGCCCTTGGCCGGCTCGACCTTCACCTTCAGCCCGCCCTTGATCTTGTCGACGCCGGTGACCTTCGCGCCGAGGCGGAAGGCGATGCCCTGCTTTTCCAGCATGCGCTGGAATTGCTTTGAGGCTTCCCCGTCCATGCCCGGCAGGATGCGGTCGAGGAACTCGATGACCTCGACGTCCGCGCCAAGGCGCCGCCACACCGAACCGAGTTCAAGGCCGATCACGCCGGCGCCGATGACCACGAGCTTGCCTGGAACCTTTGGCAGGTCCAGTGCGCCGGTGGAGGAGACGATCTGCTTCTCGTCGATCTCGACGCCCGGCAGCGGCATGACTTCCGACCCGGTGGCGATGACGATCGCTTTGGTCTCAAGGATTTCGCTCGCGCCGTTGTCGGCGGTCACCTGGACCTTGCCCGGCGCCAGAATGGTGCCGAGGCCGTGATAGGCCGTCACCTTGTTCTTCTTGAGCAGGAAGCCGACGCCCGTGACGTTGGCGTCGATCGTCTCCTGCTTGTGCTTCATCATCTGCGCGAGGTTGAGCTTCGGCTTCGGCACGTCGATGCCGAAGGCGGCAAAGCCATGGCCAGCCTCGTCGAACAATTCGGAGGCATGCAGCAGCGCCTTCGACGGGATGCAGCCCACATTGAGGCAGGTGCCGCCATGAGTCTTGCGCTTCTCGATGACGGCCGTCTTCAGACCGAGTTGCGCCGCGCGAATCGCGCAGACATAGCCGCCGGGGCCGGTGCCGATGACGATGAGATCGTAGGACATGAGAACTTCCCCTGACGCGCGGCTCAGCGGCCGCCGGAAACGTTGATCGTGGTGGCGGTGATGTAGGAGGCCGCGTCCGACAGCAGCCAGAGCACCACCTGCGCCACCTCGTCGGCGGAGCCTTCGCGCTTCATCGGCAGCAGCGGCCGCATCTGCGCCACGCGGTCCGGCATGCCGCCGGAGGCGTGGATATCGGTAGCGATGATCCCCGGCCGGACGCCGTTGACGCGGATGCCTTCCGCCGCGACTTCAAGGCCGAGGCCCTTGGTCATCGTGTCGATCGCGCCCTTGGAGGCGGCGTAATCCACATACCAGCCGGGAGAGCCAAGCTCGGCCGCCACCGACGAGATGTTGACGATGCCGCCGCCGTTGCCGCCGTGCTTCGTTGACATGCGCTTCACCGCCTCGCGGGCGCACAGGAACGAGCCGATCACGTTGATGGAAAACATCCGCTCCAGCCGCGTGACGGAGACCTGATCGACGCGCGTCATCACATCGACGACGCCGGCATTGTTGACGAGCGCGGCGAGCGGTCCGAGACGGTCGGCGGCGGCGAAGATCGCCAGCACGTCGGCCTCACTCGCCACGTCCCCCTTGACCGCCACGGCCTTGCCGCCCTTCGCGGCAATCTCCGCCACGACCTCATCGGCGGCGGCCTTCGCGCTGGTGTAGTTGACCACCACCGCATAGCCCGCGTCCGCGAGCCGGAGGCAGCAGGCCCGGCCGATGCCGCGCGATCCGCCGGTGACGATGGCGACTTTGGTCATGACTGAGAGCCTCCGGCTACCGGTTCGAGGACACGAGACTGTGCCCTGAACCCATTCACAGATCCATCACCAGACGCGCCGGGTCTTCCAGGCTTTCCTTCACCCGCACGAGGAAGGTCACGGCTTCCTTGCCGTCGACGATCCGGTGATCGTAGGAGAGCGCCAGATACATCATCGGGCGGATTTCGATCTTGCCGCCGACGACCATCGGCCGGTCCTGGATCTTGTGCATGCCGAGGATGCCGGATTGCGGCGCGTTGAGGATCGGCGTCGACATCAGCGAGCCGTAGATGCCGCCGTTGGTGATGGTGAAGGTGCCGCCCGTCATCTCCTCCATCTTGAGCTGCCCGTCGCGGGCGCGCTTGCCGAAATCGGCGATGGTTTTCTCGATGCCGGCGATGCCGAGCCGGTCCGCGTCGCGCACCACCGGCACGACAAGGCCCTTGTCCGTGCCGACCGCGATGCCGACGTGGTAGTAGTTCTTGTAGACGACATCGGTGCCGTCGATCTCGGCATTGACGCCCGGCAGCTCCTTCAGCGCCTGCACCACCGCCTTGGTGAAGAAGCCCATGAAGCCGAGCTTCACGCCGTGCTTCTTCTCGAACAGGTCCTTGTACTGGCCGCGCAGCGCCATGACGTTGGTCATGTCGACCTCGTTGAAGGTCGTCAGCATGGCAGCGGTGTTCTGGGCGTCCTTGAGGCGGCGCGCGATCGTCTGGCGCAGCTTGGTCATGCGCACCCGCTCCTCGCGCGCCGCGTCGTCACCGGCGGAAGGCGCACGGGGAGACTTCGGCGCTTCGGCGACCTTCGGCGTTTCCGCCGGCTGCGACGCCGCACCCTTGGCGATCGCCTCCAGCACATCTCCCTTCAGGACCTGCCCACGCTTGCCCGATCCGGAGACCTGATCGACCGACATGTTGTTT
>DAOMXN010000036.1:0-14014 GCA_035437025.1 Beijerinckiaceae bacterium | reverse complement strand
GTGGCCGCAGCCGCGTCCACGCCGCCGACCGCGGCCGACTACAAGGCAGTGGTCGGGGCACTGTCCAACCTGACGTCGCGCTGCGCCGGCTGCCATGGAGCGTTCCGCGTGCGCTGAACGGCGACTTGTTTCGCGGTCCGGCGCATCGCATGATGCGGCGTGATTTCGCTGGAAACCCTTGACCGGATCGCCTTCTGGGCGCGCGAGCTGGCGCCGGACGAGCGCGTGCGCTCCGCGAAGGGTATCGTCGAGCGGACGGTTGTCTCCGGCGCCTACCTGATCCACAAGGGCGACCGCTACGACCCCTGGGTCGGCGTCATCGACGGACTGCTCAAGCTGTCGACCACCTCCGCGTCGGGCAAGACGGTGACACTCGCCGGAATCTCCTCCGGCGGCTGGTTCGGTGAAGGCTCGATGCTGAAGAACGAGGCGCGCCGCTACGACGTGACCGCATTGCGTGGCTCGAAGATCGCGCTGATGGACCGGGCGACGTTCCTCTGGCTGTTCGAGCACTCGGTCGGCTTCAACCGCTTCCTGGTGCGCCAGTTCAACGAGCGGCTCGGGCAGTTCATGGCGATGATCGAGCAGGAGCGCATGCTGGATTCAACGGGCAGGGTGGCGCGCGCCATCGCGGCGCTGCTCAACCCGACGTTCTATCCGGATGCCGGCCTGCATGTGTCGATCAGCCAGGAGGAGGTCGGCGCGCTGGCCGGCCTGTCGCGCCAGAGCGCCAATTCCGCGCTTAGACTTTTGGAGGAAGCCGGTCTAATCCGCAGCGAGAAGGGCGGCTACGCGGTGAGCAATCTCGAAAAACTGGCCCGCTTCGGCGAATAGGGCCAGAATTTGCACGCCATGCGCTGCAACATAATCGGGTAGCCTAACACCAGATCATCCCTTTGTCTGTCAAGGGGCCGCTTGAATTTCCGGCTCCAGACTGCACATTGCACAACCAGATAGAAGGACCGGAACGCGGTCCGGGAATATTTCGCCAGGGAGGCAGCGCGTTGACGAGCACGCCCGAGCAGGGACTCGACACCTTTCCCAAATGGATCGCCCACCATGCCAAGGTGCGCCCCGAGCGCCCGGCCATGCGGTTCAAGGACATGGGCATCTGGCGCGAATGGACCTGGAGCCAGATTGCCAAGCTGGTGCGCGCCTACGCCATCGGCCTGCAGGACCTTGGCCTGAAGCGCGGCGACAAGGTGGCCATCGTCGGGTCGAATCGCCCCAAGCTCTACTGGTCGATCATGGCGGCGCAGTCTCTGGGCGCCATCCCCGTGCCGGTCTACGCCGACGCCGTGGCCGACGAGATGGCCTATGTGCTGGACCACGCCGAGGTTTCGATCGCGGCGGTGCAGGATCAGGAGCAGGTTGACAAGCTCATCTCGGTGAAGGACCGGGTGCCGAGCCTCGGGCATATCCTCTACGACGAGCCCAGGGGCCTGCGCGACTACGACCATGCGAAGCTGCATCCGATCGACGCCATCATCGAGCGCGGCACGGCCATCCTGCACGAGGGGCCGGACATCGCGGCGAAATTCGAGCGGACGGTGGCCGAGGGCAAGGGCGAGGACGTCTCGATCATCCTTTATACCTCGGGCACGACCGGCCGTTCGAAGGGCGTGATGCTGACGGCCAGCGGCTGCATCAATGCGGCGCGCGACAGCGCCAGGTTCGACGGGCTGCATGAACGCGACGAGGTGATCGCCTATCTGCCGCTCGCCTGGGTCGGCGACCACTACCTCAACTATGCCCAGCAGATGGTGGTCGGTTTCTGCGTGAACTGCCCGGAAAGCCCGGAGACCGCCGTCTCCGATCGCCGCGAGATCGGCACGACCTATGCCTTCGCGCCGCCGCGCGTTTTCGAGGGCATGCTCACCTCCATCATGATCCGGATGGAGGACGCGGGCTGGCTGAAGAAGAAGATGTTCCACCATTTCCTCGGCGTTGCCAAGAAATGGGGCGAGAAGATCCTCAATGGCGAAGCGGTGCCGCTGACCGCGCGGCTGCACTACGGGCTCGGCGAATTGATGGTCTACGGGCCGCTGAAGAACGTGCTCGGGCTGTCGACCGTGCGCATCGGTTATACCGCCGGCGAGGCGATCGGGCCGGAGCTCTTCGCCTTCTTCCGCTCGATCGGCCTCAACCTCAAGCAGCTTTACGGCCAGACCGAGGCCTTCCTGCTGGTGACGGCGCAGCCCAACGGCCAGATCCGCCCCGACACGGTCGGGCCCGTCATGCCGAACGTCGACCTGAAAGTCTCGCCGGACGGCGAGGTGCTCTACAAGTCGCCCGGCATGTTCAAGGGCTACTACAAGGAACCGGAAAAGACGGCCGAAACCCTGACGCCGGACGGCTATGTGCGGACCGGAGACGCCGGCTTCCTGGACGCCACCGGCCATCTCAAGATCATCGACCGCATCAAGGACGTGGGCAAGCTGAAGTCCGGCGCCATGTTCGCGCCGAAGTACATCGAGAACAAGCTGAAGTTCTTCCCCAACATCAAGGAAGCGGTGGCCTTCGGCCAGGACCATGAGTTCGTGACCTGCTTCATCAACATCGACATGACGGCAATGGGCAACTGGGCGGAGCGCAACAACGTCGCCTATGCGTCCTATCAGGAACTCGCCGGCCACCCGCAGGTCTACGAGATCATCAAGGGCCATGTGGATGAGGTGAACCGCTCGCTCGCCACCGAGCCGATGATGGCCGCCGCGCAGATCCACCGGTTCCTGATCCTGCACAAGGAACTCGACGCCGACGACGGCGAGGTGACGCGCACGCAGAAGGTGCGGCGCGGCTTCGTCGCCGAACGCTATGCCCCGCTGATCAACGGGTTCTACAGCGGCGCCAAGGAAGTGGACATCTCGACGCAGGTCACCTTCGAGGACGGTCGCAAGGGCGCCATTTCCGCCCGCGTCAAGATCGCCGACCTGACACCGGCGCCGATCGCCGTCGCCCAAGGAAAAGCAGCATGACTCCCGCCAGCGACATCGCCAAGGGCGCGGTACTCCTCAAGGTCGACAACGTCTCGCTGCGCTTCGGCGGCGTGAAGGCGATCACCGACGTCTCGTTCGACATCCGCAAGGGCGAGATCCGCGCCATCATCGGACCGAACGGGGCGGGCAAGACCTCGATGCTGAACTGCATCAACGGGTTCTATCATCCGCAGGAAGGCACCATCACCTACAAGGGCGTGAAGCGCGAGGCGATGCGACCCTACGTGGCGGCAAGCCAGGGCATCGCCCGCACCTTCCAGAACGTGGCGCTGTTCAAGGGCATGAGCACGCTCGACAACATCATGGTCGGGCGCACGCTGAAGATGAACTCCCCCTTCTTCTGGCAGATCTGGCGGCATGGCCCGGCGATGAAGGAAGAAGTGGAGCATCGCAAGTTCGTCGAGGAGATCATCGACTTCCTCGAGATCGAGCACATCCGCAAGGTTCCGGTCGGCAAGCTGCCTTACGGCCTGCAGAAGCGCGTGGAACTGGGCCGGGCGCTGGCGATGCAGCCCGAGCTGCTGCTGCTGGACGAGCCGATGGCGGGCATGAACCTAGAGGAGAAGGAGGACATGTGCCGCTTCATCCTCGACGTTTCGAGCCAGTACGGCACGACGATCGCGCTGATCGAGCATGACATGGGGGTGGTGATGGACCTGTCCGACCGCGTCGTCGTGCTGGAATACGGCCGCAAGATCGCCGATGGAACGCCGGATCAGGTGAAGGCGGACCAGACGGTCATCGACGCCTATCTCGGCGTCGGGCACTGAGGGACAGACGATGCTTTACAACATTTTCATCGATCCCTTCGTGCAGATGGTCCAGATGCCGGATCTTCTGGTGCAGACGCTGTGGGAAGGCACGGTGGCCGGCGTGCTCTACGCGCTGATCGCGCTCGGCTTCGTGCTGATCTTCAAGGCGTCCGGCGTGTTCAACTTCGCCCAGGGCATCATGGTCGTGTTCGCCGGCCTGACGTTGGTGGGCCTGCACGAGGCCGGCGTCCCGGCGCTGCTGGCGCTGATCCTCACCGTCGGCGTGATGTACGTGCTGGCCTTCGGCATCGAACGGCTGGTGCTGAGGCCGCTGGTGAACCAGCCCGACATCATCCTGTTCATGGCGACGTTCGGCATCACCTTCCTGCTGATCGGCCTCGGGGAGTTCATCTTCGGCGGCAATCCGAAGAAGATGATCACGGATGAGTTGTTCCTGCCGAAGGGCGCGATCAATATCGAGATGCTGGGCGGGCGCGTGACGATCCAGAAGCTCGATATCGCCGCGGCGGTGATTGCCGGGCTGATGGTGGCGGCGCTGGCGGTGTTCTTCCAGTCGACCCGCATCGGCCGCGCGCTGCGCGCCGTTGCCGACAGTCACAAGGCGGCGCTCTCGGTCGGCATCTCGCTCAACCAGATCTGGGTGATCGTGTGGTTCACCGCCGGCCTCGTGGCGCTGGTGACCGGCATCATGTGGGGCGCCCGTTCCGACGTGTCCTTCGGCTTGCAGATCATCGCCCTCAAGGCGCTCCCGGTGCTGATCCTCGGCGGCTTCACCTCGGTGCCCGGCGCCATCGTCGGCGGGCTGATCATCGGCATCGGCGAGAAGATCGGCGAATTCTACTGGGGCCCGCTGGTGGGCGGCGGCATCGAAAGCTGGCTCGCCTTCCTGATCGCTCTCGTTTTCCTGCTGTTCAGGCCGCAGGGCCTGTTCGGCGACAAGATCATCGAACGGATTTGAAGGAGCTGACCTCATGCTGTACCGCGAGGCCGGCCTATACAAGAAGACCTACGAAGCCGACATGGCGGTGTTCCCGATCCGGCAGGATCTGATCGGGGTCATCCTCATCGTCGCGGCCGCTTTCGTGCTGCCGGCGTTCATGAGCAACTTCATGATCGGCACGGTGCTGATCCCGTTCCTGGTGTTCTCGCTGGCGGCGATCGGGCTCAATCTGCTGACGGGCTACACCGGTCTTTTGTCCCTGGGCACCGGTGCCTTCATGGGGGTCGGGGCCTATGCCTGCTACAAGCTGACCACCGCCTTCCCGGGCGTGAACCTGATCGTCTGGATCATCGTCTCCGGCTTCTTCTCGGCGGCGATCGGCGTGCTTTTCGGACTGCCGAGCCTGCGCATCAAAGGATTCTACCTGGCGGTGGCGACTCTGGCGGCGCAGTTCTTCCTGGAATGGTGCTTCGTGCGCATTCCCTGGCTCTACAACTACTCCGTCTCGGGCGCGATCGACGTGCCCAACCGGACGCTGTTCGGCATTCCGATCGCCGGCGCGAGCGCGACGCCGCTGACGCGCTACTACGTGATCCTCGTCATCCTGATCGCCATGACCTGGATCGCCTCCAACATCGTGCACGGCCGCATCGGCCGCATGTGGATGGCGATCCGCGACATGGACATCGCCGCCGAGCTGATGGGCATCCGCCCGCTGCAGACAAAGCTTCTGGCCTTCGCCGTCTCGTCCTTCTACTGCGGCGTCGCCGGCGCTGTGATGATGTTCCTGTGGTACGGTGGCGGCGAGGCGAAGGACGCGTTCTCGATCAACCTTTCGTTCAACATCCTGTTCATGGTGATCATCGGCGGGCTCGGCAGCATCGTGGGTGCGTTCTTCGGCGCCGCGCTGCTGCACCTGGTGCCGATCTTCCTGAAGTTCGGCCTGCCGGCCTTCGGCTTCCCGCTCGCCGGCGCGACCGCCGAACATCTCACCCACCTGCTCACCGGCCTGCTTATCATCTTCTTCCTCATCGTCGAGCCGCATGGTCTTGCCCGTCTGTGGGCGACCGCAAAGCAGAAGCTGAGGATGTGGCCTTTCCCCTACTGAGGCGACTTGGCGGGGCTTGAAGACGTGCGTTCGAATACCATCATTGGAGCCAACCGTTCCCGAGACCGGGGCGGCGTTCCGAAAAACCGGAGGAAAAACCCGATGTCACTCAAGAAAATCGCTCTGGGCCTTGCGGCTGCGACGGCGCTGTCGAACTTCGCCGCCGCCCCCGCGCTGGCGCAGGATTCCATCTATGTGCCGCTGCTGTCCTACCGCACCGGTCCGTTTGGCGGCTCGGGTGTGCCGATCGCCGATGGCATGGCTGACTACCTGCGCATGCTCAACGAGCGCGACGGCGGCATCGGCGGCGTGAAGCTCCTCGTCGAGGAGTGCGAGACCGGCTACGACACCAAGAAGGGCGTCGAGTGCTACGAGGCGGTCAAGGGCAAGAAGCCGGTGGTGGTGAACCCCTATTCCACCGGCATCACGCTGCAGTTGATCCCGAAGGCGCATGTCGACAAGATCCCGATCCTCGCCATGGCCTACGGCCTCTCGGCGGCCGCCGTCGGCGAGACCTTCCCGTGGGTGTTCAACCCGCCGGCGACCTACTGGGACGGCGCCTCGATGTTCATCTCGCATGTCATCGCCACCGAGGGCGGCGCCGACAAGCTGAAGGGCAAGAAGATCGGCCTGATCCATCTCGACGCGCCCTACGGCAAGGAGCCGATCCCGGTTCTCGAAGCCTTCGCCAAGCAGTACGGCTTCGAGCTGAAGCTCTATCCGGTCCCGGCCGACAAGATGCAGGACCAGGCCTCGCAGTGGCTGGCGATCCGCCGCGACCGCACCGACTGGATCTACAACCAGGGCTGGGGCGCGATGAACCCGACGGCCGTGAAGGAAGCGGTGAAGAACGGCTTCCCGATGGACAAGTTCGTCGCGGTGTGGTGGGCCTCGGGCGATGACGATGCCCGCGCGGGCGAAGCCGGCGCCAAGGGCCTGAAGGGCCTGACCTTCCACGGCGCCTCGGCCAACTTCCCGGTGATCGCCGACATCAAGAAGCACGTTGTCGACAAGGGCCTGTCCAAGTCCGACAAGGGCAAGGTCGGCGAGCACCTCTACAACCGCGGCGTCTACAACTCGATGCTGATCGCCGAGGCGATCCGCACCGCGCAGCAGGTGACCGGCAAGAAGGTGGTCTCCGGCGAGGACGTGCGCCGCGGCCTTGAGAACCTCAACATCACCGAGGCGCGCCTCAAGGAGATGGGCATGGAAGGCTTCGCCGCGCCGGTGAAGGTGACCTGCGCCGATCACTCCGGCCACAACAAGGCCTATATCGCGCAGTGGGACGGCCAGAAGTGGGTGAAGGCCTCGGACTGGATCGCGCCGGACGTCTCCAAGGTGCGTCCGCTGCTCGAGGCGGCGGCCAAGGACTATGCCGAGAAGAACAACTGGCCGAAGCGCACCGAAGCCTGCGACAACAAGTCGTAAGGGCTGATGGCGACCGGCGGTCGGCTAAGGCCGATCGCCGGTCCGATGACTTCGACCGCACACCAAGACCGTCCGCCCGGGGCTTTGTGGGCCCGGGCGGGCCTCAACGAGGGGGCATGCCAGTACCGGCGATGGACCCTTCGCACGTTGCGTCACACTCCCAGGGCAAAGCCATGACCGCCGCTTCCGACGCTCCCATCCTCTCGGTGAACAACATCGAGGTGATCTACGATCACGTGATCCTCGTGCTGAAGGGCGTGTCGCTCACGGTTCCGCGCGGCGGCATCGTCGCGATCCTCGGCGCGAACGGCGCCGGCAAGACCACCACGCTCAAGGCGATCTCCAACCTGCTGAAGGCGGAGCGCGGCGACGTGACCAAGGGCTCCATCGTGTTCGAGGGCGAGCGCGTCGACAAGATGACGCCGAATGAACTGGTGCGGCGCGGGTGCATCCAGGTGATGGAGGGCCGGCACTGCTTCGGCCACCTGACCATCGAGGAAAACCTGCTGACCGGCGCCTTCACGCGGCGCGACGGGTCGCGGGCGATCAAGGACGACCTCGAGAAGGTCTACAATTACTTCCCGCGGCTGCGCCAGCGCATGAAGTCGATGTCCGGCTACACCTCCGGCGGCGAACAGCAGATGTGCGCCATCGGCCGGGCGCTGATGTCGAAGCCGAAGATGATCCTGCTGGACGAACCGTCCATGGGGCTTGCGCCGCAGGTGGTGGAGGAAATCTTCGAGATCGTGAAGGATCTGAACGCCAAAGAGGGCGTCTCCTTCCTCCTGGCCGAGCAGAACACCAACATGGCGCTGAAATACGCGACCTACGGCTACATCCTCGAGACCGGCCGGGTTGTCATGGACGGCGAGGCCAAGGCGCTCAAGGACAACGAGGACGTGAAGGAATTCTATCTCGGCGTCGGCGAGGGCAACCGCCGGTCCTTCCGCGACGTGAAGAGCTACAAGCGCCGCAAGCGCTGGCTGGCCTGAGGCGGCAGATCATGGCGCAGTTCTACGACAAACTCGAAACGCGCACCCCCGCCGCGCGCGAACGCGCGCTGATGCGCGACCTGCGCGCCCTTCTGGCCGCGAGCCGGAGCAAGGCGCCTGCGCTGAAATCCCAGATGAAAGGCATCGCCCCGGAGACGCTGAAGACCCGCGCGGACCTTGCGCGCATTCCGGTGATCCGCAAGTCGGACCTCAAGGCGATGCAGCAGGCTGACCTGCCGTTCGGCGGGCTGGCGGCGGGCCGGACCTCCGCTCTCATGCGCATCCTGGTCTCGCCGGGGCCGATCTTCGAGCCGGAAGGTCACGATCCGGACTGGTGGGGCGCGGCGCGCGCCTTCTTCGCGGCAGGGTTTCGGCGCGGCGACATCGTCCAGAACTGCTTCTCCTATCACCTGACCCCGGGCGGCCACATCATGGAATCGGGCGCAAGGGCGCTCGGCTGTCCGGTCATTCCGGGCGGCGTCGGCAATACCGAACAACAGCTTGAGGCCGTCGCCCTGCTGAAGCCCGCAGGCTACGCCGGCACGCCGGATTTCCTGAAAGTGCTGCTCGACAAGGGCAAGGAAGCGGGTCTCGACACATCCAGCCTGCGCAAGGCGCTGGTTTCCGGCGCGGCCTTTCCGGCTTCGCTCCAGAAGGAGATCGCCGAGCGCGGCATCGAGGCCTATCAGGCCTATGCCACGGCGGAATTCGGCATCATCGCCTATGAGACGCCGGCCCGGGCCGGGCTTGTCGTCAACGAGGGGCTGATCGTCGAGATCGTCAGGCCCGGAACCAACGAACCGGTGGCGGACGGCGAGATCGGCGAGATCGTGGTGACGCGGCTTTCGCCGGAATACCCGCTTCTGCGCTTCGGCACGGGCGACATGTCAAAGGTCCTGCCGGGCGTCAGCCCCTGCGGGCGCACCAACCTGCGCCTGGCGGGCTGGCTCGGACGCGCCGACCAGACCACCAAGGTCAAGGGCATGTTCGTGCATCCCGGACAGGTGGCAGACGTGGGCAAACGCCACCCGGACCTTGGCCGCCTGCGTCTCGTCGTCACGCGTGCCAACGAGCAGGATGTGATGGTGCTGAAGGCGGAAAGCGAAACCCGCGACGCCGGCCTTGCCGGTGCGGTGGCGGCGACGCTTCAGGCCATCACCAAGCTCAAGGGCGCGGTGGAACTGGTCGCGCCCGGTTCGCTGCCGGCGGACGGCAAGGTGATCGCCGACGAGCGGCCGGTGTAAAACTCAGTGGCCGGTGCCCTTGGCCCGGCCGGAGGCATCCAGAAAGACCTTGAGCGTCTCGGCGCGTCCCGTCGCGCTGCCGCTGTTCGTGCGCCAGGTTCCGGGCGGGCAGGAAATGGTTCCTCCCGAAGCCGAGCAGCCGGCGTGGGTCTCGGTGGTCGGGCCGCCGCGCGGATGCGTGTAGGTGCGCGTGACGTTCGAGCCGTCGAAACTGACGCGGCAGTTCTTCCAGTCCGCCTGGTTGCAGGGCACCGTCGTGGGGCCAAAGGGCTTTGCCTGTTGCGCCAGAGCCGGGGCGGCGGCGACCAGCGCCGCGAAGATCAAGCCTGCACTGCACATCTTCATGGGAGTTCCCCCGTTTCCTTCCCAGCGGATCACTTCGCGACGATGCGGCCCTCGACCTTGCTCTCGACCTTGCCGAGCTTGCGCACATAGCCCATCACCACATTGGCCATGAGCGTGCCGTCGGTCTTGCCGATCAGCGTGCGCCCGCGCCCAAGCGCGCCGTAGCCGTCGCCGCCGCCGAACATGAAGTCATTGGACGCAACCTTGTAGCGCGCGGCCGGGTCGAGCGGCTTGCCGGCGATCTCGACCGAGACGATGCGGCTGCCGGCGGCAGCCTTGGCGTCGTAGACCACCTTCATGCCGGAGACCTGCGGGAATCGGCCGGCACGCGCATCGACCTGGCTGACGCCGTTCTCCAGCGCATCCTTGATGTCCTTGCCGGTAATCTCCACCATGACGGTGGAATTGCCGAAGGGCAGTTCGGTGAGGATGTCGCGGCGGGTGAGCGTCGCGCCGGCGGCATATTGCTTGTTGGCCCGGATGCCGCCGCCGTTGGTGATGGCGACATCGGCGCCGGTCGAGTCGCGTATGGCGTCGGCGATGAGGTTGCCGATGGCGGCCTCCTGCGCGCGCACCGTGGCGGAGCGACTGTCCAACTCGACGGCGGTCGTGCCGATCTGGACATCCAGCTCCTTCGACAGCTCGGCCTCGTATTTCCTGACGATGGCCTGCGCTTCCGGGTCCGGAGCGACGAGGGCGGAATCGATCGGGCGGAAGGCCGGGCGCCAGGTGACGGCGCGTTTGCCGTCGCGCTGGCCGATGGTGCAGTAAACGTCGATGGCGGTGACGTACTCGCCCTCCTCGCCGCTCTCAACCATCACCGCACGGCCGTCATAGGAGATGCGCAGGTCGTGGTCGTGACCGGTGAGCAGGATGTCGACCAGGCGCGAGCGCTGGATCTCGACGTCGCGCATGAAGTCGGTGTGCGTCACCGCGACGACGATGTCGGCGCCGGCATCGCGCAGGGCCTTCGACTGTTCGCGCACCGCCGTCATCTCGTCGGAGAACCTGAAGCCGGCGGCGGAGGACATCAGCGGCGTCGCGGCCAGGGCCACACCGAAGACACCGACCTTGACCGGTCCGAGGTCATAGATCCGGCGGTCCTCGTGGCCGGCAAGCTGCGATCCGTCCTCGTTGCGCAGATTGGCGGCCATGAACAGCGACTTCGATTCGGCGCGGCGCTTGAGATAGACCTCCTTGCCGAAGTCGAACTCGTGGTTGCCCGGAACGAACACGTCCGGCGGCACCACGTTGAGCAGTTCCACCGTATGCGCGCCCTGATCGAAGCCGGACATCAGCGAGGGCGAGTACATGTCTCCGGCATGGGCGTAGAGCATCGGCACGCCCGCAGCCTTCTCGGCCCGGGCGATGGCCGCGAGGCGGGCAAAACCGCCACGATTTCCCGCCGATCCGCTCATCTTGTAGATGTCATTGACGAGCAGAAGCCTGAAGGTCGGCGTCACGCCCTGCGCCGCGGCCTGCGCCACCGCCTCCTCGGCGCTGGTCGCCAGGATGGTCGCGCCGGCCAGGCCGCCGGCTACCGCAATCTTGAAGGCTTCGCGCCGGGAAAGGCCGGTCATGGGGTACTCCCTACGGATAGAGGTTCTGTATGCAATCATGCGTCTGGCAAGCGCCCATGACAAGGCTGTGACGCCTTCGTGCACTGGCGATATCCAAGAATTGTTCTAGATAGCGGGCATGACCGAAATGCTTCCCGCCCACTGGCCGGCCGGCCACCCCCACGTCGCCCACGGCAAGGTCGGCGTCCTGCTGCTCAACCTCGGCACGCCGGATGCGACCGACTACTGGTCCATGCGCCGCTATCTGAAGGAGTTCCTCTCGGACCGCCGCGTGATCGAGGAGCCGCGCTGGAAATGGTGGCCGATCCTCAACGGGATCATCCTGACCTTCCGGCCGCGCTCGAAGGGACGTGACTACGCCTCGATCTGGAACACCGAGCGCAACGAGGGGCCGCTGAAGACCATCACGCGCGATCAGGCTGAAAGGCTGGCCGAACGGCTTTCTGCTCAGCCCAACGTGATCGTCGACTGGGCCATGCGCTACGCCAATCCGACCACGGAAAGCCGCCTGCGCGCCCTGCAGGAACAGGGCTGCGAGCGCATCCTCTTGGTGCCGCTCTATCCGCAATACGCGGCCGCGACCACGGCGACGGCTTGCGACCAGGCTTTCCGCGCGCTGATGGGCATGCGCTGGCAGCCGGCGATCCGCGTTGCGCCAGCCTATCACGACGATCCCGCTTACATCGCGGCGCTGGCCGAGAGCGTGCGCGCCCATCTCGCGACCCTGGACTTCGAGCCGGAGGTACTGCTCTCGACCTTCCATGGCATGCCGCAGAAGTATCTCGAACAGGGCGATCCCTATCACTGCCAGTGCATGAAGACCGGACGCCTGCTGCGCGAGGCGCTGGGCTGGGACAGGGAGCGCTTCGTCATCTCGTTCCAGTCGCGCTTCGGCAACGATCCGTGGTTGCAGCCCTACACGGACGAGACGGTGGCGGCGCTGGCGAAAAAGGGCGTGAAGCGGCTGGCCATGGTTGCTCCCGGCTTCTCGGCGGATTGTCTCGAAACGCTGGAGGAACTCGATGTCGAGAACCGCGAGATCTTCCTGCACAACGGTGGCGAGCGCTTCACCTACATTCCCGCGCTCAACGCCTCGAAGGGCGGCATGGATGTGATCGAGGCCGTGGTGCGACGCGAGTTGATGGGCTGGGCGTGAGCCCATGAAGCGCGCGCTGATCGCCGGTGCGCTCTATTTCGCCGGTGCCTTCGCGCTCGGCTTTGCCCTGGGGGTGTTGCGCACGGCGCTGGTCGAGCCGCGGGTTGGCAAGCTCCTCGCCGTCCTCGCCGAGCTTCCCCTCATGCTGACGGCGTGTTGGTTCCTGTGCCGGGGCGTGACCGAGATCGTCGAGGTGCCGGCAACCGCCGGCGCGCGCCTTGCGATGGGGCTGCTGGCCTTCGCCCTGCTGCTCGCGGCGGAAGCCGCGCTGTTCCGCCTGCTGTTTGCCTTGCGCCCCCTCGACGACTTCGTCGCCGATCTGGTCACGCCGGCCGGATTGGCCGGACTCGCCGCCCAGGGGCTGTTCGCCCTGTTTCCGCTGGCGCAGGGCAGGCGGGCCGCGTCCTGAGCCGCACTTGCCCCTTGTGAATTGGCGAACGAGCGCCCACCTTGTGGCGGGGCGGAGAAGAGCGATTCACGGGAGAATGAAGATGATTGACCTGACGGGCGGCTCCATCTTTGCGGTCGCGCTCTTCGTGTTTGTCGTGATCACCCTGATGGCCGGCATCCGGCAGGTGCCGCAGGGGATGCACTACACGGTAGAGCGCTTCGGCCGCTACAATCGCTCGCTGACCCCGGGCCTTGGCCTTGTCATTCCCTACATCGAGACCGTCGGCCACAAAGTGGTGATGATGGAGCAGGTGCTCGACGTTCCGACCCAGGAGGTGATCACCAAGGACAACGCCAATGTCCAGGCGGATGGCGTGGTGTTCTTCCAGATCCTCGATGCGGCGCGGGCCTCCTACGAGGTGCAGAGCCTCAACCACGCGCTGATGAACCTGACGATGACCAACATCCGCACGGTCATGGGCTCGATGGACCTGGATCAGCTGCTGTCGCACCGCGACGAGATCAACTCGCGCCTGTTGCGCGTGGTCGACGCGGCGGCGAGCCAGTGGGGCCTGAAGGTGACGCGCATCGAGATCAAGGACATCATCCCGCCGGCGAACCTGGTCGAGAGCATGGGCCGGCAGATGAAGGCCGAGCGCGAGAAGCGCGCCGCCGTTCTCGAGGCCGAGGGCCACCGGCAGGCCGAAATCCTCAGGGCCGAGGGCCACAAGCAGGCGGAAATCCTGGCGGCTGAGGGCCGCAAGGCGGCTGCCTTCCTCGATGCCGAAGCACGCGAGCGCAAGGCCGAGGCCGAGGCCAAGGCCACGGCCGTGCTGTCATCGGCGATCGCCTCGGGCGACGTCGCGGCGGTAAATTACCTCATCGCCGAGAAGTATGTCGGAGCGCTCGGCCAGTTCGCGACCGCCAGCAATCAGAAGGTGATGGTGGTGCCGATGGACACGGCCGGCCTCGCCGGCACGCTCGCGGGCATCGCAGAGATCACGAAATCAGCCACGGCGGAGGCCGCGGCGGCCCGGACGCGCGCCGGCGCCGTGCCTG
>DAOMXN010000035.1:1190-14151 GCA_035437025.1 Beijerinckiaceae bacterium | reverse complement strand
GGCGCAGGCGCTGTCGGGGGCCTGAGCGGTGAGCCGGCGCCGGGCTCACAAGCTCCGCGTCTGGCGCCGGCGCGTCTACCAGATTCTGGATGCCGGCTTTCAGGGCGATCACGTCAGCGAACGGCTGCATTGGCTCTTGATGGCGCTGGTGACGGTGAATGTCGCCACCAGCGTTCTGGAATCGGTTCCAACGCTTGCGGCCACCCACGGCCGGCTGTTTCTCGCCATCGAGATTGCTTCGGCAATCGTGTTCATCGTGGAGTACGTGGCGCGGCTATGGTGCGCGCCGGAGTACGGTCCGATATCCGAACTCCCGCCGTGGAAGGCGCGGCTCAAGTATGCGCTGACGCCGGGCATGATCGTCGACTTCCTGGCGATCGTGCCGTTTTTCCTCATGATGTTCCTGTCGCAGGACCTGAAAGTCCTGCTGATCTTCCGCCTCTTTCGCTTCTTCAAGTTTGCGCGCTACTCCACCGGCATGCGCTCGCTGCTCGATGCGCTGTACACGGAGCGGCGCGCGCTTGGCGCCTGCGGTGTCATTCTTGGCGGGCTGGTGCTGGTCTCGGCTTCGATCATGCACCTGATTGAACACGAGGCGCAGCCGGACAAGTTCGGCTCGATTCCGGATGCAATGTACTGGGCGATCATCACGCTGACGACAGTCGGCTATGGCGACGTGACGCCGGTGACGCCGGTCGGCAAGATCGTGGCCAGCCTGACCGCGGTGTTCGGCCTCGGCATGGTGGCGTTGCCCGTCGGCATTCTGGCGACGGCCTTCGCCGAGGTGATCCACCGGCGCGACTTCGTCGTCACGTGGTCGATGGTGGCGCGCGTGCCGCTGTTCAATGGGCTCGATGCGGAAACCATCGCGGAGGTGATGCGGTTCCTGCGCTCGCAGATGGCGCAACCTGGGCAGGTCATCGTGCGCCGGGGCGATCAGGCGCATTCAATGTATTTCATTGCCGGTGGACAGGTCGAGATCGAGTTGCCGGGCGCCCCCGTCGTGCTCGGCGTCGGTGACTTCTTCGGTGAGATCGCGCTGCTCTCGAATGTCCGGCGCACAGCGACCGTGCGGGCGCTGACGCGGTCCAGCTTGCTGGTCCTCGATGCCTCGGACGTGCATGGGCTGATGGAGCGAAGGCCCGAAGTGGCGGACCGCATCCGCGCGATTGCCGACACGCGCCTCAAGCAGCATCAGGTCGATGCGCGTGGCGATATCATCAGCGACGAACTGGACGGCCAACCGGATTGAAGGTGCCTTGACAATTATCTGAGACTTTGTTGTATTTGGATAATTCGGCCTTAATTAAGTATTTTCTAGATCAGAAAGGAATTCCTGTGAGCACAATTGGTATTCGGATTTCCTCTCCATACAGAGAAGCTGTAGCGGTCGTAATTAGTACGACAGCGATATTAGACGGCATAAAATTCGTCGCCGGCCTTTATGGCAGCCTAAAAACTGATGATGCGATTAAAAAGCTTGAGGCGCACGTTCAGGTATTGTATATATTATGCAGAAGACTATCACTTAGAATTGAAGAGGTTCGAGACGAGCTTTTGACCAAAATTCACGAATCTGAATATAGATCAATTTACGATAGAACAGTTAGTTCAAATTCTTTCTTTAGTCAATTTGACGAAAAAAATTATGATCAAATTCGTCCATTTCTTCATTCAATAATATACGATAAATATGTTATAGGTGATGCGATAATTTCTCAGCTAGATCGAGATTGGATAAGACTTGGAAAACCAGAATATTACCTTGCTTATCTTGATTTATTTATATCGAATGAGTTAATTAGATTTTCATCTGTTGCATTAGTTGAAGAGGGGAAGATGTCTGATGAAATAAAAATCGGTCAATTGCTTCAGAAAAAAGAAAAGATGATTCAAAAGTTGGACTATGCTTATAATATACTTGCTTACATTGAGCAGCAAAAATATGAATTTTCTTCATCGGGATTTTTAGAGTGCCGAGAGGATGATGATGGCTCGATCCTGTCGTGCGATCAAGATTATGGTTTCTCTTTAAAAGGAACTGATAAAGTAACGATCGTGACAAAGGTCACTAGCTCTCCCGGAGGGGCTGCCGCAATCGAAGCCCACGATAAGGCCTTAGCTATCGCTAAAGAAAAAGTTCATGACGCCATTGTGGCGTTCTGCCGGCCTCTTGCGCAAGAAAAATGGGATTCTGTTTATGGAGAGATTCGATCTTCGTTTGAGTAAATATCGGTAATTTGTGCTCTTGTTGAGGCTGACGATCTAAGATGTTGATCGTCAGCCCTTCTCAATTTCTCAGATCATGGCCTTCTGCAGGTTCTGGTCCACCTTGTCGAGGAAGCCGGTGGTGGACAGGAACTTCTGCTCCGGGCCGACCAGCAACGCGAGGTCCTTGGTCATGAAGCCGGCCTCGACCGTTTCGATGCAGACCCGTTCAAGGGTCGTGCAGAAGCGGGCGAGTTCCGCATTGTCGTCCAGCTTGGCGCGATGGGCGAGACCGCGCGTCCAGGCGAAGATCGAGGCGATCGAGTTGGTGGACGTCTCCTTGCCCTTCTGGTGCTCGCGGTAATGGCGCGTCACCGTGCCGTGCGCCGCCTCGGCCTCGACCGTCTTGCCGTCCGGCGTCATCAGCACGGAGGTCATCAGGCCGAGCGATCCGAAGCCCTGCGCCACCACGTCCGACTGCACGTCGCCGTCGTAGTTCTTGCAGGCCCAGACGTAGGCGCCGGACCACTTGAGGGCGGAGGCGACCATGTCGTCGATCAGGCGGTGCTCGTAGATGAGACCCTTCTTCTTGAACTCTTCGGCGAATTCGGCGTCGAAAACGGCCTGGAAGATGTCCTTGAAGCGGCCGTCGTAGGCCTTGAGGATGGTGTTCTTGGTGGAGAGGTAGACCGGGTAGTTGCGCAGCAGGCCGTAGGCGAAGGAGGCGCGGGCGAAGTCGCGGATCGAATCGTCGAGGTTGTACATCGCCATGGCGACGCCACTGCCCGGCGCCTTGAAGACTTCCTTCTCGATCACCGTGCCGTCCTCGCCGACGAACTTGATCGTCAACGTGCCCTTGCCGGGGTACTTGAAGTCGGTGGCGCGGTACTGGTCGCCGAAGGCGTGGCGGCCGACGACGATGGGCTGGGTCCAGCCCGGCACGAGACGCGGCACGTTCTTGCAGATGATCGGCTCGCGGAAAATGGTGCCGCCGAGGATGTTGCGGATGGTGCCGTTCGGCGACTTCCACATTTCCTTCAGGTTGAATTCCTTCACGCGGGCTTCGTCCGGCGTGATCGTCGCGCATTTCACGCCGACGCCGTATTTCTTGATGGCTTCCGCCGAATCAACTGTGACCTGGTCGTTGGTCTTGTCGCGGTATTCGACGCCCAGATCGTAGTAGTGCAGATCAACATCAAGATAGGGATGAATCAGTTTCTTCTTGATGAGGTCCCAGATGATCCGGGTCATCTCGTCGCCGTCGAGTTCAACGACCGGGTTCTTTACCTTGATCTTCGCCATGATTTCCTCGTCACAAGAAGCCGTATGCGCGCGCTCCCGCCGTCCCCCGACCGCGACGAGCCGCATCCCGGGCCGCTATAGCACCCGCACATGCGGGCGGGAAGCAAGGCGAAAGGCGGAGGTGACGGCAAAATGCGCGAACGGCTCCGGCCCGCGCGATAGGCGCACGGCCAGGTTCTGGCTAGTGGACCCGTCGAGCACTCCGCATTAGGAACGCGTGATGACCAACGATCCGGATTTCCGGCGCTTCGCTTTCGGACTGTCGACGCTGCTTGCCGAGCCGCGGGGCTTTTTTTCCCCCTATCGCCATGCGGCGGGCGTGCCGGGCGATGTTGCTGTGTATGGCGAGATCGAAGCGATGATGCGAGAGGCGGCGCCGGCCATGTGTGCCGTCCTGGCAGCCATCCAAAACGAGGCGCCGGCCTTGCGGGCGCTTGGCGGCGCGGCGCCGGCGCCGCGTTTCGAGCAGGACTGGTTCCCGCGGCTGGATGCGGCGGCAGCCTATGCACTGGTGACGTCCGGGCGGCCAAGGCGCATCGTCGAGGTCGGATCTGGGCATTCGACGCGGTTCATGGCGGAAGCCGCGCGCTCTGGCCGGATCGACTGCGCCATCACCTGCATCGACCCGCAACCGCGCGCGGCGCTCGCGGGGCTGCCGGTGGTCTGGATCCGGGACGTGCTGGCACGCGCGCACGTTCCGCTGATCGATGCGCTGGAAACGGGCGACATCCTGTTCATTGATTCCAGCCACATCCTGTGGCCGGGCACGGATGTGGACACGTTATTCGCGCGCCTCTTGCCCCGACTGGCGCCCGGGGTTCTGCTGCATGTCCACGACATTTTCCTGCCTGACGGGTATCCGCAGGCCTGGCGCTGGCGTGGCTATACCGAGCAGCAGGGTGTCGCCGCTCTGCTGGCTGGCGGCGGCTTCGAGATCGTCTTCGCGTCGCATTTCGCGGTGACGCGGCTTGCGGCGGCAGGCCTCGCGCCGATCCTGAACGACTTGCCGCTGCCGGAGGGCGCGCTCGAAACCAGCCTGTGGCTCCGGAAAACCGCCAACCGGGTGTGGCGGCCATGAGCGCGCCTGTCGTCATCCTGGTCCGTCCGCAGATGGCGGAGAACATCGGCATGGCCGCGCGCGCGATGGCGAATTTCGGCCTGTCGCGGATGCGTCTCGTCGCGCCGCGCGACGGCTGGCCGCAGAAGACGCGCATGAAGAAGGGCGCGCATCAGGCGGCATCGGGCGCAACGCATATTCTCGACGGCGCGCAGTTGTTCTCGTCCGTCGAGGAGGCGGTCGCCGATCTGACCTACGTGCTGGCCACCACGGCACGCGAACGCGGCCAGGCCAAGCCGGTGCTCACGCCCCAGGGGGCGATGCACGAGATCCTGGAGCATCCCGGGGCAGGCGAAGGGGTGGGCATCCTGTTCGGCCCGGAACGCACGGGACTTGAGAACGACGAGGTGTCGCTGGCCGATGCGGTGCTGACCTTCCCGATCAATCCGGCCTTTGCCTCACTCAACCTTGCACAGGCCGTGCTGCTGGTCGGCTACGAGTGGTTCAAGACCGCGCAGGGCGGTCAGGCGCCCTTCGCCATGCCGTCACAGACCGGACCGGCGCGGCGCGAAACGCTGTTCTCCTTCTTCGCATTCGCGGAGAAGGAACTGGACAGGGTCCGCTTCTTCTGGCCGCCGGACCGTCGGGCGACGATGGTGCGCAATTTCCGCAACATCTTTCATCGCCTCGCGTTGACGGAGCAGGATGTGCGCACGTTGAGGGGCGCTCTCGATGCGCTGGTCACCGGAGGCAAGCCGGAGCGGATGGCCAAGCCCCATCCGGGCGAACGGCCGGCTCACGATCGCGAGAGCGACAAAGGGACCTGATGGCAAGCCCGCGCGGGCTTGCTATCCAGAGTCCGGTGAATCGAGAGTATCGCCATGCCATTGTCGCGCCGCAGCGCTATCGCCGCTCCCTTCGTCCTTGCCGCAGGAAGAGCCATGAGCCAGTCGTCGCAGGTGGAGGTTGTCATCGTCGGTGCGGGTGCGGCGGGTCTTGCCGCGGCCAAGACACTGCGCCGGCACAACGTGAGCTTCGTAGTGCTGGAGGCGCGCGACCGCATCGGCGGTCGGACGGTGACCGATACCAGCCTTGGCGCTGCGTTCGACGGCGGCGCGACCTTCATCCATTTCGCCGACAGGAACCCCTGGTCCAAGTTCGCCGAGGAGTATGGTGTCGAGGCGCGCGTCGGTTCCTGGCGCTCGGGCGGCTCGCGATCGTTCAGCGACGGGGTGCCGGTTCCAGCCGAAGCCGCCGCGGCGCGCTGGCAGGGGCGCGGCAAGCTCTGGGAGCTTGTCAACGAGATAGATGACAGCAACGACGTTTCCTTCGCGGCCCTCGTGAAGACCGCGCCCGACGATGTTGCCTTTGCCGCGAAGAGCATGATGCGCGGCGCCGTGGGCGAGGAACCGGAGCGGGTTTCGGTCTCCGACTATGGCCGTCTGTATGATGGCTCCAACATGATCGTGCCGGGCGGATACGGCACTTTGGTCGAACGGTACGGCGCTGATGTGCCGGTCAGTCTGGGCACGCCGGTCAAGGCCATGGACTGGAGCGGCAGGGGGGTCAGGGTGACGACCGCCTCCGGGACGATCCAGGCCGCGAAGGCCATCGTCACGGTGCCGCTCGGCGTACTGGCTGCCGAATCCATCAAATTCACCCCCCGGCTGCCCGACGAGACGCTGCGCGCGATCGCGGGCATGAAGATGGGCGCGCTGTCCAAACTGGCGCTCCGGTTCGAAGGCGACCGCTTCGGCGCGCCGGCCGACATGCATTTCGTCGAGACCGGCGACAGCGCGCCGCAGATGTCCTTCGAACTGTGGCCGTTCGATCGCGACATCGTGGTCTGCTGGTTCGGCGCCGACTATGCGCGGCAGATCAACGCCTCCGGAGAGGCCAGCGCGGTGCAGCACATGCTCGATCGTTTTGTGAAGATCGTCGGCGCCGATGCGCGCAAGGCGTTTCGCGGGGGGCGGCACTTCGGCTGGTCTGCCGACCCGTATGCCCTGGGCGGCTATTCCTACTGCGTGCCGGGGCGGGCCAGGGCGCGCGACGAGCTGCGTCGACCGGTCGGCGAGCGCATCTGGTTCGCCGGAGAGCACGTGGCCGGCAAGGCGTCCATGACGGTCGGGGGCGCGACGCTCAGCGCCGAGAGCGCGGCGGAAGCGGTCTATGCGCGACTGAAGGCCATGCGCTAGGGACGGGAATGCACATTCTCGTTTTCGATTCCGGGTTGGGCGGACTTACCGTTTACGACGAGATCCGCAAGGTGAGGCCGGATGCGCGGTTCACCTATCTCGCGGACGATGCCGTGTTTCCCTACGGACGGCTGGAAGAGGGCGACCTGGTCGCGCGCGTCCTGGAAGTCGTCGGCGCGGAAATCCGGCGCTCGCAGCCGGATATCGTGGTGATCGCCTGCCACACCGCGTCAACGTTGGTTCTTCCGCATCTGCGCGCCGCCTATGGCATTCCCTTTGTCGGCACCGTTCCGGCGGTGAAGCCGGCGGGCCTGGCGACGCAGACCAAGCTGTTCTCCGTGCTGGCGACTCCAGGAACGGTGAAGCGGGACTACACCCGAGCGCTGATCGACGAGTTTGCCGAGGGATGCTCGGTGACGCTGGTCGGCTGCCCGCGGCTTGCCTCCGTCGCCGAGGCAAAACTGCGGGGTGCGGCAGTCGACAGCGCGGTCATAGCGGCGGAGATCGCGCCGGCCTTCGTGGAGGAGGGCGGGCGGCGAACCGATACGGTGGTGCTGGCCTGCACGCACTATCCCTTGCTGCTGGAGGAGCTGAAGGCGCTGGCGCCCTGGCCGGTCATCTGGATCGATCCAGCGCCCGCCATCGCGAAGCGGGTGACACAACTCGTCGGCAAACGGCCGGAGGGGGCGTCCGAGTCAGGTCCGGGTCGCGCGATCTTCACAAGCCGGCGCGCAGCCGATCGTCCCCTGGCTGCGGCACTGAAGGCGCGGGACCTCGAAATCTGAGATCAGTCACCGCGCGGCTGGCTCAGCCGGTACACGCCGCGGAAGTCGTTGGGGTCCACCGGCTTGCCCTTGCGGGTGATGACGAGGCGGCCTTCGTTCGCGAGACGCACGGCAATCCGGCGGACCGGAATCATCAGCGGGCCCCATTGGTCCGGGTGGCTGCCGCCGACTGCGCGCGCCGCATCGGAAGGGCAGAAGGTCTTGCCCGGTCCGCACTCCGCAGCGAAACGGAGCACTTCGGCTTCAAGGAGGGCGGTTCGATCCGAGTCGCTGGCCATGGGGCTATGTCGCCGGCAGGACGCGCCGGGTCAAGACGCCGCTACATCAGTTTCGGCAGGAACAGGGCAATCTGCGGAAACAGCGCGATGAGCAGCACCAGCAGCAACGTGCAGAGGATGTAGGGCAGGGCCGCCATGGCGACCGTCTTCAGGGTTGTGCCAGGCGGCGCGATGCCGAGCATGACAAACAGCAGCAGGCCGAAGGGGGGCGTCGTGAAGCCGATTTCATAGACAAGCAACAGGATCAGTCCGAACCAGACGAGATCGAAGCCCAGCAGCTTGGCGATGGGGATGAAGATCGGCAGCGTGATCAGCATCATCGAGAGCTGGTCCATGAACATGCCGAGCAGCAGGATCACCAGCACCATGAGGAGCAGCATCATCATCGGCGCGGCGCCGAAGGACAGGAGCCACTGGATCAAGCCCTGCGACGCGCCGGAAAAGGCGAAGACCTGTGAGAAGGTCGTGGAGGCAGCGATGATCAGGAAGGTCATGGCCGAGACCTTCATGGCGTCGTCGAGCGACTTCCATACCGTCGCCCAGTTGAAGCGCCGGTAAAGCACGAGCAGTCCGGCGACGGCAAAACAGCCGATGGCCGCCGATTCCGTCGGCGAGGCAATGCCAAGGATGATCGTGCCGACCACCGCGAAGATGATGACGCCCATCGGGAAGACGTTTCGCGCCAGCGCGGCGATCTTCTCGCCCAGCGTGTGGTCCGGGGCGTCATACTGGGGGGCGCCGAGCGGGTCGAGCGCCACCTGCAGGCGGATGAGGGTGACATACATCAGGGCCAGCAGCAGGCCCGGCAGGAAGCCGGCGATGAGCAGCGCGCCGACGTCGATTTGCGCGAGTGACCCGAGCAGCACCGCCAGCGATGACGGCGGGATGATGACAGCCAGTCCGCCAGCGCCGAGGATCGGGCCATAGGCCATCTTCGGCTTGTAGCCCCGCTTCAGCATCTCCGGCGCCATGGTCGAGCCCATCATGCCGGTGTTGGCGAGGCTGGAGCCGGAAAGCGCCGCGAACACAGCGCCCGAGATCACCGTGAGATAGGACAGGCGGGCGCGCAGGCCGCCGATGCACATGTCGATGGCCTTGAACACATCGTTGCCGAGGCCGGAGCGAAAGAACAGGCTGCCCATCACCAGGAACAGCGGCATCGGAGTCAGCGCGTAGATGCTCACGGCTTCGCTGGCGTTGCCGATCATCTGCGTCACGGACGCGCTGCCGCTCATGAAGATGAAAACGCAGACAATGTTCGTGGCGAAGAAGGCGAAGGCGACCGGCACGCCGACGCCCATCAGCGTCAGCACCAGTCCGATCATGACGGCAAGGGCAAGCGGCCAATCGAGGTTCATAGACTTTCCCGATCCGCTGCAGCGATGGCGTAGATGGAATCGCGCCCGAGCAGGTAACGCAGGAATTCGATGCAGGAGAGCCAGAGGCCAAGCACCATCGGCAGGAAGATCAGCCAGCGCGGCATGTCGAAGTTGCGCACGTCATAGGAGCCGTTCTGCCAGGTCTCGATGAAGACACGCGTCGCCACAAGGGCCAGATAGGCGCTCAGGGCGAGACACAGAACGTAGACCAGCTTCTCCACGACGGACTGGAGACCGGGCGGCAGCGACATGCGGATGAAGTCGGCGCAGACATGCGCCTTGGCCCGCACCAGCGCCGGCATGGCGAGGAACGTCATGTAGATCATCAGGTATTCGACGAGCGAGACGCTCCAGACCAGCGAACGCGACACATTGCGCGCCAGCACATCCGCAGCGACCAGGACGACGATCAGCCCGACGACGAGCTTCGCCAGCAAGGCCAGGAAAGCGCTGAGGCGCCCCGACCAGTCGAACAGCCGATCCACCGTCCCCTCCCCTCGCGCGCCGAGGCGCCTGGCGCGGATTGGCCGCGCCAGGACCGACGATCTTGCCTCAGAGGAACTTTGCTCTCAGCGCCTCGACATTGGCCGGATCGCGTTTGGTCATGCGCTCTAGGGAGACCTGTGTCGCCTTTGCCTGGAACGCCTTGCCGGCCGCATCCGACATCTTGAGGATCTTCATGCCGTCGGCCTGAAGCTGTTTGTCCTCGTTCTCGGTGTTGGTGACGTTTTCAGCGATGCTCGACGCTTCATGCTCGGCGGAGACATCGGCGAGCACCTTCTTGGCCTCGGCGGAAAGCGAATCCCACTTGGCCTTGTTCATCGAGATCAGCACGTCGGTCTGGAAGAAATCGGGATCGATGCGGAATTTCGTGAACTTGTTCCAGCCAAAGGCCTTGTAGCCCAGGATCGTGTAGCAAGTGGAATTCACCAGGCCGCGTTCCAGCGCGGTGTAGACCTCGGCGGGGCCCATCACCACGACGTTGCAGCCCAGGCTTTCCATGAAGTCGCGCTGAAGCGGGGCGGCGCGAACCTTCAGTTTCTTCCAGTCGAAACTGCCATCCGTCGTCTGCGCCGGCTCATCCACGCAGAAGACGTGGAAGCCGCGACCGCCGTCGACATGGGCGAGAAGCTGGGCATTGCCCTTGCGGTTGTAGACCTGATTGATCAGGTCAAAGCCGCCATTGGCCTTCAGTTCCGCAGGCTTTTTCGTGGTGATGTTGAACGCTTCTCCCTCCGGCACCAGGTTCAGGTACGCGCCGGCCGGGGCATTGATCATGTCGATGGCGCCGGTGCGCTGGGACTCGCCGAGCTGGCCGAAGGGGATCACCTCCGGGCCGCCGCGCACGCGAATCTGGACGATTCCCTTGCCTTTCTCATTCACTTTCGCGGCAAACTTCAGGAAACTCTGCGCGTAACCGACCTGAGCCGGTGTGAAATGCACGGCGTTGATAGTCGCCTCCTGCGCGCGCAGAACGCCCGGCAAGGCGATGGTCGCGCCTGCCGCAGTCGCGCTGCCGAGCAATGTCCGCCTGGAAATCGTCATGGCTGCTTTCCTCCCCTGTGACTGCCTGACGCAGCATGGTGACGCTCGGGTGAGCGCCTTGCAAGCGCTTGTCGAGCCCCATCTTGAATACAGAATACGTTTTAAGCTTCGAGGGTCAAGCGCGAAGTTGCGGCCCTTGACAGGCGCGGCGGGGCGGCATGAATGGCGAGGTCAAGGCAAGCACGAGGCGACTATGGCACAGACAATCACCAAGGGATTCAAGGCGTTACTCAACGAGGCCAATGCGCAGGTGAAGACCCTGTCGGTGGTCGAAGCCGCTGGCATGCACGGGCGCGAGGATGTGGTGTTCGTCGACTTGCGCGACCCGCGCGAACTTGAGCGCGAGGGCCGGATGCCAGGGGCGTTCCATTGCCCGCGCGGCATGCTGGAGTTCTGGATCGATCCGGAGAGCCCCTATGCCAAGCCTCAGTTCCAGCAGGAGAAAACCTTTGTCTTCTTCTGCGCCGGCGGCTGGCGCTCGGCGCTTGCGGCGAAGGCCGCGCAGGACATGGGACTGAAGCCGGTTGCGCACATTTCGGGAGGTTTCGGGGCCTGGAAACAGTATGGAGCGCCGGTTCAATTGCCCGAAGCCATGCCGGGCGAAAGCAAGGCCTGATGTTCGGCCATCTGCTTTGCTGATCGGTGCAATCAGCAAGATTTGCTTGTGCCCCCGGTCCGGTCGCGTAGCTTTGCGCTCGTGGAAGGGACGTCATGGCCGAAGTAACAATTCGCAGACCGCTTGCTGGAGACGAAACGGCCTGGCGCGCGCTCTGGGCCGGCTACATCCGGTTCTACCGGGGTAGCGTCAGCGCGGAGGCCACCGCCGCCCTGTGGGCCGAAATCCTCGTAGAACGGGGAAAGTTCGAGGCCTTCGTTGCCGAGCGAGCGGGCGAAACGATCGGCTTCGTGCACTATCTCTATCATGCCTCGACCTGGAGCACGCAGCCCATCTGTTACCTGCAGGACTTGTATGTTGATCCGCATGCGCGCGGTGGTGGTGCTGCACGAGCATTGATGGATGCCGTGTTCGATGCGGCCAAGGCCGACGGCGCCTTCCGGGTCTATTGGCAGACACAGGAGTTCAACGGCGCGGCGCGCTCACTCTATGACACCATCGTGCCGCGCTCGTCCTTCATCGTCTATCGCAAGCCGCTCTGACCGGGAGACCTTCATGTCCCTGACGCTCTATATCGGCAACAAGGCCTACTCGTCCTGGTCGCTGCGGCCCTGGGTGGCGATGACGCACATGGGCATCCGCTTCGACGAGGTGGTGATTCCGCTGGACCTTCCGGATACCCGGGAGAAGATCCTGGCGGCGTCGCCCTCGGGCCGCGTGCCGGCTCTGAGGGACGGCGCCATCCTGATCTGGGAATCGCTCGCCATTCTGGACTACCTGGACGAGTTTCATGTGCGTGGTCGGCTTTGGCCGCTGGACCGGGCGGCGCGTGCGACGGCCAGGTCCATCGCCTGCGAGATGCACTCGGGCTTTTCCGCGCTGCGCACCCATTGCCCGCACAATTGCCGGCGCGATCCCGCCAAGCCCTTCGCGCTGCCGGCCGCCGCGCGCAGCGATGTGGACCGGATCGAGGCGATCTGGCGGGATACACGGGGCCGTTTCGGCCAGAGCGGCCAGTTCCTGTTCGGGACCTTCTCGGCGGCGGACGCCATGTATGCGCCGGTCGTCAACCGCTTCCACCACTATGGCATCGCGGTCGCGGACGATACGCGCGCCTACATGGACTCGGTTCTCAACCTGCCGGCCATGCAGGCCTGGAAGAAGGCGGCGGAAGCCGAGCCCTGGGTGATCGCCGCCAGCGAACTCTGATTTCGCGCGTCTTGCCCCGGACCGTTCCACCTGTCACAAGATGACAAACACTCCGGGGAAACGCCGCATGGTTCGTCTCGCAGCCCTTGCCTTGTTCGCAGCGGCGTTGCCAGCTTTCGCACAGGACGCGTATCCGTCCCGGCCGATCACGCTGATCGTGCCGTTCGCGCCGGGCGGCACGTCCGACGTCATCGGGCGGCTGGCGGCCGAGGAAATGGGCAATGTGCTGGGCCAGCGCATCCTTATCGAGAACCTTGCCGGCGCCGGCGGCTCAACCGCGATGGCCCGCGCGGCGAAGGCGGCGCCGGATGGCTATACGCTGATCGTCGGCAATGCCGGTACCGCAGGCGCGGTCTATTCCCTCTATCCGAACCTGACGTTCAA
>DAOMXN010000035.1:0-1090 GCA_035437025.1 Beijerinckiaceae bacterium | reverse complement strand
GTTGGTGGCCATGTCGATGGCGTCTGCGACACCATCACCTCGATTTCCGGTGCGGTGGAAGGCAAGCAGGTGAAGGCGCTGGCAGTGGCTTCGCCGGTGCGGCTGGGAAAGCATCCCGAGGTGCCGACGGCCGCCGAGGCGGGCCTGCCCGAGTTCCAGCAGGAAGGCTGGAACGCGATCTTCGCGCCTGCCGGAACGCCGCAGCCGGTGATCGACAGGCTCAACGCCGCGCTGCGCAAGGCGGTGGCCAGCCCGTTGGTGCAGGGCCGGCTCAAGGAGCTGTCGGCGCTGCCGGCCAGCGAACAGGAGATGACACCGGCTCATGTCACGGCGCTCGTGCCCAAAGAGGTCGATAAGTACCGCGCGCTGCTGAAAGACTGACGGTGCGCGAGGTCGAGGCGAAGAGCCTGAAACAGAAAATCGCGCTGGGCCTGCTGCATGCCTTCGGCTGGAAGGTCATCGCGCGCGACGTGCCGGACAAGTGCGTGATCATCGGATATTCGCACACGTCGAACTGGGATTTCCTGTTCTTCGTGCTGGCGCGCATGGCCTACGGCATGAACCTGAGCTACCTCGCCAAGGCCGAGATCTTCCGCTTCGGCGCGGGCCCCGTGCTGAAAGCGCTTGGCGGGATTCCGGTCGATCGCTCGGCGGCGCAGGGCGTCGTCGGCGAAGCCGTGGCGATGTTCGGCAGGATGCCGGAACTCCGGCTGGCGATCTCGCCCGAAGGAACGCGCAAGCGCACGGAGTATTTCAAGTCCGGCTTCTACCACATCGCGATTGGCGCCGGTGTGCCGCTGTTGCTCGCCGCGCTGGATTTCGGGACCCGCACCATCGACATCGGTCCTGCAATTGCCCTCACCGGTGATGCGAAGGCCGACATGAACGCCATCCGCGCGCGCTACGAGGGCGTGCGCGGCTATCACCCTGAAAAGATGGGCGTCCTGCGCATGCGGGACGAGGATGCGGGCTGACCGGTCAGGTCGCTGCCTTCTCCCGGCCTGCTCTCAGCAGTATGGTGGCCACCGCGATCCAGAAGCCGCAGCGCAGCGCCATCGCGCCCATCGTGCGGGCCTCATAGGCGCCGCCC
>DAOMXN010000034.1:0-14213 GCA_035437025.1 Beijerinckiaceae bacterium | reverse complement strand
GTCACCATCGAGGGCGCGCGGCCCCGGCCTTTGGCGCCGCCTTCTTCAGCCGCGCGCCCTCGATGGTGACGAAGGAGGGACAGAAGCCCTCGAGGCAGGAAAAATCCTTGTTGCAGTTCGACTGGTCGATGCGGCGCTTGCGGCCGTATTCGGTCTCCAGCGGCTGCACCGAGACGCAGTTCGACTTCTTGCCGCAGTCGCCACAGCCCTCGCACACCAGTTCGTTGATGATCACGCGCTTGTCCGGATCGGGGAAGGTGCCGCGCTTGCGCCGCCGGCGCTTCTCCGCCGCGCAGGTCTGGTCGTAGATCAGCACGGAGACGCCCTCGACCGTCGCCAGTTCCTGCTGCACCGGGATGATTTCCGAACGGTGGTGGAACGTCGCGCCCGGCGGGAAATGGTAGCGGTGGTCGTATTTTTCCGGCTCGTCCGAGACGATGGCGATGCGCTCGACCCCTTCGGCGCGAACCTGCCGGGCAATGGCGTCGGGCGTCAGCGCGCCTTCGTGCATCTGCCCGCCGGTCATGGCCACGGCGTCATTGAACAGGATCTTGTAGGTGATGGTCGCCTTCGAAGCGACGGCGAAGCGCAGGGCCAGCGAGCCGGAGTGGTTGTAGGTTCCATCGCCGAGATTCTGGAACACATGCTTGCGGCGCGAGAACGGCCCTTCGCCGACCCAGTTGGCGCCCTCGCCCCCCATCTGCGTGAAGCCTTCGGTGCCGCGATCCATCCACATCGCCATGAAGTGGCAGCCGATGCCCGCGAAGGCGCGCGCGCCCTCGGGAATGACCGTGGAGGAATTATGCGGGCAGCCCGAGCAGAAATAGGGGATGCGCACCGCCGCGTCGGTGATGGTCTTGAGCGCGTTCTGCGCCTCTTTCAGCCGGGTGACGTTGGCGCGGATGCTCTCGTCCTTGCGGTATTCGAGGATGCGCTCGCCGAGCGCGATGGCGATCTCGTTGGGGTCGAGAGCGTTCTTGACCGGGAACAGCCAGTTGCCATTCTCGTCCTTCTTGCCGATGAGGCGCGGCTGGTCGGCGATGCCGTAGAGCTCCTCGCGCACCTGCACCTCGATCAGCGCGCGCTTTTCCTCCACCACGATCACGGTCTCGAGGCCGCGCGCGAAGTCGAGGATTTCCTGCGGCACGATCGGCCAGGTGCAGGCCACCTTGAACAGGCGGATGCCGAGGTCGCTCGCCCGCTTCTCGTCAATGCCGAGCTCGCCGAACGCCTGCCGCGTGTCGAGATAGCTCTTGCCCACCGTGATGATGCCGATGCGCGCATTCGGCCCACCGGAATAGATCGTCTGGTTCAGGCTGTTGGCGCTGACATAGGCAACGGCCGCCGATCGCTTGACCTCATGCAGCCGCTCTTCCTGCTCGAGGAAGTTGTCCATGCGGCGGATGTTGATGCCGCCCGGCGGCATGGCGAAATTTGTCGGCCGCACGATCTTCACGCGATGCAGCGACCCGTCGACGGAAGCGGTGGATTCGATGTTGTCCTTCACTGCCTTGAGCGCCACCCAGACCGAGGCGAAGCGGCTCATCGCATAGGCGTGCAGTCCGTAGTCGAGGATCTCCTGCACGCCGGCCGGATTGAGGATCGGCATCATGTAGTCGACGAAATTGAATTCCGTCTGATGCGCGTTGGTCGAGGATTCGGCCGTGTGGTCGTCGCCGGCCAGCGCGATGCAGCCGCCATGCGCCGAGGTGCCGGCCATGTTGGCGTGGCGGAACACGTCGCCGGTGCGGTCGACGCCCGGCCCCTTGCCGTACCACAGCGTGAAGACGCCGTCGTACTTGCCTTCGCCCCTCAGTTCCGCCTGCTGCGCACCCCAGCACGCCGTCGCCGCGAGGTCCTCGTTGAGGCCGGGCTGGAACACGATGTTCGCCTTCTCGAGCTGCCGGCGTACCCTGAACAGCTGCTGATCCAGCCCGCCGATGGGCGAGCCGCGGTAGCCTGAAACGAACCCCGCCGTATTCAACCCCGCGAGCCGGTCGCGCTCGCGCTGCATCAGCAGCAGGCGGACGATCGCCTGCGTGCCGGACATGAACACCTGTTCCTGGGAAAGATCGAACTTGTCGTCGAGGCTGACTTCGCGCAGGGCTGCGGACGCGTGCATGCTCAACTCCCCTCCGGCGGCGGACGCCACTCTGTCTGATTCTCTTGAACCTTCGTATATGTCAGCATTGCTGACGTTTCTAGGGGGTGACGTTCACATTTGCGCGGATGCTCTGCGTAACGCCACCAAAATGCCGCGGATTGATCCGATCCGTGACCCTTGCCGAATCCCTGTCCGAACATCATCTTGTTTTGGTGCGAGGAGTGCCGCGAACATGACGATTCGCTCTGGAACACAACCACTTCTACGAGCATTTCTGACCGCAGCCGCCATTGCGGTCGCGGGCGCGGCGCATGCGCATCCTCATGTGCTGGTGACGGCAAAATCCGATTTCATGCTTGACGGGTCTGGCAAGATCACCGGCGTCCGCCATGCCTGGACCTTCGACGAGGCCTATTCCGCCTATGCGGTCACGGGCCTGAAAGCCGGCAAGGATGGCAAGGTTCCGCGAGAAAATCTGGTCGACCTTGCCAAATTGAACGTCGAGTCCTTGCAGGACTTTTCGTATTTCACCGCATTGAAGCAGGGAAAGAAGGCTTTTCCTTTTAATAACCCCGCCGATGGATATTACCTTGAACACGACGGAAAGGCACTAATCCTGCACTTTGTCCTGCCCTTGAAAGAGCCTGTCGCCGCCGAGCGGACGACAACGCTTGAAGTGCAGGATGAAAGCTTTTTCGTTGCGTTTTCTTTTGCCGAGAAGGACCCTATCGGCATCGAAGGACCGGCAAATTCCTGCCGCGTGGAAATGAAACATCCCAAGAAGTTACTTCCATCCGGCGACGTCGGCAGGATTTCTGAGGACTTCTTCAATAGTATCAGGCCAGGGTCTTTGGACCAGTTCTTCAGCTCTGCGCGCCTCGTCTGCCCGTGAAATACCGTATAAAACAGGAATACGATGCAGTCTGGCACCTGGCGGCCGTGATTATTCTCGCTTTATGCGCCGTGATGCTGACCGCCCCCGATCTTCTGGCCCAGACCACCGGGAAGCGCCCGTTCGGCGTCGGCGACGCAATTCCCGCCAATGCGGAGCCGGCTGGAGGCATCACTGCCTGGTTGCTCGCCAAGCAGGCGGAATACACCCGGGCCATGATCGCCGCCCTCAGGGCCACCCGGGAAGGCGCTGGAGCCTGGGCGCTGATCACCGTCGCCTTTGCCTACGGCGTGTTCCATGCCGCCGGACCGGGCCATGGGAAAGCCGTTGTAATGTCTTATGTTTTTGCCAACGAGCAGGTCATACGTCGCGCCGTCGGCATTGCTGTTGCCGCCGCCATCCTGCAGGCTCTGGTGGCCATAGCGCTGGTCCTGCCGGCGGTGCTGCTGGTTGGCGCGACGGCTCGCCAACTCGACACCGGCGTCTACTGGATCGAGATCGCCAGCTTCAGCGCCATCGCCCTGCTAGGCCTGTCGCTGATCGTGCGCAAGGCCCGGGCCCTGCGTCAGGCCCTTGCGGACCGGCGTATGCCCGCACCCGTCGGCGGGAGCATCCCCGCCTGTTCCGACAGCGATCCGGATCATGTGCACGGACCGCATTGCGCCCACGTTCATCTGCCACAAGCTTCTGAATTGACAGGGAAAATGTCCTGGCAGGAGCTGGCTGCTGCGACCCTCGCCGCCGGATCGCGGCCCTGCTCGGGCGCCATCATCCTGCTGGCCTTTGCGCTCTCCGTCGGCGCGACGGCTGTCGGGATCGCCGCCGTATTTGCCATGGCGGCCGGAACCGCCCTGACCACGGCGGGTTTTGCCGTGGGCGCCGTGGCGGCCAAGGGATTGGCGACGCGACTGGCGGATCGGGGAGAGCGCCTGGGGCTGGTCACCGCGATCCTCGAACTGGTCGCGGCGGTCCTTGTCGCCCTGCTTGGACTTGCGCTGCTGCTTGGCTATGTCGCCGCCGGCTGAAGCCGGATTGCAAGAAGCGGAAATGTTCCCGTGATTTTCGCGGGTTAGGACGCTTCGTGGTCAAACCGGAAGCCGCCTTGCACGACCCCCGGTCTGACGATGGCTCCGGGTCAGTTGATGACAACCACCCGGGCGCCGGTCTCAACCCGCGAGAACAGGTCCACCACATCGCTGTTGTACATCCGGAAGCAGCCGAGCGAAGCGGCGCTGCCGATGGAGGACGGCTGGTTGGTGCCGTGGATGCGGTAATAGCCCTTCGCGAGATAGACGGCGCGCGGGCCGAGCGGATTCTTCGGGCCGGCGGCGACAAAGGCCGGCAGGCCGGGCTTCAGCCGGCGGGTGTTGGCGGTCGGGGTCCAGGTCGGGTTCTTGGCCTTGCCGGTGACGCGGGTCTCGCCGGTCCAGGACATGCCGGGCTTGCCGATTGCGATCGGATAGACCAGGGCGCGGCCATCGCCGAGCGACAGGTAGAGCTTGCGCTGCGAGTTGACGACCAGGATCGCGCCCGCCTCGTAGGTGCCCGGCATCGCCACGGTGGCGCGGTCATGACGGTCTTCGTTGCGCTGGATCGGCAGCGTCGTCGGGAAAGCCGCGGGCTGGATCGTCATGACCGGCGTCTGCTTCATCGTGAGATAGGAACCGACCGGCTGGAACGCCTGAGCCGGAGCCAGCGCGCAGCCCGCCATCACGACGGCGGCAGTCAGGGCGGAAGAAAAGAAACCGTTACGCATAGTCGCCTCCGATTGGGGTGCGGCGCATCTCGTGGGCGCCGTTTTCGTGAGCGTGACTATGCCGGGCCTTCCCTCGTGCCGCTGTGCGCTTCGGCACATGGCATCGTGGAAAACTTAACCGGGTTTGTTAACCTCTCGGCGAGGGCGGGGGAGCGCCCGGCGCGCACCGCGCCGTTGCGCGCAAGCCGCATTTGGGCTAGCGCTGCCACGAACGACGGAGCCGGGCATGGCCAAGAAGCTGAATCGCCAGAACCTCATTACCATGACAAGCGTCGCAGTCCTTGTCGGCACGGAGATCCTTGCCGCCTCGCTGGCGACGGGTTGGGCCATTGGCGGCTTGATGCAACTTGGCCGGGAAGTGACCTGGGGCATCATTGCCGTGAGCCTCGCCGGCGGCCTGTGGGCGACCATCAAGTTCGTGCAAAACGCTTTGAAGGTCGAGCCGATCTACGAGTAACCCCGCCGGGGCGGGAGAGGACATCCGCTTCATCGACAGGACTGCATCCGCTCTGAAGTATGCTCCCGTCGCGGCCACGGCCCAGGAACCGGTCGCCGCGTTTGCGCAGCCCGCCATGGCGGGCCTGAAACCTGGTACTCCTTCGCCGTCTGCTGCCGTGGCATTGCACGCCAGCGGGCCAATCGCCGGTCGACAGCAGCGGTGTGGAAACCTATATCGCGCCGGTATCGTGGAGTTCTGCCGAACATGGATCGCCGTTCCTTTGTCACCGGCCTCGCGGCCACCGGACTGCCGTTGTCGCAGGCGCTCGCCCAGACCCCGGGGCTGGATCTGGGCCCGGAAGCATCGTTCTCCTTCGAGACCCTCGTCGACCGTGCGCGCCGTGCGGCGGGCGGGGCCTATGTGGAGCCGCCGCGCCCGGCGCCTGACGTGCTGCAGAAGATCGACTACGACGCCCACGGCAAGATCCGCTTCAAGACCGACCTCGCTGTCTGGGGCCGCGCGCCGGATCAGCGCCGCCATCCCGTGACGTTCTTCCATCTCGGTCGGTATTTCCAGAAGCCGGTGCGGATGCACGTGGTCGAAAACGGCAAGGCCCGAGAGATCATCTATCGCGAGGACTACTTCGACATGCCTGCGGAGTCGCCCGCCAAGGCCCTGCCCAAGGGTGCGGGCTTTGCCGGCTTCCGCTTCCAGGAAGCGACCGACGGCGCCCTCGACTGGAGAAAGAACGACTGGGTAGCCTTCCTTGGCGCATCCTATTTCCGCGCCATTGGCGAATTGTTCCAGTACGGGCTGTCGGCGCGAGGTCTGATGATCGATGCGGCCGTCAGCACGCCCGAGGAGTTTCCTGATTTCACCCATGTCTGGCTGGAGCAGCCGAAAGGCGGCGATGGCGTCAGGGCGTATGCGCTCCTTGACAGCCCGAGCGCCGCCGGAGCCTTCCGGTTCGACATGCGACGCGGCAAGGCCGTGGTCATGGATGTCGAGAAGCGGCTGTTCGTCCGCAAGCCCGTTACCCGCTTCGGCATCGCCCCGCTCACCTCGATGTACTGGTTCTCCGAGAAGGCGAAGGGGACCGCCGTGGACTGGCGGCCGGAAGTTCACGATTCCGATGGCCTCGCGCTTTGGACTGGCTCGGGCGAGCGCATCTGGCGCCCCCTGAACAACCCGCCGCGCACGGTCGCCTCGTCCTTCGGGGACACCAACCCGAAAGGCTTCGGTCTGCTCCAGCGCGACCGTGCCTTCGATCACTACCAGGACGGCGTCTATTACGAAAAGCGCCCAAGCCTGTGGGTTGAGCCGCTCGGCGGATGGGGCAAGGGCGCTGTGCAGCTCATCGAAATCCCGACCGATGACGAAATTCACGACAATATTGTCGCGGCATGGATTCCAGACCAACCGGTCAAGTCTGGAGATCAGCTCGCGCTCAGGTACAGGCTGCACTGGGTCGCCGATGAACCCTATCCCACGCCGCTGGCCCGCGTGGTGGCGACGCGGCTGGGCAATGGGGGACAGCCGGGGCAGCCCCGCCCGAAGGGCGTGCGCAAGTTCCTCGTCGAGTTCAAGGGGACGCCGCTGGAGAAACTGCCAAGTGGCGTGAAGCCCGAGGCCGTACTCTGGGCCTCGCGCGGTTCTTATTCCTATGTCTTCACGGAAGCCGTCCCCAACGACGTTCCAGGCCACTGGCGCGCGCAATTCGACCTGACCGCGGAAGGCGCCGACCCGGTCGAGATGCGGCTGTTTCTGCGGCTCGATGGACAGCCCCTGAGTGAAACCTGGCTCTACCAGTACCATCCGTTCTGAATAAGGCGCCCACACGCGCCAGAAACTCCGCCACCTGGTTGGCTCGTTCGAAGCAGCCTCCAGGCCAAAGTTGACGCCTGACACTGTGTTATAATATTACAATCGCATGCACACGCACACCGATGGCCCGCGCAAGCATGTCCACGATCACGGGCATGGCCATGCGCACGGACACAGCGCGGTCGGGACCGGCGAGGCGCAGCGTCATGCCCACGCCGTTGTGGATGAGCTGCCGCCGGCCTCGATCCTCACGTCCAGCCTCTCGGTACGACTTTCCTTGGCGGGTGCGGTGGTGATCATACTCTGGTGTGTGACCTGGTGGGCGTTGGGCTGATGAACACCGCGATCGCCTTCGAGAACCTGACGCTCGGCTATGATCGGCACCCGGCGGTGCATCATCTGAACGGGGAGATCGCGCGGGGAGCCCTGCTGGCGGTCGTCGGCCCGAACGGCGCCGGGAAATCCACGCTGCTCAAGAGCATCGCCGGTATCCTGAGGCCGCTGGATGGCGCGATCCGCGTTGCCGGTGCCGAGTCGGGAAGCCTCGCCTACCTGCCCCAGATCATCGAAAGCGACCGCAGCTTTCCGATCAGCGTGCACGAGTTCATTGCCATGGGCGCCTGGCGCCAGATCGGCATGTTCGCCGGCCTCTCCCGTGCGGTGCGGTCCCGAATCGATGAAACGGTGGCGGCAGTCGGCCTTGCCGGGTTTGCATCCCGACCGATCGGAACGCTGTCCGGCGGGCAGATGCAGCGTGCGCTGTTCGCCCGACTGATGCTGCAGGATGCTTCCACCATCCTGCTGGACGAGCCCTTTGCCTCGATCGACCAGAAGACCACGCAGGACCTCTTGGACATCGTGCGGCACTGGCATGCCGAGGGTCGGACCGTCCTGGCGGTGCTGCATGACCTCGCGCTGGTGCGTGCGGCCTTTCCGCGAACGCTGCTGCTGGCGCGCGAACTCATTGCCTGGGGGCCCACAGAGCAGGCCCTTTCCCCGGCGAACCTCATGGCCGCGCGGAACATGGTGGCAGCCTTCGACAGCGACGCCCACGCCTGCGAACGGGCCGCCTGATGGAAGGGATCGCAAGCCTGCTGGCGCCTTTCGCCGAGTTCGGCTTCATGCGCCGCGCGCTCGCCGGCTGCGTCGCCCTGTCGGTCAGCGCGCCGCTGATCGGCGTGTTCCTGATGTTGCGCCGCATGAGCCTCGTCGGCGATGCGATCCAGCATGCGATCCTGCCCGGCGCGGCGCTCGGCTATCTCGTTGCCGGGCTGTCGCTCGGCGCGATGACGCTCGGGGGCCTTGTGGCCGGGCTGGCGGTTGCCCTGCTGGCGGGCCTCATCACCCGCACCACCAATCTGCGCGAGGATACGGCCATCGCGACCTTCTACATCCTGTCGCTTGCACTGGGCGTGACGCTGCTCACGGCGCGCGGCACCAATGTCGATGTGCTGCGCGTGTTGTTCGGGTCCGTGCTCGCGCTGGATGACGCCACGCTTCTGCTCATGACCGGCGTCTCGAGCATCACGGTTCTGGCGCTGGCCCTGTTCCTGCGGCCGATGGTGCTGGAATTCGCCGACAGCGGCTTCCTGCGCTCGGTCAGTGCCGCCGGCGGCGCGATGCACTTCCTGTTCCTGGGGCTGGCCGTGCTGAACATGGTGGCGGCCTTCCATGCGCTCGGCACGCTTCTGTCCATTGGCATCATGATCCTGCCGGCCGCGACCGCGCGGCTCTGGACCAACGACCTGACACGCCTGATGGCAAGCTCGGTGGCGATCGCGCTGGCCTCCTGTTCCGTCGGGCTTGTCGCCTCCTACCATCTCGAACTGGCCAGCGGCCCGGCGATCATTCTCGTGGCGGGCTGCGTGTACATGGCCTCGATCCTTGCCGGCCGCGCTGGCGGCCTCTTGCCCCGCCTCATCCCGCGCCGCCATCTCGAAGGCTGACAGACCGCGCCATGCATCCACCAAGGGAGGATACCATGATCCATCGCCGTAATGTTCTAACATCCATTCTGGCGGTCGCTTTCGTTGGCGGCGCGGCGGCGCAGACGCCCGCGCCACGCATTCCGGTCACCGCGAGCTTCTCCATTGTCGCGGACCTGGTGCGCGAGGTCGGTGGTGACCGCATCGAGGTATCGGCGCTGGTCGGCCCTGGTCAGGACGCGCATGTCTATCAGCCGACTCCGGCTGACGCCCGCACGATCAGCCAGGCCAAGGGCATCTTCATCAACGGCCTGCACTTCGAAGAGTTCATGGGCCGGCTGATCAAGACCGCCGGCGCCAAGGCTCCCGTCTTTCGCGCGGCTGCGGGTTTCGAGCCGCTCAAGGCATCTGGCAAACACAGTCACGGCGATCACAAGGGGCACTCGCACGGCGACTTCGCGCCCGATCCGCACGCCTGGCATTCCGTCCCGAACGTGAAGGCCTATGTCGGGAACATCTCCAAGGGACTTGCCCAGATCGACCCGGACGGTGCAACGGTCTATGCGCAGCGCGCGGCGGCCTATATCGAGAAGCTCGACGCCCTCGACCGGGAAATCCGCGCCGCCGTCGAGGACATTCCGAAGGAGCGCCGTATCGCGGTGACGACGCACGACGCTTTCGCTTACCTCGCCAGGGAATACGGCATCCAGTTCGTTACCCTGCAGGGCGTGTCGACCGACACGGAGATCTCGGCAGCCGGCCTTGGCAAGACCATCCGCGAGGTGAAGGCCAGGAAAGCGCCGGCTGTCTTCATCGAGAACATCACCGATCCACGCAAGATCGAGCGGCTCTCCAAGGAGACCGGGGCCAAACTGGGTGGCACGCTCTATTCCGACGCGCTCTCGAAGGCCGATGGGCCGGCCCCCACTTACATTGAGCTGATGCGACACAATATAAGGCAGCTGAAACAGGCTCTCGCCCCCTGACGATCGCTACGCTGGAGTTGAAATGTCCGACAAGATCCCCGTCACCGTGCTCACCGGCTACCTCGGTGCCGGCAAGACGACGCTGCTCAACCGCATCCTCTCGGAGAACCACGGCAAGCGCTATGCCGTGATCGTCAACGAGTTCGGCGAAATCGGCATCGACAACGAGATCGTCGTCGGCGCCGACGAGGAAGTTTTCGAGATGAACAACGGCTGCATCTGCTGCACCGTGCGCGGCGACCTGATCCGCATCGTCGAGGGATTGATGCGCCGCAAGGGCCGGTTCGACGCCATCATCATCGAAACCACCGGCCTTGCCGATCCCGCGCCTGTCGCGCAGACCTTCTTCGTCGACCAGGACGTGCAGGATCGCGCACGCCTGGATGCGATCGTCACCGTGGCGGACGCCAAGTGGCTCTCGGCCCGGCTGAAGGACGCGCCGGAAGCCAAGAACCAGATCGCCTTCGCCGACGTGATCCTGCTCAACAAGACCGATCTGGTGACGCCGGCGGAACTGGAGGCGGTGAAGGGCCGCATCCGCGCCATCAACCCCTACGCCCGCATGATCACCACCCAGAAGTGCAATGCCCCGCTGGACGAGGTCCTCGATCGGCATGCTTTCGATCTGGAGCGCATCCTGGAGATCGAGCCCGCCTTCCTGGACGACGGCCATGACCATCACCACGATCACGATCACGGCGACGATCACGGCCACCACCACCATCACCACGGCGGGCTGAAGCACTATCACGACGAGGAGATGCAATCCGTGGCGATCCGCATCGACGGCGATGTCGATCCCGACAAGTTCATGCCCTGGATCAACGATCTGGTGCAGCGCCGCGGCCCCGACATCCTGCGCTCGAAGGGCATCCTGGCCTTCAAGAATGAGCCGAAGCGGTTCGTCTACCAAGGCGTGCACATGATCCTCGATGGCGATCTTCAGCGCGACTGGCGACCGGATGAACCGCGCGTCTCCACGATCGTGTTCATCGGTCGCCATCTCGACGAAAAGGAGCTGCGCGAAGGCTTCACGGCCTGCGCCGCCTGAGGCGAAGCCAGATGACCGCTGCATCGTTTGAGACCTTGACGCAACACGTCGCCGACCTTCCAGCCGGGGATTTCGTCGCCCATGCTGCCTTTCTGGGAAAGGTCCCCGTTCTGGCCATGAGCGATGGCCGCATCCGCATCGGCGATGCCTCGGGGGCGCGCGAGGTGCAGGCGCATGACGCAACCATTCTCGTCGCGGCAGACGATGCGACGCGCCTCGTGACCGGCGGCGATGACGGCAAGGTCATCGCCATCGACGCCAGTGGGTCGCTTGCCACGCTGGCGGATGAAAAGGGCCGCTGGATCGATGCTGTCGCCCTCGGCGCTTCCGGCGCGACCGCCTGGTCTGTCGGCAAACGCGTCAACGCCCGCGACGGCAAAGGACGGGTCAAGTCGCTCGACCTGCCCTCGTCCTCCCGTGGCTTGTGCTTTGCGCCGAAGGGATACCGGCTCGCCGCAACGCATGCCAATGGCACAACCCTGTGGTTTCCGGCGGTCTCCGCCGAGCCAGAGAGACTGGAATGGAAAGGGTCGCATCTCGACGTGACCTGGTCACCGGATGGACGATTTGTGGTCTCTTCCATGCAGGAGAACCAGCTGCACGGCTGGAAGCTGCCTGAGAAGACGCATATGCGCATGTCGGGCTACCCGGCCAAGACGCGTTCCCTGTCATGGTCCGGCGATGGCGCGTGGCTGGCGACCTCTGGCGCCGAGGCCGCGATCATCTGGCCATTCTCCGGGACGGGTCCCACCGGAAAGGCGCCGCGCGAGTGCGGCGTCAGGCCGAAACGGACGACGCAGGTCGCGTTCCACCCCAAGGCGCTGGTTCTGGCCATCGGCTACGAGGATGGCTGGGTGCTGCTCGTGCGCCTGACCGATGCGGCGGAACTCATGGTGCGGCGTGGAACCGGCGGCCCTGTCACCGCCCTGGCCTGGGATGGCGCCGGGCAGCGCTTGCTGTTCGGCACCGAGGATGGCGCTGCCGGACTGTTGACCTTGCCTGGCGGTTGATCGATCCTGCCGGCGGGGACGGTGGAGCATCGAAGCCAGCACGGAGGTGCGGCGTGATCGCCAGGCTACTGACAAGCGCAATGGTGGTGGTGGGCGGCGTCAGTGCGGTCCAGCTTCCGGAATTCGCGCAGCAGTATCGCCAGCGCCTTGGCGGCGCCACCGATGAGCTGCGCGCGATCGTCGAACGCTTCGATGCGGATGCCCGCTCCGAAGGTCTGTCGCGCGCCGAGGCTCTGAGGAAGCACACCGAGAACGCCGAGGAACTGTTCCGCAAACGCGGCGCGGCGATGATTGACACCATCGCACGCCAGCAGCGGCTGGAGCGCTTCCGCGACGACATGGCGAAGCTGTCGGGTGGCAACCTGACGATGGCTCTCGCGACGCGGCTCGACCGGGAAACCGCCCGCTCGACTTTCAATGACTACGAGCCGGCCATACCTTTCACCGGAGAAGGCGGCGTTCTGGCGATTCTCGGCGGCTTTGTCGGCTGGATCCTCGCGCGGCTGCTCGGCTGGCCAAAACGGGCGATCGCCCGCAGGCTGCAGGCGCGCAAGGAGACGCACTACGCCTGACGCCGCGAGCGAGCGCACGACGCGAGGCTTCGCCCCTCGCGGCCCGCCGGATGGTCAGCGCACCAGGATGTTGCGAAACTGCCAGGGGTCGGCGGTGTCCACATCCTCCGAGAACAGCTTTCCCCGGTTGTCGAGCGGCGTCCAGTCGGTATAGGCGCCGATGACCGGACCGAGATAGGGCAGCTGCACCTCAAGGCAGCGCCTGAAATCCATCTCGTCCGCCTCGACGATTCCGGCATTCGGGTTTTCCAGCGCCCAGACCATGCCCGCCAGCACAGCCGAGGTCACCTGCAGGCCGGTCGCGTTCTGGTACGGGGCGATGCGGCGCGTCTCCTCGATGGAAAGCTGGGAGCCGTACCAGTAGGCATTCTTGCCGTGGCCATAGAGCAGCACACCGAGTTCATCGATGCCGTCCACGATCTCGTTCTCGTCGAGGATGTGCCATGTCGGCTGGCGCCGGCCCTCGGCGCCGAACATCTCATGCAGGGAGAGGACGGCGTCATTGGCCGGGTGGTAGGCATAGTGGCAGGTCGGCCGGTAGACGGCCTTGCCCGATGCATCGCGGACGGTGAAATAGTCGGCGATCGAGATCGACTCGTTGTGGGTGACGAGGAATCCGTACTGCGCGCCTGGCGTCGGGCACCAAGAGCGGACCCGGGTATTCGCCCCCGGCTGGAGCAGGTAGATCGCTGCGCCGCACCCGGTCTCGTGCGTCCGTCCATTCTCCGGCATCCAGGCCTCGTGCGTGCCCCAGCCGAGCTCCGCCGGCTGCATGCCTTCCGAAACGAAGCCCTCGACCGACCAGGTGTTCACGAACACGTTGAGAGGCTTCGGATTCCTCGATCGCTGGGTATCGCGCTCCGCGATATGCACGCCCTTGACGCCGCAGGCCTGCATCAGGCGCGCCCAGTCCTCGCGCGTCTTCGGTTCCTCGAAGCTCAGGCCGAGGTCGGTCGCGACATTGAGCAGCGCCTGCTTGACAAACCAAGACACCATGCCCGGATTGGCACCGCAACAGGAAACTGCGGTCGGCTTGCCACGGGTCGAGCGCGCGGCGGCGAGAGTCGTCTCGCGAAGCGCGTAGTTCGAGCGCGCGGCCGGACCGGCGCTCAGGTTGAAGTAGAAGCCCGCCCAGGGCTCGTTCACCGTGTCGATGTAGAGGGCGCCGATCTCCTGGCAGAACGTCATGATGTCGACCGATGAGGTGTCCACCGAGAGATTGACGCAGAAACCCTGGCCACCGCCTTCCGTCAACAGCGGCTTGAGCAGCTCCCGGTAGTTGTCGCGCGTGACGGCGCGGTGGATGAAGCGCACGCCAAGTTCATCGAGCAAGGGGCGATCCTTGTCCTCAGGATCGATCACCACCAGGCGCGCGCGGTCGTAACGGAAATGCCGCTCGATCAGCGGCAGCGTGCCCTTGCCGATAGAACCGAAACCGATCATCACAATCGGACCGGTGATTGTGCCGTGGACAGGCCAGTCGTTCATTTCCGTCTCCCGCAGAAGCTCGATGCAGCGCGGCCGGTTCATGCGGAAACCGGCCGCGTCCGTCAATGGAAAGGTTGCCAAGCCCGGCCTTATCAGGCGCGGTCCGCCTCCGTTTCGCCGCCGGCCCCGGTCGCGCCGGATAGCGGCTGCGGCAGCGGTTGCGGAC
>DAOMXN010000033.1:0-14775 GCA_035437025.1 Beijerinckiaceae bacterium | reverse complement strand
CCGCGATCAGTGCCCGGCCCGTCCACGAGTGATCGCGAACGGCTCAACCAGTTGCTCAGCCGCTGACGTCCGCTCAGGCGAAGCGGCTGCGGAACCGCACGAACAGGGCGAGCGCCACGGCTGCGGCACCCATCAGCGCTGCAGGAAGCGCCATGGCCGACGCATCGATGATCTGACCGACGGCGAGACCGAACAGCGCCGCCACCGACATGTTGACGATGGACGTCATCGAGGCGGCACTGCCGACGCGATCCGAGAAGGGGCGCAAGGCCCCGGCTTCGCAATAGGGCATGACCGTTCCCATGCCGGTGGTGAACAGGGCCATGGTGATGATCACGGCGAGCGCCCCGCCCACATCCGCGACCATCAGGCACAGCATCGCGAACGAGGCCAGAGTCGTAGCCGCCAGACCGCCGAAGATCAGCGATTGCGGAGCGAACCGGGCCTGCAGGCGGTGGGCAATCATCGAACCTGCAATGTAGCCACCCACCACGGCCGAGAACCCGAGAGCGTACTCAGTTTTGCTCATCCCATAGAGGCCCTGCATCACGAAGGCCGAACCGGACAGAAACGCGAAGAAGCCGGAAAACACCAACGCATTCAGCCCGGCGTAGAACAGGAAAGATGGCGTGGTCAGAATGTCGCGATAGTCGGCGACAGCGCCGCTGACGGAAAAGGGCTTGTCCGGCTTCTGCGCCAGCGTTTCCGGCAAGGCGATGCCGACAACGACGATCAAGGGCAGTCCAAACACGGCCATGGCCACGAAGTTCGATCTCCAGCCGAACCAGCCCGTCAGCGCCGCCCCGAGGAGCGGACAGACGAGCGGCACCACGCCGCGAATGGAATTGAGCCGCGCGAATTCCTTGCCCGCTTTCCAGCCGGAAAACAGATCGCGCACCATCGACCGCCCGATCACCGCCGCGCCCGCACCGCCGAAGGACTGCAGCACGCGCGCGCCGATCAGGACCTCGATGCTGGGCGCCAGGGCGCAGGCGATACTGCCTGCCACGAAGAGCACCAGGCCAAGAAGGATCGCCGGCCGCCGGCCGACATAGTCCGACCATGGACCGAGGACGAGCTGGGCCAGCACCGCGCCAACGAGAAACGCCGAAAGGGTCGCCTGCGCCTCGGCGGTTGAGGCCTGGAGCGACTCGCGGATCGCCGGCAGCGATGGAAGATACATGTCCGTGCCGATGGGATTGGTCGAGGTGACCAGCGCCAGCAGCAACGTCAGACCGAGGGTGTTGGGGAGCAGCCTGGCCAAGGACGCCGGTCTCGCTTGAATGTCAAAGGCCGGTTGGTCGACCGCCGGCGGGACCGTAGCGATGCAACCCGGAACCGTGGCGAGTCAACCAGTTTTCCGCCTCGCGCCAATGGGGGCAGATGGCAGCCACGGTTTTCCAGAACCGTTGCGAGTGGTTAAGTTCGATGCGGTGCGCCAGTTCATGGGCCGCGAGGTAGTCCAGGACATGGGGTGGCGCCATGATCATGCGCCAGGAGTACGACAGGGCTCCGGCCGAGGAACACGAGCCCCAGCGGCTGCGGGTGTCCTTGATCGAGATCCGCGCGATCGAAACCTGGAGACGCTCGGCATAGCGGCGCGAGGCTGCGGTCAGATCGCGCTTGGCCTCGGCCCTGAGAAAATCGAGCACCCGCCGCGAAAAGTGAGCGGGATCGCAGGCAATCGACAGGCCAGGCGTTCCATCCGCCCCGGCCGGTTCGATGCGGGCGGCGCCCCGCAGCCCGTCCCGCAAAGCCAGCCGGTGGAGGACACCGCGCAGGGGGATGACGGCGCCTGGAACGAATGGCTGACGATCCGGCAGGCGCGCCACGCGCGCGGCAATCCAGCCGCCCTGACGGGTGGCGAAATCCTTGGCGCAGGACAGGCTGAGGCGTTTGGGCACGGTCAGGACGACATCGCCGGTGTCGTTCCGGACCCGTAGGATCAGGCGCCGCGCGGCCGCGCTGCGACGGACGCTTACGGCATAGACGGAACCCTCATGCGCTACCTCGAACCGCTCTTCCTTCGGCGGCGCGGGCACAGCGGGGCGCAGGAGCCGGGGTGGCCAGGTGAACATGGCCCCAAGGCTTAGAAGATTCGATGCGCCCCGGCCAGAACGGCGGGATCAGCCCTTGCGCGAGGCGACGAGGCGCGGACGCGCGGGCGCCGCCGGAACGCTGCGCTCCATCGCGGCATAAAACCGGTTCATGGCCGGAACGATCTCCGCCTTGAAGCGCGACCCGTTGAACACGCCGTAATGGCCGACTTTCGACTGCAGGTGGTAGAGCTGGCGATCCTTGGGAATGTTGACGCACAGATCATGGGTCGCCTTGGTCTGTCCGACGCCCGAGATATCGTCCTTCTCGCCCTCGACCGTCATGAGCGCGACACGCCGGATGGCCTTCAGGTCGACCGGCGCATCGCGATGCATCATCTCGCCCTTCGGCAGCTGGTGTTTCACGAAGACCTTGTCGACGGTCTGGAGATAGAACTCCGCAGTCAGGTCGCAGACCGCCATATACTCGTCGTAGAAATCGCGATGCTTGTCGGCGTTGTCGCCGTCGCCCTCGGTCAGGTGGCGGAACATCTCCCAGTGCGCGGAGACGTGCTTGTCGATGTTCATGGCCATGAAGCCGGACAATTGCAGGAAGCCGGGATAGACCTCGCGCATGAAGCCCGGATTGGGGAACGGCACCCGCATGATGCAGTTGCTACGGAACCATTCGATGCCGCGCTTCTCGGCCAGCTTGTTCACCTCGGTCGGGCTCTGGCGCGTATCGATGGGCCCCCCCATCAAGGTCATCGAAATGGGCGCACTCGGATCGTTCAGAGCCTCCAGCCTGGCAATCGCCGCCAGGACCGGAACCGACGGCTGGCATACCGCCACCACATGCACGGCCGGCCCCAGCAGACGCAGGATTTCCATCACGTAATCGATATAGTCGTCGAGGTCGAAGTTCCCCTGGGACAACGGCACCATGCGGGCGTCGGCCCAGTCCGTGATGTAGACGTCGTGCGTCGGCAGGAAAGCCTCGACCGTGCCTCGCAGCAGCGTGGCATAGTGACCGGACATCGGCGCGACGATCAGCAGCTTGGACTGGCCGGCCGTCGCCGGGTGCAGCGAACGCTCGAATCGCAGCAGCTTGCAGAACGGCTTCTCCCACACCACCGTTTCGGTGATGTGCACGGTCTGCCCGTCGATTTCCGTTGTCGGCAGGGCGAAAGCCGGTTTGCCGTAACGTCGGGTCAGGCGCTCATACAATTCGCAGGCGGCCGAAACATTGCGGCCGAAAGGGGTCTGCGACAGCGGGTTGAGGGGGTTTCGATAGAAAAAACCGATCGCGTCCACGATGGCGCGCGACGGGCTGATCACCGAGTGCGCGGTCTCGTAGAAATAGTACATATTGCGATTCATTGATTGCCTCTCGCTGCCCCTGTGGCGCGCCTACCGAAGCAGGTGGCGGCCCTTGTCTGTCGGATGGTGAGATTGACGAGTCCGGAGGCAATTGAACACCATCGATCATGCAGAATCCATTAAACTATTGCTGCAATGCGACATAAATGCAACAAGCCTCGGGAATAGCAGAGAAAATTCCTTTCGCACCGCGCCAATCGGCGAAGGCGGGACCGCCATCGTGACCCGCGACGCCGATGCCATGCTCCATGCTTCGCAGCATCTCCGGCTGCGGCTGGACACACTGATCCGGCTGCGCTGGCTGGCGATCGCCGGCCAGTCGCTTGCCGTGATGTTCGTGGAATTCGTCCTAGGATTTCCAACCCCGCTCGTCGGGACGGGGATCGTGATCCTGGTCGCGACCGTGCTGAACGTGGCACTCGGCGTCGCCTACCCCAAGGGGCACAGGCTCGACGGGCGATCCTCCGCCCTGATCCTTGCATTCGACATCCTGCAGCTGTCCGCGCTGCTCTACCTGACCGGCGGGCTGGAAAACCCGTTTTCCTATCTGTTCCTGGCACCGGTCATGATTTCAGCGACGGTACTTTCCCCGCGCATGACGATTGCGCTCGGCGCGCTCGCCGTCGCCTGCGCCTCCGTTCTTGCGACCTGGCACCTGCCCCTGCCCTGGCTCGCCGGCCAGACCCTGGTGGTGCCCGGGATCTACAAGGCGGGCGTATGGGTTTCGATCCTTCTCGGTATCGCGTTCATCGGCGTCTATGCCTGGCGTGTCGCCGATGAAGCGCGCCAGCTGGCCGATGCGCTGGCCGCCACGGAACTCGTTCTCACCCGCGAACAGCACCTGACGATGGTGGACGGACTGGCCGCCGCCGCAGCGCATCAGCTCGGCACGCCGCTGGCCACCATAGCGGTCGTGGCGCGCGAACTGGAACGGCAGGTCGGTCCGGAACATCCGTTCCGCGAGGATGTCGCGCTGCTGCGGACCGAAGCCGCGCGGTGCAGGGAGATTCTGGGCAAGATCGCCTCGTTGGGCGGAGAGGATTCAGGCCCCCATGGCGAATTGACCCTCGGACACCTGCTTGAGGAACTGGTCGCGCCGCACCGCAATTTCGGCGTGGAGATCGATGTCAGGCTGGACGGCGAGGGCGCGGTTCCCTCCTGCGCACGCAATCCCGGCGTGATCTACGGAATTGGCAATCTGGTCGAGAACGCGGTGGATTTCGCCGCGGCACGCGTGACCGTGGCCGCATCCTGGTCGGCGGACACGGTTGAGGTCCGCGTGCTGGATGACGGTCCGGGCTTCGGCGCGGGCGTGCTTGACCGGCTGGGCGACCCCTACGTCACCTCCCGTGGCGGCGAGCGCGGGGAGAAACGGGGCGAGGGCGGCGGCCTCGGACTCGGGCTTTTCATCGCGCGCACGCTGCTTGAACGTTCGGGCGCCAGCGTCACCTGGGGCAACCGGCCGGGCGTGTCCGGCGCTTCGGTCCACATGGTGTGGCCACGCCGCCTGTTCGAGGCGCGGCAGACACCGAGCTGAGCCTTGCCCCGGCCCGGCCGCGGCTGCGGGGGTGACATTTGCCGCGCCATGGGCTTATGGAGAAGCATTGGACAGACGGACGCGATCATGGCCGAGTTTCAGGGTACCCCCGACCTTCCCGCGGACAACAGCCTGTTGATCGTCGACGACGACCGTCCCTTTCTCACGCGTCTGGCACGCGCCATGGAAAGCCGGGGATACAGCGTGCGCATGGCGTCGAGCGTCGCCGAAGGCATGGCGGCGATCGCGGCGGCTGCACCGGCTTTCGCCGTGATCGACATGCGCCTGGCCGACGGCAGCGGCCTGGACGTCATGCAGGAACTGAAACGCTGCCGTCCCGAGGCACGGGCCATTATCCTGACCGGCTACGGCAACATAGCCACGGCCGTAACCGCCGTGAAGCTCGGCGCCTTCGACTATCTGGCCAAGCCAGCCGACGCGGACGACATCGATGCCGCGCTCAAGGCTGGCAGCGTCGTCAAGCCGGAACTGCCGCAAAACCCGATGTCCGCCGACCGGGTGCGCTGGGAACACATCCAGCGCGTGTACGAATCCTGTGATCGCAACGTGTCCGAAACCGCGCGTCAGCTCAACATGCATCGCCGCACGCTTCAACGCATCCTCGCGAAGCGTGCGCCGCGCTAGACATCGCACACCACATCGCGCCCAGTCGAAGGCACCCCGGGGAAGCAAGATGTTCGGAATGGTCGAAGGCACGGGAACAGAGGAGCAGGACCCACGGTTTCGTGCCTGCCTGATTTCGCATGCCCGGGTGGAGCGCCTGTGGACCGGCGCGCGCTGGAGCGAGGGGCCGGCCTGGTTCGGCGCGGGACGCTATCTCGTCTGGTCGGACATTCCCAACAACCGGATGCTGCGGTTCGACGAGACCGACGGCTCGGTTTCGGTGTTCCGCCAGCCCTCGAACAACTCGAACGGCAATACCGTCGATTTGCAGGGGCGCCTGATCACCTGCGAGCATCAGGCACGACGTGTGACGCGCACGGAGCACGATGGTTCGATCACGGTGATCGCCGATCGCTACCACGGCAAGCGCTTCAATTCCCCGAACGACGTCGTGGTGAAGTCCGACGGCTCGATCTGGTTCACGGACCCCGACTACGGCATCTGGACCGACTATGAAGGGGACAAGGCGGAAAGCGAAATCGGCGGCTGCAACGTCTATCGGGTGGACCCGTCGGGCTCTGTCTCGCTTGTGGCGGACGATTTCGAACGGCCGAACGGGCTCGCCTTCTCTCCGGGCGAGGACCACCTTTTCGTCTCGGACACCGGCATCAGCCATCGGCATGGCGGTCCCCGTCACATCCGCCGCTTGAAAGTGAAACCGGACGGCAAGAGACTCGGTGCCTCCAAGGTGTTCGCCGAGTGCGCCGCCAAGGTCTTCGACGGCTTCCGCTTCGACGCCGACGGCAGGCTCTGGACCAGCGCCGGCGACGGAGTGCACTGCTATCACGCGGATGGAACGCTGATCGGCAAGATCCGGATCCCGGAAGTGGTCGCGAACGTGACGTTCGGCGGCCCCAAGCGCAACCGCCTGTTCATCTGCGGAACTACATCGCTCTATTCGATGTACCTGGCCATCAACGGGGCGAAGACCGCCTAGCTGTGATGGCGCTCAGCGCGGAGGGCGCCGCTCGCCGGCAGCGACCGCAAGCGCCGCACCCACCACGACAACCGCGCCGACAACCATGTTCAGGGTCGGCGTTTCGGCAAAAAGCAGATAGGCGAAGGCCATCGCGAACACGATCCGGACAAAAGGGATCGGGGCGAGCACGGATGTTTCGCCGCGGCCGTAGGCTTCGATGGTCAGCAGCATGCCAAGCGCGCCCAACAGGCCCGCACCCAGCAAGATGGCTGTCTGCGCCAAGCTGATCGGCTGCCAGTCATACCAGGCCATCGGAATGGCTGCCGCGACGACGAAAAAACAGATGTAGGTGAAGATCGTCAGCATGTCCTCGGATTGGGACAGGGTGCGATTGAGAAACACCACCAGCGATCCGATCAGCGCGGCCGAGAGACCGACCGCGACTGTCGGATCGACACCCACCGTACCGACGCCGGATGCCAGGGCCACGCCGCCAAAACCGATCAGGGTCGCGACCCAGCTACCGAGGCGGACCTTCTCGCCGAGGATCGGCCGGGCGAGAAGCACGACGAACAGCGATGTTGCGAAGGTCAGGATCGTCGCCAGGGCGAAGTCGAGATGCCGGAAGGTGTAATAATAGAGCCACCAGCTGCTGACGCTGCCGGCCCCGCGCGCCACATGGAGCCAGGGACGGCCGGTGCGCAGGTCAGGCAAACCTCCGCGCCAGAGCGACCAGCAGCAAACGACCAGCAGTTGCGCCATCGCGCGGAAGAAGACGGCCTGCGAGACGCTGGCGGAAGGACCAACCCATCGGATCGCCGCCGCTTCGAGCGTGAGAGCCAGCATCGCCAGCACCAGCAGCGCGGCCCCGCGCAGGTTGTCCGCAGGTCGAGCTTGCGCCTTCGAGGTCTGGTCGCGTAGGGACATGTGCGATGGGCCTGCGCCTGGACGCAGGACGCGCCGGTTGAAATCCTTCTGTCTCTAAGCATTTCGCATCAGGATGGGGACTTCAAGGGCGTCAAGGGCACGGGAGGCAAGAATGTCGGCGCAGTCGGACAATCCGCCCTGGAGCTGGCCGGAGGAACGCTGGCGCAAGGCGGTCAACCATGTGCGCGCCGGACGCTCGCTGAAACCCAAGAAATGGAAAGGCGGCGCGCGCTGCGCCGTCGCGCTGTCCTTCGATGCCGACCACGAGACCATCGAATTGAGGTTCGGCGGCGAATCGTTCGGCAAGCTCAGCCAGGGCCAGTATGGCGCGCGGCAGGGAACGCCGCGCATCCTGAATGTGCTGCGCCGCCACGGTGTGAAGGCGACGTTCTTCATGCCGGCGGTGTCCGCCCTGATCAATCCGGACGAGGCCCGTCAGGTGGTGAAGGAAGGGCACGAGATCGGCATCCACAGCTGGATCCACGAATTCAATTCGACATTGCCCTACGAAGCCGAGCGCGAACTCGCACTGCGCGCGCGTGAAGTGCTGTCGCGGATCACCGGTTCGGCGCCGGTCGGCATGCGCACGGCGTCCTGGGATTTCTCGCCGCACACGCTGAAAATCATCCGCGAGATGGACCTCTTGTACGATTCCTCGCTGATGGCGGACGACGATCCCTACGAACTGCTCGACGAAGGGCAGCCTACGGGGATCGTGGAGCTCCCGGTCGAGTGGATTCGCGATGACGCGGTCTATTTCAACATGGACCGGATGGCAGCCCTGCGCCCCTACACCGCGCCGGAAGCGGTATTCGACATCTTTCGCCGCGAGTTGGAGGCGGCCTACGACGACGGCGGTCTCTACGTGCTGACGATGCATCCCCATGTCATCGGCCACCGCTCGCGCCTCTGGATTCTCGAGGAGATCATCAAGCTGGCGAAGAGCCTGCCAGGGGTCTGGTTCGCGACCCATGCCGAGATCGCCGCATTCTGCAAGAAAACCGCCGGGCTCCAGGTCCCGCCACCGCCAGCACCTCAGCCGCCGGTCTGATCGCACGCCACAGCCCGATGCGGCAGAAGGGGGGCCCCATGATACGGACATTGCTCATGGCCGCGATGACCGCGGCCGTGCTGATCGCCCAGCCAGCCCGGGCGCAATACGCCAGGGAAACGTTCGTTGTCGCCATGCCCGGCGATGCCGCGACGCTCGATCCGCATCTCCATTGGGATACGGACAGCTACATGGTCTACCGCAATGTTTTCGACAACCTCGTCACCCGCGACCCGGAAGGCAGGATCGTGCCGCAGGTGGCAACGGGCTGGCGATACCTCGACGACCGGACGATCGAGTTCGACCTGCGCATGAACATTCGCTTCCACGATGGCTCGCCGCTGACCGTGGACGATGTGGTGTTCTCGATCCGGCGCGTCACCGATCCGGCCCTGAAGAGCCCGCAGCTTTCACAGTTCGACCAGATCGATACGGTCGAGGCTGTCGGGCAGGCAAAGATGCGGATGAAGACGAAGTCGACCTATCCGGCCCTGATGGCCCAGCTGGTCAAGATGTCCATCGTGCCAAAGGCCTATGTCGAGAAGGTCGGCGACCAGAAATTCAACCTGGAGCCGATGGGGTCTGGCCCCTACCGGTTCAAGTCCTGGCAGAAGGGCATCGGCATCACCCTTGAGGCGAACGACACCTACTGGGGCGGCAGGCCGCCGTTCCGGACGCTCGCCTTCCGTCTCGTGCCCGACCTGTCCACGCGTGTCGCGGACCTCAAGACCGGCAAGGCGGATCTCGCGCGCGGTCTCACGCCCGATCAGGCCCAGCAGGTCAAGGCGGATCGCAATCTCCAGGTTCTGTCCGGACCGACCGAGCGCATCGGCTATCTTTTCATCAACGCGATGCAGCCCCCGACCGATGACCGGCGCGTCAGGCAGGCCCTGGCCTATGCCATCGACCGCAAGACCATCATCGAGGCGCTGCTGCAGGGGTATGCGAACCCTGTCGAGGTGATGCTGACGCCGGCGAGCACAGGATATGTGGACGATGTGAAAGGCTATCCGTTCGATCCGGTCCGCGCCAGGGCGCTGATCAAGGAGGCTGGCGCAGAGGGCAAGACACTGACCTTCCTGACCTCGCCGGTATACGATGCGCGCATCGTGCAGGCGATCCAGCAGATGCTGTCCGACGTCGGCCTGAAGGTCGAGATCCAGACAATGGACCAGCCGACCTTCCTTCGCCGGCGTCAGGGGCGTCCGGATGAGGCCGGAAACCTGTCGCTCGGGCGCTGGTCCTGCGCCTGCCAGGATGCCGATGGTGTGATCTTCCCGATGTTCCGAAGCGGCAGCCCCTGGTCGAAATACGCCAATCCGGCCTTTGACGCCGAGGTCGACGCGGCGCGCGTCATCATCGACGAGAGCCGGCGCAAGACCCACTACCGCAGGGCGTTCGAGATCCTGAACGAGGATATGGCCAGCCTGCCGCTCTATCAGGACTACGCCATCTACGCGGCCCGCCGGGAATTGCGATGGAAACCGACGCCTGCGGAAGCCCTGACCGTGATGAACATGCAGTGGGTGCCCTGAGCACGGCCGAGGACAGGATCGGGACCCGGCGCGGGAGGCGACCGGTCGCGCTTCGATTTTGCCATGGCGTGCTGTTCCAGAGGCTGAAGGTCTGGTTACATGGCGCCCCGATCGCCGGAAGCCGGAAGCAGCGCGGCTGCTAGCGCGATGCCCCCCACGACGCTGCATTCGACAAGCGGCCCAGCATCATGGCTCCGTCCATCCCCGAAGAACGCATCGCCCTGGCCGGACTGAAGGCGCCGGCCGAAATCGCCATTGACCGCTGGGGCATACCGCATCTGCGCGCGCAATCCCTGGATGACCTGTTCTGCGTGCAGGGTTTCAACGCGGCGCGCGACCGGCTGTTCCAGCTCGATCTGTGGCGCAAGCGCGGCCTCGGCCTGCTGGCCGGCGATTTCGGCCCAGGCTATCTGGAGCAGGATCGCGCAAGCCGAACCTTCCTGTATCGCGGCGATATGACCGCGGAGTACGCGCGCTATGGCGACGACACGCAGGCGATCTGCGAAGCCTTCGTCAGGGGCGTCAATGCCTTCATCGCGCTGGCCGAGCGCCGGCCCGAGCACATGCCGGACGAGTTCGCGCTGCTCGGAACCAAGCCGGCGCGATGGGCAGCGGAGGATGTCCTGCGCATCCGCACGCATGCGCTCTCGCAGAATGCGCTGTCCGAAATCGCGCGCGCGGTCATACTGTCCCGCGCCGATGCCGCGACGGACGCCCTGCGCAAGACCATCGAGCCGCCGGTGGCCCTTGATCCAAAGCTCGATCTTTCCGCAATCCCGGCATCGGCCGCTGACCTGTTCAAGCTCGCAACGGCCGGCGTGACGCTGAGCCGGGAACGGCTCCAGGCGACGCTGGCGGAGGCCGGGCGCTGGTCCATTGTCAACGATCTCGGCGAAGTTCAGCTGCGGGAGCACACCGACGGCTCGAACAACTGGGCGATCCACGGGTCCCGCACGGCCAGCGGCCGGCCGATCCTCGGGTCGGACCCACACCGCGCCCATTCGGTGCCGAGCCTTCGCTACCTCGTGCACCTCACGGCGCCGGGATTCGACGCGATCGGCGCCGGAGAACCGGCCCTGCCCGGCATATCGCTTGGCCACAATGGAACGATCGCCTTCGGGCTGACGATCTTCGGCGCCGATCTGGAAGATGTTTTCGTCTACGAGACGCATCCGGATGATGCCGACGCCTATCGCTACGGCGCGGGGTTCGAACGGATGCGGATCGTCGAGGAGCGCGTTCCGGTCAAGGGCCATGCGGACCAGAAAGTTCGCATGAAGTTCACCCGGCACGGACCGGTGGTTCACGAGGACCCGTCCCGGCGGTTGGCGATCGCCATCCGCAGTGTCTGGCAGGAACCGGGGTCCGCCGCCTATGCGGCCTCACTCGCCACCATGCGGGCGCGCGATTACGAGTCTTTCCGCTCCGCGCTGCGCCGCTGGGGCGCCCCTTCGGTCAATATGGTCTATGCCGATGTCGAGGGAAACATCGCCTGGATGCCGGCCGGCTTCAATCCGAAGCGGACGAACTGGAACGGGCTGACGCCAGTTCCGGGCGACGGCTCGCACGAATGGGACGGCATGGTCGATCCCGATGCGCTGCCGCGCGTCAGGAACCCCGATCGGGGCTTTGTCTACTCCGCCAATGAGATGAACCTTCCGGCCGACTGGCCGCACGACCAGATCCGTGTCGGCCACGAGTGGATCGAGGCTTCGCGTGCCAACCGCATTCGTGAGGTCCTGTCCGGTACCGAGAGCCATACGCTTGGCCATACGACAGCGCTGCAAACCGACGTCACGTCGCTGCCGGCGCGGCGGCTCCTGGCGCTGCTGCGACAGGTGTCGGCGCGCACCGCCGAGGAGGCCGCCGCGCTGGCGATGTTCACCGGTTGGGATTGCGGGCTGGAAGCGGACAGCGCGCCGGCTGCACTGTTCGAGGTCTGGTTCGCCAGGCATCTCAAGCCGGCGCTGTTCGCCCTGCTGGTGCCGGATGCAGGCGTGCGCGCCCTGCTCATGCCGGGCGACGTCGAAGGCATCCTGCGCGCCCTGGAACGTCCAGACCGGAGGTTCGGCGAAAGTCCCGAAAGCGGCCGCAACGCCCTGCTCCTGTCCTCCCTCGCTGCCGCCTATGCCGACTGTGCGGCCAGGATGGGGAAGGACACCGCGCAGTGGCAGTGGGGCCGCCTGCATCATGGCTATTTCGAACATGTGGTGTCCCGCCTGCTGCCGGAATCCGGGCGCGGCCGCTTCGATGTCGGCCCGCTGCCAAAGGGTGGAAGCGCTTCGACTCCCATGCACACCGGCTATCGGCCAAGTGACTTCCGCATCCTGCATGGCGCCTCTGTCCGGCTCGCCATCGATGTCGGCGGCTGGGACAACAGCCTGTGCCTCAACGCCCCGGGCCAGTCCGGCGATCCAAAGAGCCCGCATTATCGGGATCTCGCGCCGCTCTGGGCGGGTGGCCGCTATGTCCCGCTGCTCTACAGCCGGTCCGAAGTCGACAAGGCAACCATCCGGCGCATCGTGCTGGAACCGGGCTGAGGGGCGCGATTGTCTTGAAATTTCGCAGCAGCTCTCAAAACGGGGACCTGTAATCCCACGTGCGTTCGTGCCATCCTGTGGCAAATCGACGGATCAGGGACGGACAAGCATGGAGACGGTGCTCATCGAGTGGGGCGGGCTGGCACTGCGCTGGCTGCACATCATCACCGGCATGGCCTGGATCGGTTCGTCCTTCTATTTCATGCACATCGATGCCCATATGCGGGCGGTGCCCGATATCGCCAAGGGCGGTGAGACGTGGGAAGTGCATGGCGGCGGATTCTACCAAGTGCGCAAGTACCTCGTGGCACCGGAGAAGCTGCCGGAAGAGCTGATCTGGCACAAGTGGCAGTCCTATTCGACCTGGATGTCCGGCTTTCTGCTCCTGTGCTGGATCTACTACTTCAGCGCCGACCTGTACCTGATCGATCCGGCCGTTCGGGACCTGACCCAGATCCAGGCGATCCTGATCGGCATCGTCGCGCTGGCCGCCGGCTGGCTGCTCTATGATTTCCTGTGCAATTCGAAGCTCGGCGACAATGAAGTGCTGCTGGCCGCGATCGGCTTCGCCATCGTCATGGCCTTCGCCTACGGGTTCCAGCAGGTCTTTTCCGGGCGCGGCGCGCTGATCCATACCGGCGCCCTGATGGCGACGATCATGTCCGGGAACGTGTTCTTCAACATCATCCCGAACCAGCGCAAGGTGATCGCCGACCTGATCGCCGGACGTACCCCCAATCCCGAGTTCGGCAAGCAGGCCAAGAAGCGGTCCACCCACAACAATTACCTGACCCTGCCGGTCGTCTTCCTGATGCTGTCGAACCACTACCCGCTGACCTACTCCTCGCCCTATTCCTGGGTGATCATCGGGATGGTTCTGGTGGCCGGCGCGCTGATTCGCGTGTTCTACAACTTCCGCCATGCCGGCAAGGGCAGCCCCTACTGGGCCTGGGCGGTGGCGATCCTGTTGATGCTCGCGGCCGCCTACATCAGCGCCGCATCGTCACCCGGCGGCCGGGAACATCTCGGCCTCGGCCCCATGCCGGAGGAAAAAGCCCTCGCGGGACGGGCCGAGGCGCCCAAAGAGGTGGCCGAGATCATCCAGAGCCGCTGTTCGATGTGTCATGCGCGCGAACCGGTCTGGCGGGGGATCGGCGTCGCTCCCAAAGGCGTGCGCCTGGAAACGCCGGCCGACGTGGCGGCGAATCGCGAGCTGATCCGTATCCAGACTGTTGCGACCCGGGCCATGCCGCCCAACAACATCACGTCGATGACGCAGGCCGAGCGCAAGATCGTCGGGCAGTGGCTTGCTTCAGCGCGCCCGGTGGCAGCGAAGCAATAACCCGGCATTTGCTCAGAGCCGGAAATCTTCGCCGAGGTAGAGACGACGCACGTCGGGATTGGCGATGATTTCGTCCGGCGAGCCTTCCATCAGCACCTGACCGGAGTGGATGATGTATGCGCGGTCGATGAGGCCGAGCGTCTCGCGCACGTTGTGATCGGTGATGAGCACGCCAATGCCGCGCGCGGTGAGCTGGCGCACCAACGCCTGGATGTCGCCAACCGCGATGGGATCGATGCCCGCGAAGGGCTCGTCCAGCAGCATGAAGGACGGCCTCCCTGCCAGCGCCCGCGCGATCTCGCAGCGACGCCGCTCGCCACCGGACAGCGCAATGGACGGCGACTTGCGCAGCCGGGCGATATTGAACTCTTCCAGCAGCGCATCGAGTTCCTTTTCTCTGCGCTTCTTGTCCGGTTCGACGACCTCGAGGACGGCGCGAACGTTCTCTTCGACCGTGAGGCCACGGAAAATCGAGGCCTCCTGCGGCAGGTAGCCGATGCCGAGCCGCGCGCGGCGATACATCGGCAGCGGCGTAATGTCGTGCCCATCCAGCACGATCTGACCCTTGTCCGCCGGAACCAGCCCGGTGATCATGTAGAAGATCGTGGTCTTGCCCGCGCCGTTGGGGCCGAGCAACCCGACAGATTCGCCCTTGCGGACATAGAGGCTTGCGCCTTTCACCACCTCGCGGCCGCGATAGGCCTTGCCGAGCTGGTGTGCGGAAAGAATGTCCTGCCCCTCGTCCGCCTGTCGCTGCGGCTTCACCCAGGCAAGGGAGTCATGCGGCTGCTGCCCGGACGGCGCGGGGTGCGGCGCCGGCACCG
>DAOMXN010000032.1:13240-15545 GCA_035437025.1 Beijerinckiaceae bacterium | reverse complement strand
GCGGCTTCGCGGCGCTTGGACCGGCCGGCCGGCTGGTCTCGGGCGCAAACCTGCCGGCACCGAGCGGCATTTTCCCCCGTTTCGTAGAGGCGGAGGAGGGGGCTGCGAAAGGGTAGGGTCGACCGCCTGAGGTCCGGAACTGATACGCGTGCGTGTTCAGCGCATGCTGTTGCCATGATGCCCTGCTCCCGCTAGTGCGGGCCAACCGAATATTCCTGCCGCTGCCATGCTCGTCGACACCCATTGCCACCTCGATTTTCCCGATCTTTCCGGTGACATTTCCGGGGTGATCGCCCGCGCCCGTGCCAATGGCGTCAACCGCATGGTGACGATCTCGACCCGTGTCAGGAAGTTCGCGACTTACGGAGCCCTGGCGGATTCCCATGCGGAGGTGTTCTGCACGGTCGGCACACATCCCCACAACGCGGCGGAGGAACCGGACATCACCGCCGAGGAGCTGATCCGGCTGTCACAGCACCCCAAGTGCGTCGGCATCGGCGAGGCCGGTCTGGACTACCACTACGACAAGAGCCCGCGCGACACCCAGGCGCGCTCGTTCCGCGTGCATATCGCGGCGGCGCGCGCCACCGGACTGCCGCTGGTCATCCATGCCCGGGCGGCGGATGACGACATGATCACGATCCTGGAAGAGGAACATGCACAGGGTGCGTTTCCGGCCATCCTGCATTGCTTCTCCTCCGGGCCGGAGCTGGCCCGGCGCGGTCTGGCGCTCGGCTTCTATTTGTCCTTCTCCGGCATCCTGACATTCAAGGCCTCCGAGGAGGTGCGCGCGATCGCAGCCGCCTCGCCCATCGACCGGTTGCTGGTCGAGACGGACGCGCCGTATCTCGCGCCCGTACCGCATCGCGGCAAGAAGAACGAGCCGGCCTTCGTGCGCCATACCGCCGAGATGCTGGCCGAGGTGAAAGGCGTCAGCACCGGCGAGGTCGCCCGGATCACCACGGACAATGCCCTGCGCGTCTTTTCGAAGATGCCGCCGCTACCGGCGCGGGAAGCGGCATGAACAGGGGCGGAACCGTCACCATTCTCGGCTGCGGCTCCTCAGGCGGGGTGCCACGCGTCGGCCAGGGCTGGGGCGCCTGCGATCCGGCGGAGCCCAGGAACCGTCGCCGCCGCTGCTCGATCCTGATCGATTTCAAGGGGCAGGGGGACGCCCTGCCCACTACCGTGCTGGTCGATACCTCGCCGGACCTGCGCGAACAGCTGCTCGACGCGGATGTGAAACATCTGGACGCCGTCGTCATCACCCACGAGCATGCGGACCATACGCACGGTCTTGATGACCTGCGCCCGCTGACCATGGTCATGCGCCGACGCGTCGACGTGTTCGCCGATCGCTACGCCACGGAATCGCTGGTCAACCGCTTCGGCTATTGCTTCGCCACGCCGGCCGGCAGCCCGTATCCGCCGATCCTTCGGCTCCACACGGTGGAGTGCGGCAGGCCGCTGGAGATCGCCGGGCGTGGCGGGTCCGTGGAATTCGAGACATTTCCGCTCACCCACGGCGAAATCGAGGTGCTCGGACTTCGCTTCAACAAAGTTGCCTATACCCCTGATGTTTCCCGCATTCCGGACGGTTCTATCGCCTATCTGGAACATCTCGACCTGTGGATCATCGACGCACTTCGCCCAACGCCGCACCCGACGCATTTCTCGCTTTCCGAGGCGCTGGACTGGATCGAGCGGCTGAAGCCCAAGCGCGCCATCCTGACCAATCTGCATTCCGACCTCGACTACGGCAGCCTGGCCAGCAAACTGCCGGCGCACATTGTGCCCGCGCATGATGGCATGCGCATCGAATTCGCCTGACACATGTCAAGTCAGACGCGGGATTGTGAGCCATCGCGGCCACAATGCCGGCGATCTGTCGCGAAAAAGCACTGGATTACGCCATCCGATTGCGCATAGTGATGCTTCCGTCGCCGGAGCGCTGCGCGCCATGATTCAGCAGAACGCCAAGTCGGATGGTCCAGGAGACGCGTCGCAGATGACCGCGCGCGTCACCACGATCATTTCCTGTCCGGGCGTTGTGCCGCTGGCTCAAAGCGGCACCGTGGTGCGTCCCAACGCCAACGAGAACCATTGGTACGACCGTATCGGCCTGCGCAAGCGCCGTTACGCCAACCTCGCCGGTCTGGCGGTGGTGCTGGCTCTGCTGTTCGCGGGCGTGTGGATCATGCAGGAGTTCGTGCGGCTGCAAAAAGTGGCAGCATGTTATGAAGCCGGCCGGCGGGATTGCGCGTCTCTGAGCATGGAGCGACGCGGTCGCTGAGCGAGCAAGGTC
>DAOMXN010000032.1:0-13140 GCA_035437025.1 Beijerinckiaceae bacterium | reverse complement strand
AAAGGCGCGTGGGATCGCATCAAGGCCGAGGAAAAGGCGGAGAAGGCGGCGCGCAGGGGCAAGGGTGCGGATTTCGTTCCGCAGGAGCAGGGCGTGCTGGCGGGGGTTCCAACCACCCTGCCCGGCCTCACTCGCGCCGTGAAGCTGCAGGACAAGGCCGGCAAGGTCGGATTCGACTGGAACGACCCGCGCGCCGTCATCGCCAAGATGCGCGAGGAACTCGACGAGGTCGAGCAGGCGCTGGACCACGGCGGCGCTGCCGAACGGACCGAGGAAATCGGCGACCTGCTGTTCGTCACCGCCAACCTGGCTCGCCATCTCGATGTTGATCCGGAACGCGCGCTGCGGGGCGCCAACGCGAAATTCCAGAGCCGTTTTGCCCATATCGAGCGCCGGCTTGCCGCCCTCGGCCGCTCTCCGGCACAGGCGACGCTGGAAGAAATGGACGCGCTCTGGAACGAGGCGCGGGCCGAGGACAAACGGGCCTGAAAAGCGGCAACGACGAAAGTGCGCCTATCGGTCGCTATCGTCGCGAAACTCGAGGATATCGCCGGGCTGGCAGTCCAGCACCTCGCAAATGCGTTCGAGCGTTTCGAAGCGGATGCCTTTCACCTTTCCGGATTTCAGCAACGACACATTGGCCTCGGTAAGGCCGATGCGCTCGGCAAGTTCGCGCGAGCGCATCTTGCGGCGGGCGAGCATGACATCCAGGTTGACGATGATCGCCACAGGGCCTCACACGATCTGCGCGTGATCTTCGGCCAGTTCCGCAGCGCTCTTGAAAATGTGCGCCAGAGCCACGAAGGCGAGCAGGAACAAAAGGATCAACAGGTCGTTCGGCTGCACCGTCACGGCAATGAACCGCGCCCCCTCCGGCATGTGCAGGGACATGATGGCGCTCGTCAGCGGCCGGCAGAGGATATCGAGCACCATCGCGGCGCTGCCGAATATCCCGATCCTGCGCATCCAGATCGCCGCAGCGGGACAAAAGATGCGGCCGCGCAGATACTCCCCCATCAATTGCCAGACCGCGAAAATCGCCGCCACGACCAGCAACCAGTCGAGCGCGTTGATGCCGTATCCGGCGGCGCGCTGCCAGGCCAGAGGCTCGGTCAGCGGCAGGCCGGTGATGAAGCCATAGGTGCGCCGCACCCTCTCCCCGTCCGACCAGAAGCTGCCGATCAGCCAGAAAATCCACACTGCATACAAAACCGCGGACCAACGCACGACATGGCAGATCCAGCCGATGCGACGGCGCAGCTCGTTAACGTCCGGCTGCGGTCCTGGTGGCGTTCCGATGGCTTCTGCGTTCATCGAAAAGTTCCGTCTACCCATTGACAAGCCAAATCTAGTCGATAAATTTTTATTGTCAAACAATAATTATTTTCCATGAAAGAGAAAGCATGCCCGGTCTCATCAATCTGTGGAGCCTCCTGCGACTGGCTCCGATCGTCGCCTTGCTGTTGCTCGGCCTAACAGCCTGCGGCCAGGTTCCGCTGGCGACACAATGGAAACTGCGCGGTTTCGATGCGCTGGGCTTCGACCCTGCCCTGCCGCGCGTTGCCATCGTGCTCACCGAGGCGATCCGAGCCCTGCCCGGCGGCATACGCATCCGGTTCCGGCATGGGCCGAAGTCGGCAGGGGACGACCTGACCGAAGAAGTGTTTGTCCTGCAGGAAACCGCCGAATTGCCGCCGGTCGCGCATGTTGCTGGAGAGCGCCCGATTGTCCTTCGGCTTGATCCAGCGGATTATCCGCGAATTCGGACGCTACAGGCCCAATACGCCGCCTTCCGGCACACCGCGCCGGACTCGCGCCGCGTCGAGATCAAGGTGGACGCCAAGGGGTGCCGCAGCGCCGACCTGTCGCCGGCGCGCGTTCCGGCGACAATCTTCCTGAGCGCGGACGGGAACGACTTCCTGCCATTTCTCGAAAACCTCGATCTGCGCGGCCTCACCCGTGCGGAAAACAAGATTCTGGAAGCGGAAGTTCCGCCCTGTCCTCCTGCGCCGGCTGCAAAGAAGAAGGTCTCGCGAGGATGACCCGGCATCGCTTGCGACATGCGGCGACGGGCCGGGGAGCGAAATGCGCTATGACCCGCCGCGAAAACCCGTTGCCAACACGTATAATTCAGCAGAATCCGACCGGCTGGCGGCCGGTTTCACGTGGCGGACCGTGGCGAAGTCGCGCTTGAGCGCCGTGACGAGTTCGCCGGTTTCGCCGCCCTGGAACAGTTTGATCAGGAAAAAGCCGCCGGGCACCAGCACCTGCCGCGCGAAGTCTGCGGCCAGTTCCGCCAGCCCGATGATGCGCAGGTGATCGGTCTTCTTGTGACCTGTGGTGTTGGCCGCCATATCGGACAGCACCCCGTCGGCCGGGCCGCCGAGCATTGCCTGGAGGCGCTCGGGCGCATCGGCGTCGTTGAAGTCCATGACCGCGAAATCGACGCCGGCGATCGGCTCGATGTCGAGCAGATCGATACCCACGACCTTGCCCTTGCCGTCGGCGCTGCCAACACGCTTCGCGGCGATCTGCGACCAGCCGCCGGGCGCTGCGCCGAGATCTACGATGCGCATGCCAGGCTTGAGCAAGCGGTACTTTTCGTCGACTTCGAGGAACTTGTAGGCCGCGCGGGAGCGGTAGCCTTCCGCCTTGGCACGCGACACGTAGGGGTCGTTGAGCTGCCGGCGCAGCCATTGCTGGGAGGATGGCTTGTGCGCGCGGGCGTTCTTCAAGCGCACCGCCAGCTCGCGTCGTCCGCCCTCGCCACGCCCTGTCTTGCCGTCACTCATCGTTGCGGACCGCCCTTCCAGGCGCCATCGGCCTGCATCAGTTCGACGAGGATACCCTCGCGCAGGCCCCGATCCGCGATCCGCACCCGCCGGCTTGGGAAGGCCCGGCGGATGGCTTCGAAAATGGCGCAGCCCGGCAGCACGAGGTCGGCCCGTTCCGAGCCGATGCAGCCGTTCGCCGCGCGGTCATCATAGGACATGGCGAGCAGACGGTTGATGACGTAGTCGATCTGCCCGTCGGACATCCACAGCCCGTCGACCTGGCGGCGATCATAGCGCGCGAGGCCGAGATGGATGCCGGCCAGCGTGGTCACGGTGCCAGAGGTGCCCAGCAGGTGGAAATTCTCCGCTTCGGCGGCAGAGGCGGCCTGGCTGGCGAATTCCTCCAGCTTCTCGGCCACGTCCGCCACCATGTCCTCGAAGCTGTCGGGGGTGACATGAATCCCGCCGTGGCGCTCGGCCAAGGTCACCACACCCGCCGTGAGCGAGGCCCAGGCCGCCACGCGCGACCTCGTGCCGGCGTGGGCCAGCGCGCCATTGCGCAACCAGACGATCTCCGTGGAACCGCCGCCAATGTCGAACAGGACGATGCTTTCCGCCGCGCGGTCCGCCAGGGTGGCGCAGCCGGCGGCGGCAAGGTGCGCCTCCTCCGAGCGGTCCAGCACTTCCAGGGCCAGGCCCGTCTCGCGCTCGACGCGATCAAGGAATTCCGCTCCGTTCTCCGCTACCCTACAGGCCTCGGTGGTGACGAAACGGGCGCGCGATACCCCGCGATTCGCGATCTTGTCGCGGCAAACTTTCAGCGCGTCCAGCGTCCGATCCATTGCCGCGGGGCCAAGGCGGCGGCTCGAACCAAGTCCCTCGCCCAGCCGAACGATGCGTGAAAAGGCATCGACCACGCGAAAGCCATTCCAGCTCGGTCGCGCGACGAGCAGACGACAATTGTTCGTACCTAGGTCCAGCGCCGCATACACATGGTCACGCCGCATCGCGCATGGCTGGCGATCCGTCGCAATCCTGGTTCCGTAGTCCCTGTTCGTTGCCGGCGATGGCGGTCGGTTCGAATCTCTCTCGGGTGGACCGATCGTCATCGAAAGTCCTTTCGCGCATACTGTGCCGTGTTCGCGCAAGAAAGGGAAGGCCGATTGCGGCGACCTCCCGCTCCCCGCCCCATCAGAGCGCTTGATCCAAAGCAAGGCGCGAAGAGCCGGGGCACGAAAGATTTGCGCATCGCTTTCAACGAGGCATCCATGTCCGCATCGAAACTCCAGCGCATTACCCTGCATCTTGCCCGCACAAAGGACTTTCCAAACGGGTCCTACAAGCACGGGTATGAATTTGTCGCGCCGCTCGACGCCGATGCCCATATCGATGCCGAAGCCTGGCACAAGGTGCGCGAGCAGTGCCGCGTCAAGCGCTTCTGGGCGAACGACGAGGATGACCTCGGCCACCTGACCCGTCGGCCGGGCGGCAGCTGGGCTTTCCACTACGACATCGCCGGCGATGAGGACGACGAGGCCGGATACCGGCTGGGCTCCCATGCCTTCAAGGAAGGCGAATACGTCTCGATCAAGGACCAGGACGGGGAGTTGCAGCCGTTCATCGTCTACAGCGTCGAGGACGTCTAGCACTTCTGCGCGCCGCGTCGGAATCGGGCGGTCCCGCGCCCGACGGAAATGCGCATGTCCCGAGAATTGTAGCGGTCTGGTTAGCGCACCTTGAAAGGCTTTGCGCTTCACTGCGCCGCAACCAATCGGGGCTGTGCATCATGTCTGCCGCGTCCAATTGCCGTCCGGAAGCACCGGGGAGCGCCCTGCCGCGCCTGCCCGACAATCTCGACGCGATCCGTTCGTCCTGCGAGGCTCTCAACGCGATGCGCAGCGATATCGAGACCGACATGGACGCTGCCTCGCGCGAGCGCCTTCTTGGGCTGAGCGCCGAAATCCGCAAACTCGCCGCAATGATCCGTCGCCCGTGACTTCCGTCTGGGCGTCCACATCTCAGGAGTGCATCATGCAAGGCACGTCGCGAGCACCTTTCGTCCAAACCCAACGGCCTGCCCTCGCAGACAAGCCGGTGCTCAAGCTTTCGCGGCTCTGGAGCAATGGCGATGGCGGATTCAGCGATCTGGCCGGCGGTGAAGACTACTACATGGAGCCGCTCCGGACGGCCGAAGCGTCCCGCCCTGCCCCGGTCAAGCGCCCGAAAGCGGCCTGATCCGGCGCTCGAACCGCTCGACACGTTCCGGCGACAGCCGGATGTCGAGCGCAACGGTGCCATCGTCGCGATCCTCGCGCCCCAGCACCTCGCAGTTTTCGTAGATCCAGGCGATCCCACCGCCGTCCGATCCGGGCATGAGCACCTGCCGACGCTCGTGCCCCTGCGACAGGCGCTCTTCGATCACCGCCTGAAGTTGCGCGATTCCCTCGCCGGTCAGGGCTGAAACAAGCACTGGCCGCCCCTCCCCCGGTCGTTCCCGGGCCGAAAGGCCGAGCAGCCGCTCGCGCTCGTCCGGTGGCAGCAGGTCCGCCTTGTTCCAGACCTCCAGGACCCGGGCGGACTGTGCCTCGTCGATGCCGAGTTCGCCGAGAATCCGGCGCACATCCGCGCCTTGCGCTTCCGCGTCCTCGTGCGCCACATCGCGCACATGCAGGATGAGATCGGCGAGAATGACGTCCTCAAGGGTTGCCCGGAACGCCGCGACCAGCATGGTCGGCAGGTCGGAAATGAAGCCCACCGTGTCCGAAAGGATGGCCTTCTTGCCATGGGGCAGCTCGATGACCCTGGTCGTCGGGTCGAGGGTGGCGAACAGCATGTCCTTGGCCAGGACTTCGGCCCGCGTCATGCGGTTGAACAGTGTCGACTTGCCGGCGTTGGTATAGCCAACCAGAGCGACGGTCGGAAACGGCACCTTGTCCCGGCTGGCGCGATGCAGTCCGCGGGTGCGGCTGACGTCTTCCAGTTCGCGCTCGATTCGCTTCATGCGCTCCTGGATCAGGCGGCGGTCGGCCTCGATCTGCGTTTCGCCCGGACCGCCGAGAAAGCCGAAGCCACCGCGCTGGCGTTCCAGGTGGGTCCAAGAGCGGACAAGTCGGCTCTTCTGGTAGTGCAGGTGCGCGAGTTCAACCTGAAGCGCTCCTTCCCGCGTGCGGGCGCGCCGGCCAAAAATTTCCAGGATCAGTCCGGTCCGGTCGATCACCTTGGCGCCCAGCGCCTTTTCGAGATTGCGCTGCTGCACCGGCGAAAGCGCGCAGTCAGCCAGCACGAGGGCGATGTCCTCCTGCTCGACCAGCGCCTTGAATTGTTCAATCTTGCCCACGCCGAGATAGGTCGCCGGTCGCGGCGTCTTGAGTGGGGCGATTTCGGCACGCACGATGTTCAGGTCGATGGCGCCGGCAAGGCCGACAGCCTCGTCGAGCCGCGCCTCGAAGCCTCGCGTCGCGGTTTCACCCGCCCTCGCGGCGGCGCGTTCCTGCAGGTAAGGACCGACGACAAGCGTGCGGGTATGAGCGGCAACCCGCTGCTCTGCCGCCGAGGCAGCGTCGAAGCTTGGCAGGTCCGGCGTTCGCCTGTCCTTCACGTCATGCGCCGCCTGCGGCTGGGACGGCCATCAAGCCTCATCTTCCATCGGGCTCGACAGCGTGACCGGGGCGCCGGGCATGATGGTCGAGATCGCGTGTTTGTAGACCAGTTGGGACACGCCATCCCGGCGCAGCAGAACGCAGAAGTTGTCGAACCACGTGACGACACCCTGCAGCTTGACACCATTCACAAGGAAGATCGTCAGGGGGATTTTGTTCTTCCGGACATGGTTCAGGAACACGTCCTGGAGATTCTGCCCTCGTTCATTCGCCATTTTCTTGCCTCTGTCCTTCGCGCCGGAACCGGCAGTCGCCCGACCCGAAGGTCACAGGACGCCTGCGGTTATCCGGAGCCGGGGGTGGCTGCCGCTGTCGACACCACCCGATTGCACCGCAACACAAACATGATCATACAACTGACCGCATCGCAGCAAGCACTGAATCCGCATGTCAGCCATTCTGTTGAGATTTCACCCTAGACACCGAGCGACTTGAGTTTGCGGTGCAGGGCGGAGCGTTCCATGCCGACGAACTCGGCTGTTCGGGAGATGTTTCCGCCAAAACGGTTGACCTGAGCAATCAGATACTCGCGCTCGAAGATTTCCCGCGCCTCGCGCAACGGCAGCCCAAGCAGGCGTTCTCCGCCTGCCCCGGCCGGTGTCGGAGGAGCCGCGGACCCGACGTCCTGCGGCAGCATCTCGGCCGTCACCACCGTGGAAGGATCGCCGGCGGCGAGAATCATCAGACGCTCGATATTGTTGCGCAGCTGGCGCACGTTGCCGGGCCAGTCATGCGTCTGGAGGATCGCCAGCGCGTCCGGACCGATCAGGCGCTTCGGCAGACCGGTGGCCATGGAAATCTGGTCCATGAAGACGTCGATCAGTTCGGGAATGTCCTCGCGCCGCTCCGAGAGGCCGGGAACCAGGAGTGGAACGACGGCGAGGCGATGAAACAAATCCTCGCGGAAATGCCCGGCCGTGATCTCGGCCTTAAGATCCCGCGAAGTGGAGGAAATGATTCTCACATCGACAAAGACACGCGTCGCGCCGCCAACGCGCTGGAAGTTCTGATCAACCAGGACCCGCAGGATCTTGCTCTGGGTTTCCTTCGGCATGTCGGCGATTTCGTCGATGAACAGCGTGCCGCCGTGCGCGTCCTCCAGCGCCCCGTTGCGACGCTTCTGGTTCGGGCCGCCCTCGACGCCGAAAAGCGCCTCTTCCATGCGCTCGGGCGTGATCGTCGCCGCGTTGGTGACCACGAATGGCCCTGACGCACGCAACGAAGCGCCATGGATGGCCCGCGCCACCGCCTCCTTGCCTGCGCCAGGGGCTCCGGAAATCAGGATACGCGCGTTGGTGGGGGCGATGCGATCGATGGTCTGGCGCAGCTGGTTCATGGCCGCTGACCGGCCGACAAGGCGGTCGGTCTGGCCCGACCGCGTCTTCAGCGACTGAATCTCGCGCTTCATCTGCTGGGCTTCGAGGGCGCGGGACGCCACCAGCACCAGCCGGTCGGCCTTGAACGGCTTCTCGATGAAGTCGTAGGCTCCGCTCTTGATGGCGGAAACGGCCGTCTCGATATTGCCGTGCCCCGAAATCATCACAACGGGCAGTTCCGGATGGCTCTGCTTGATGACTTCAAGCAACTGCAAGCCATCGAGACGGCTGCCCTGAAGCCAGATGTCGAGGAACAGGAGATGTGGCCGGCGCGACTCGATGGCCGCTATCGCCTCATCGGCGTTTCGGGCGCTGCGCGTCGCGTAGCCCTCATCCTCAAGGATGCCGGCGACGAGTTCGCGGATGTCGGACTCGTCGTCGACGATGAGTATTTCCTGGCTCATGCATGCCTATCCGTCGGTTGAGCAGGGTGTGCTGCCGGAGTGGCAACGGCTGCGGAAGGGAGTAACAGGCGCACGCAGGCGCCCCTGCCCGACGGCGCATCGCGCAATTCGATGCCGCCGCCGTGCTCTTCCAGGATCTTTGCGACAATTGCGAGACCAAGCCCCGTCCCGCTTTCGCGCGTCGTCATGTACGGCTCCAGCAGGCGGTCGCGGTTCTCGCTCGGGAACCCCTTGCCGTTGTCGATGACATCGATGGCCACGCGGTCCGGCTCGGGATGAAACAGGCGCAGTTCGATCCGCCCCGGGCCGCGCTCACCATTCGGAACGGCAGCGATTGCCTCAGCGGCGTTCTTGATGATGTTCTGCATGGCCTGAGCGATCAGCCGACGGTCGAACGTCGCCCTGACAGACTTAGCCGGCAGGTGCTCCTCGATCACGATATCGGGATGCGCCACCCGCATCATGAAGGCGGTTTCCTTGATCACCGCCACGATATCCTCGCTCTCCGGGCGTGGCTTGGGCATGCGCGCGAACGAGGAGAACTCGTCGACCATGCGCTTGATGTCCTCGACCTGACGCACGATTGTGTCGGTGCACTGGTCGAAGATCGCCTTGTCCTCGGCGATGACCTTGCCGAATTTTCGCCGGATGCGTTCCGCGGAAAGCTGGATCGGCGTCAGCGGGTTCTTGATCTCGTGGGCAATGCGCCGGGCCACATCCGCCCAGGCGGAAGTGCGTTGTGCGGTCACGAGATCGGTGATGTCATCGAGCGTGACCACGAGTCCCATCTCGTCGTCGCCGGACGCTTCATGGGCGATGCGGACCGACAGGGTACGGTCGCGCCCCGCCTGCGACAGGGAGATCGTTTCCTGAAGCACGCGGTGCGCGCCAATGCGTGCCTCGTCCAGCACGGACTTGATCTGCGGCAGGACGTCCACAAGCTCCCGGCCGGTGAGAGCGCCCGGCTCTGCCCCGAGCAGTCGCTCCGCGGTGGGATTGGCGATGCTGATGCGTCCCAGCCCGTCGATGCCGACGACACCCGCCGGGACACCGGACAACACGGCTTCCATGAACCGGCGTCGCTGGTCGTTCAACTGGTTCGCGGCAAGCAGGCTGTTGTGCTGCGACCGAAGAACCGATGTCATGTTGTTGAATGTCGAGCCGAGATGGGCAATGTCGGAGTCTTCGGTGCCGACCGGAACCTGCACATAGAGATTGCCGGAGGACACGGCGTCTGTCGCCATGATCAGCCGGCGGACCGGTTGCACAAGTCGGTCGGCAAAGCGCAATCCGAGCAGGCTCGCCGCCAGAAGCACGATCAGCGTGATCAGCACGAAGACGACGCCGACGCCCAACTGCGTCGCCGCGCGACGGGAATCCAGAGTCTGGTACTGTTGGACTCCGGCCTGCGCGATCAGCGGAAACTCGATCGCGCGGCGGTCGATGGGACGGCCGACGATGAGATAGCCGTCGTCAAAGCCGCGCAGCTTGGTCAGAGTCCCGAGCGTCTGCTGGGAAAAGATGCACGGCGGCTCCTCGGTGGCGGCCTGCGCGAAATCCTCCGCATTCGGCGTGAATTCGCCGAGAGACGTACCGAGTTCGGCCCGTTCGAGAACCTGCCCGTCCGGCTTGATGATGGCCGAGAACGGCAGGCTGAGGAAAACCGCGCGCGAGGTCATGTACTCGCGGAACAGCTTGCGGTCAGACTGGTAGATGCCGCTGGTGACGGCACGCTCGACGTCGACCGCCATCAGGCGCATCTCACGGACAACGTTCTGGCAAAGCTGCTGCTGGAACTGACGCGCGATCTTGTCGGAGTTCTCGACCAGGATCTTGAGGTCGCCGGAGAACCACGGGTTCAGGCCGCGCTCCAGCGTGATCATGGCGAACAGCGCAACGAGCGCCGTCGGAAGTCCGGCGACGAGGCCAAGCAGCGTGACGATGCGCAAATGCAGACGAGCGCCGGCCTGTCCGTGCTTGCGCGCCCGGTTGAGCGCCCAGAGTCGCACGCCAACCAGCGCCACCAACAACAGTGCGAGCAGGATGTCCGCAGCCAACGCGACGATGAACGCGGTTTCGCTGGGACGAACGCCGACGCCCATCAGGATCGCGATGGTGGCAGCAGCCGCCACCAGGGCAGCTCCGAACAGCCCGATCTCCGCATAGCCCAGCAGCCGCCGCGCCCTGCCGACAGGGGGGTCAAGCTGTGGTATCTCGGTGACGCTGTTCATCCTGCCCTGTCGACTGACCGATTCCCGGATCGCCATCCGTAGGCAAGTGCCGAGTCTTTGCAACACTGTTGTCGAAATGTGACAAATCTTCGGCTACGGCCCGCTGCCCGCGCAATCATGGCCGAAACGCCAAGACCACGGGTTAGCGGATCGTGCTCACCAGCCGAATGCCGAGGTCCTTGATCTTCTTGCGCAGGGTGTTGCGATTGACGCCGAGCAAATCGGCGGCTTTCACCTGGTTGCCGCCGGTTGCGCCGAGCGCCGCCGCGACGAGCGGTCGCTCCACCTCCCGCAAGACCCGATCATACAGCCCCGGAGGCGGCAGATCCGAACCGAAACTGGCGAAGTAATCGACCAGGTGCCGTTCCAGGAAGGATTCGATCGTATCGGTGCTGCCGCCCTGAAACGCCGCTGCACCGCGTGCCTGGGCGGCTGGCGGCTGGGGGTGGGCCGAGGGGCCGGCAGAGGGTGTCAGACGTCGCGCCTCGCCGAGTTCATTCTCGACCATTTCCGCCGTGATGACCTCATCCGGGTAGAGAGCGACCAGGCGACGCACGAGATTTTCGAGTTCCCGCACGTTCCCGGGCCAGGGATAGTGCTGGAGCTGCTGAAGAGCCGAGCCGTTGAAGGTCTTGTGAGCCAACCCGCCCTTCTCGGCGAGCATCAGGAAATGGCGCGCGAGGTCGGGGATATCCGCCGCGCGCTCGCGCAGGGCCGGCAGGCGGATCGGCACCACGTTGAGCCGGTAGTAGAGGTCCTCGCGGAACAGGCCCTGCTCGATGAGAACGGTCAGGTCCTTGTTGGTCGCGGCGACGATGCGCACGTCGGTGCGGATCGGGGTGCGCCCGCCCACTGTGGTGTACTCGCCCTGCTGCAGCACGCGCAGCAGACGGGTCTGTGCTTCCATCGGCATGTCGCCGATCTCGTCGAGAAACAGCGTGCCGCCTTCAGCCTGTTCGAAACGCCCGGCGCTGCGCGTGTTCGCGCCGGTGAAAGCCCCCTTTTCATGGCCGAACAATTCGCTTTCGATCAGGTCTTTCGGGATCGCGGCCATGTTGACAGCCACGAACGGTCCGCGCCGACGCTTGCCGAAATCGTGCAGCGCGCGCGCCACCAGTTCCTTGCCGGTGCCGGATTCGCCCGTGATGATAACGGTCAGGTCGGTCTGCATCAGCCGCGCAAGGACGCGGTAGATCTCCTGCATGGCCGGAGAGCGACCGACGAGAGGGATCTCGTCGTTCTGCTGGGCCGGCTGAGCGGGTTTGGCGGGCGCGGCGGCGGCCAATGCCCGGCGGACGAGACTGAGCAGTTCGTTCAGGTCAAACGGCTTGGGCAGGTAGTCATAAGCGCCGCGCTCCGAGGCCTTGATCGCCGTCATGAAGGTGTTCTGCGCGCTCATGACGATGACTGGCAGGTCCGGACGCGCCCGGCGGATCCGGGGCAGCACATCAAAGATGTTCTCATCCGGCATCACCACATCTGTGATCACGAGGTCGCCATCCCCTGCCGATACCCAGCGCCACAGAACGCCGGCGGTTCCGGTCGAGCGCACCGAGTAGCCTGCCCGAGTCAGGGCCTGCATGACGACAGTGCGGATCGCGGCGTCGTCATCCGCGATCAGAATGGTCTTGGCGCTATTCTGCATCCGTTCGGCTTCCTGCTTCGCGACGGACAGCGGCCGGTCTGTGCAGCGGCAGGAGGATGCGGAACATGGTTCCGCGCTTCACCCGCTCGCATTCCACAACGCCGCCGTGGTCGCTTACGATCTTCGCCACCGTTGCAAGACCCAGGCCAGTTCCGGAAGCCTTGGTGGTGACGAAGGGTTCGAACAGGTGTTCGATCAGGCTTTCGCGAATGCCGGGCCCGTTGTCGACGACGCAGACTTCCAGCGGCAGGCTGATGCGTTCGCCGCTCGATGGCACCAGAACGCGCACGCCTGGCCGATAGGCGGTGGATACGGTGATTTCTCCATCCTCCCGGAAGTCGTGAATCGCCTCGGCCGCATTCTTGATCAGGTTCAGCATGACCTGAACGAGCTGATCACCGTTGCCAAACACGGGCGGCAGCGAAGGATCGTAGTCCTTGGTAACGCGAATATCGCGCGCGAACCCGCTCGCCGCCAGCCGGATGACATGATCCAGCACCTCGTGGATGTTGATCGGCGCGAAGGGGGCAGGCGCGCCGTCGGCAAAGACCTCGAACCGGTCGACCAGGCGAACGATCCGATCCACCTCCGCCCGGATCAGTCCTGTCAGTTCCCGCGCGGTGTCATCCGCGTCGATTTCCAGCAATTGCGCCGCGCCGCGAATGCCGGACAGCGGGTTCTTGATCTCGTGTGCCAGCATGGCGGACATCGCCGAAACCGACCGCGCCGCGCCGCGGTGCGTGAGCTGGCGAGTCATCTTGTCGGCCATCGACCGCTCTTGCAGCACGACAATCACGTGTCCGGCACGGTTCGCGACGGGGCTGGCATAGAGGTCCAGCAGACGCTCGCCGGTGAGGCGTTCGGCAATCGCCCGCTGCGTCACGAGATCGACTGCATATTCCGTAATGCCGGCGTTGCGCTGGCGCACCTGCTCGATCAGCGCCAGCAGCGGCGAACCAGCCGGAACGAGATCGGAAAGGCTGCGCCGCGCCAGAAGCGCGCGGCTCAGATCGAAGAAGTGCTCGCTGGCCTGGTTGGCTTCGATGATGTG
>DAOMXN010000031.1:0-16846 GCA_035437025.1 Beijerinckiaceae bacterium | reverse complement strand
GCGATCGGGCGCATCGAGGCCGCGGCGCTCGACGCCGCCGCCCGCCGCAACTGAGGAGGCTTTCCGGCCATGATCCGCATGTTCCTGTTCTTCGCACTGGTTCTGGCCGCCGCGTTCGGCGTGATCCAGCTTGCGGAAACGCCCGGCCATGTTGTCCTCAACTACGGGGGATTCGAGTACCAAGTGACACTGCTCAAGGCGGCAGGCGCGCTGGTCCTGATGACTGTTGCCCTGATGCTGGTCTGGACGCTGCTGCGCCTGCTGTTTCGCCTGCCCGGCATCCTGAGCGTCGCCACCCAGGTGCGCCGCAGGGCGAAGGGCTATGCCGCCGTCTCGCGCGGCATGGTCTCGGTCGGCGCCGGCGACCGGCGCGCCGCCGCGAAATTCGCCAGCGAGGCGGAACGGCTGCTCGGCAACGAGCCCCTGACCCTGCTGCTCAAGGCGCAGTCGGCCCAGTTGGCGGGCGACCAGCAGGGCGCGGAAGCCACCTTCAACCGCATGCTCGAAGACCCAGAGACGCGCGTTCTGGGCTTGCGGGGGCTGTTCGTCGAGGCCCGGCGCAACGGCAACAACGCCGCGCGATCCTTCGCCGAAGAGGCCTTTCGCATCGCGCCTTCCGCGCCCTGGGCGAGCGAAGCCGTGCTGGAGTATCGCTGCGCCGACAAGGACTGGGGCGGGGCCGTCGCCGCCGTCGACCAGAATGCCAGCCGGCGCGTCGTCGATCGGGACGTCGCGAAACGGCAGAAGGCTGTGCTGCTGACGGCCGAGGCGCTGCATCTGGCGGAACGTGCGCCGGACGAGGCACTGGACGTCGCGCTGAGAGCGCTGAAGCTCGACGCCGGGCTGGTGCCGGCAGCAGCCCTGGCCGCGCGGCGCCTTTCGGCGCGGGGTGACTACGGCAAGGCCACACGGGTGATCGAGGCGGCCTGGCGCGTCAACACCCATCCTGAGCTTGCGGACGCCTATCTGTCCGTGCGCGGCGGCGATTCCAGCCATGACCGGCTCAAGCGTGCCCGCCAGCTCGTCAAGCTGACGCCGAAGGACCGCGAGGCGCAGCTCACCCTCGTCCGCGCCGCCATCGACGCACGCGAATTCGCGGAAGCCCGCGGCCTGCTCGAGCCTCTGGTGCTAGAGCGGCCGACCGCGCGCGCCTGCGTGCTCATGGCCGAGCTGGAGGACAAGGAACACAATGCCGCCGGCCTGGTGCGCAAGTGGTTGTCGCGCGCGTCGATCGCGCCGCGCGATCCGGCCTGGGTCGCCGACGGACTGGTGGCCGATGCCTGGGCTCCCGTCTCGCCGGTCACCGGAAAACTGGACGCCTTTGTCTGGATGACGCCACCGCAGTCACTGGAAGCCTCGGTGCGCGCCTCCATTGACGCCGGCCATTTCTCGCAACCGGAGCCCGAGACGATCGCCGCTGCCCCGGCGATCGAAGCTGCCCCGTCCCTGGCGACAGCCGAAATGGAGGCCCCGAAGCCTGTTTCGGAGCCGGTGGCCGTCGTGCTCCCGCCCGAGCCCGAAACACCTCCGGCGGCGCCGGGCGCGCAGCCCGTGTCACCCCTTGAACATGCGCCGGATGACCCCGGGCCGCGTCGGCCTGACGAAACGAAGCGAGGCTGGCGGCTGTTCGGCTGAGCACCATCGCGAACACGTCGCAACCAGCGTTCGCGGCAAGGGCGAAAGCGCTGGCAGCGGCCTTGCAGGGATGGTTGCGCTCGGCGCAAACACCCGCTATGTGCACGCCGATGCCGCAATAGCTCAGCTGGTAGAGCACGTCATTCGTAATGATGGGGTCGGGGGTTCGATTCCCTCTTGCGGCACCACTTCCCCATTCGTGTTGGCCCGCCAGCCTTCGAATTTCCTTGAAAAGTCAGCGTTTTTGAGCGAGATTGCCTTCGTGGGCGTTCGCCTGTGTTCGCGTCCAGCCGCACGAATTGTTGGCGTCTGTGTTGGCGTTCTGATCCGCCAACATTTCGGACCCGCGAAGGGGGATTCGATGGCGTTGACCGACACCGCGATTCGAAATGCCAAACCCGGCGCGAAGCTGCGCAAGATCAGCGACGGGCGCGGGCTCCAGCTCCACATCTCACCGACAGGCGGAAAATTCTGGCGTTGGGCCTACAGGTTCGGCGGGAAGCAGAACGCCCTGTCGTTTGGTCTGTATCCGGACTTGTCGCTTCAGGCGGCGCGCCAGCGCGCGGAGGAAGCAAGAAAGCTGCTGGTCCTGGGCATTGATCCGGGCCTGCAGCGACGACTGGACAAGATCAGCAGGATTGACACCGAACAGGCCACCTTCGCCGTCGTCGCCGCTGAACTGCTTGCGAAGAAGCGCTGCGAAGGCCGAGCCGAGATGACGCTTGCCAAGAACGAATGGATTTTCGGACTTACAGGCGAAGCCTTCGGCAAACGGCCCCTGTCTGACATTGCCGCGCCGGAAGTTCTGGCCGTCTTGCGAAGAGTCGAGGCGAAAGGCCGCCTGGAGACGGCCAAACGGATGCGATCCATGATTGGCGAGGTTTTCCGCTATGGCATTGCCACCGGGCGCGCGTCGAGTGACCCGACCCAGGCTCTGCGCGGAGCACTCACCGCGCCAGTGGTGAAGCATCGCGCTGCGATCACCGAACCGATGGCATTTGGCGGGCTGCTTAGGGCGGTGGACGGCTTTCAGGGCCAGCCGACTACTGTTGCCGCGCTGAAGCTGCTGGCGCTGCTGGCAGCGCGCCCCGGCGAACTCCGGCTGGCGGAATGGAGCGAGTTCGATCTTGAGAAGGCCGTCTGGACCGTACCGGCAAAGCGCATGAAGATGCGACGCGAGCACAAGGTGCCGCTACCCCGGCAGGCCGTTGCGATCCTCGCCGCCCTGCACGCGCTCACCGGACGCGGGCGGCTGGTGTTTCCGGGCTACGGCAAGACGGCAAAGGACGGCGGCGTGCTCGAACCCAAGCCGATCAGCGAGAATACGCTGAATGCGGCGCTGCGCCGAATGGGTTTCGGCCCGGACGACATGACGGCGCACGGGTTCCGGGCGTCATTCTCGACCATGGCGAACGAAAGCGGCAAGTGGAATCCCGACGCCATCGAGCGCGCCCTCGCCCATGCGGATCAGGACGGCATCCGCGCGATCTATGCGCGGGGCGCCTACTGGCAGGAGCGCGTGGCGCTTGCGCAATGGTGGGCCGACGAAAACGACCGGATGCGCCAGGGCGGCAAGGTTTTGAAGTTTCAGGCGGGCTGAACGCATGCGGTCCGGGCGAAGGCGCAGATTGCTGCCGCGCCATTCTTTCACCGCGAGCAAAGGAACCCGCAGGATGGCTGCACCAGAGCATCGCAGGCATCGCACCGAGCAGCTAGCGCAAATGGGGAAGGCGCACGGCATGGCGAGCGCCGGAGTGTGTGGCAGATGAGCGGCGAGTGGAAGAACTCGCCTTTGGCGTGCCAGACTTTTTTCCAAGCAATTCAAACTTCAAGAGCGTTCGGAAGGAAGCCGGACCCAGAGGTTGTTGGGTTTCACCATTGGAATATGGCGCGCGAACAGGGCAGCATCGACATTCCGCTCGAGGCCATTCACTTTTGTCATGCACTGATCGAATCCACCATCGTTGAACGGGATGAGTTAAGGCTTTTGGCCACTGCCTTCATCAATGGAAAACCAATCGATCCGGAGAGCCTAGCAGGCCGGCGGTGCGAAATAGCGCTAGCGTTCTATATCGATATCGAAGCAAAGTGCGAAGACGACGACACTTTTCCTCATGGCCCGTTCGAAATTGCCAAAATTCACGCAAGACACCGTGCTGCCGCTGCCGAGATCGCAGCAAGAGCAAAGCGCCGCAAGGGTGAGAAAAAGGGAATTCGACACCGCGTCTACGAGATCGTCGATGACTTTTTGCTTGTCCTGCTAGCCGCTGCGAAAGCCGCAGGTGTTGCAACCAAACTGCCTTCAACCACATCCGAGGAAGGCAACGAATTCGCCCGTTTCATTCAGTCAGCTATCGACACTAGCGAGCGCGTTTTTGTTGCCCTCGCCGAGCGCCGACAATTGCCGCCTGAGGTCACCCAAAAGGTCAAACTCGCACTATCAGACCTCTCCGGCCGAAGACTCAACGACAGAATGCGACGCATTATCAATGAGTTCGGTCAAATCGACTGGAAGCCGCCCATTTAGGCGTTTGCATCGAGTCACCAGTTTCCATCACCCTTCTCCCGCATTCGCCACGAACCGGCGAACGGAGAGAAGCATGCAGACACCGGACAAACTCTACACCGTGCAGGAAGCGCTGCCCCTGATGGGCATGCGCTTGACGCGCTTTTATGCCCTCGTGGGCGCGGGCGAGATTGCCACCATCAAGAACGGGCGGCGCACCCTGATCGCGGAGGCGGAAATCCTGCGCTTCCGCGCCTCGCTCCCGGTCGTGGGGCGACGCGAGCAGGCAGCAAGCGATCAGCCCCGCGCGGCCTGAAACCATGCCGACAATCACCATCACACAATAGCAAACGCCCCCGGATTGCCGTCCGAGGGCGTTCAGAACTCTGGCAAGCAGGCCGTTTGTAGGTATCCATGAGACATACCAGACAAGCCGGCGCGTCTAGGAGCGCGCCGGAATTTCGCGCGGCGCTGATCGCCATCGAAGCCCCGCCGGAAGCGCCCAAACGAGTGCGCAAGGGCTTCACCACATCGGGCAAGCGGAAGCCGCGCGACCTCGCGCCGATCCGGCTCAGGCAGGTGAACCGCGTTCTCGACCTTCGCTATGGCGGCCGCGCGGATCGCGATTGCGTGCAGGCCGTTATCGAGGTCACGGCGCATCTCTGCCACGCCATGGATGGCTGGCCCGACAACTTCCGGGGTTGGGTGCGGGAGCGCGCCCCGACCTTCAACCCGGCCAATGTCGCGGCACTGATCGACATCGTCAGCGCTGAACCGGCGCCGTGGGACGGCGCGGCGGCTGGGCGCATCCTCCGGCTGTCGGAAATCGACCGTCAGCGGCTCAGGGCATGGACCATCGAACCGTTCGATCTTTCGCCGGCCGAGCGGGCTGAGTCCAGAAAGCTCCGCAAGCGCGAAGCCGACAAGGCGCGGCGACGGAAGGCAGGGGCCAAGGACAGGGCGCAGAGCGCCGCGAAGGCGAAGCCGTGGCGCGAACAGGGAGTTTCACGAGCGACCTGGTACCGCGAAAAGGCCGCTCGCGACGCAGCCGCGCGTGAGACTGTTTCGCGCACGACATATGTAGATAAGAAACACAGGAACGCCCGGCGCGTATCCGTCTCACCGGATGCTCTCGCCAAAATCACCGTCACCACGCCTGCCCCGCCAGCCGACGCGCTTCCAGCGCGTCCGGCTCTGGAGATCGCGGCATGAGCGGGAACGAAAACGACGGCCTCGAGGTCCTGTGCCGCATGACATGCCATGAGCCGCCAGGCAGGCCCTTCGCCCGGTGGTTCCATGGCCTCACCGGCGACGGCTGGGACTACATGCTCGCGGAATCGCGTGAGGCCTTCGCGCCCCGGACCGTGAAGTGCTGCCGTATCGATCCAACGCAGGGCTTCACGCCCAGCGCCGCCAGGGATCGCCCGCAATGATCAGGCTCGCCAGCATAAAGCCCGGCGTTAGCCACAAGAGCGGCAGACGCTACTTTCGCGGCCGCCTTGCCGATGGCAGCACCGTCTGGCTGATCGAAGACCACGATAGCCCGGGATGGACGCTGAAGCTTGATCCCCACGAGGAGCGGCCTGTAACCATCGACGCAAAGGTATCCAGCGTCGCTAAGCTGCTGCCCTCCCGGACAGGAGATGACGACCGGAGTTGAGCGCCGCGCCATCGGACGCCGCGTCTCGCATGGCGCGCGATGGACGCTGTCACTGCGGTCACTTTCAGCCGTGATGACTTGGTCGACGTTTTTCATCTTTCTTCGGGCGATCGTGCACACGCACGTCCACCCAACGCGCGCGCACGCGCGAGGAATGCGAAAAAAGCATGAGACAATTCATCATATGCACAGGACGCATGCAAACCAACTCGTGCGGTCGGAACTGCACTCAACCGGGCGCTGGCGGGGCGGCTATCTGTCTCGCGGCGCTCAACGCAAACAGGCACCCTCGCTTTGACTGGCCAAACCACTCCGCACACACGTTTCGCCACAACCAACGAAAAAGGGCGGACCGGAGCCCGCCCTGATCTGGTGGGGTGATCCCCTTGTTAACGGAGGGACCACGCCTGCGCCCTTGCTAGAACTGCGACAGTATAGACCAGACTTCCGGCATTGCAATCGGAAACACGCGCTGCAAAGATCGCCTCAGAAAAAGAATTCCCCGCGCACCGCAGCGGGCGACGGCAGGAGGCGGCCATGGGTTCTGGACTGCGTTTCTCTTTTGACCTCGGCACGAATTCCCTTGGATGGGCGGTGTTCCGGGACCTAGCATTGGAAGCCGCTCAAGGAGAACGGCGGCTAGAGCCGTCCGAAATCGCTGCAGTCGGCACGCGCGTCTTTTCTGACGGTCGCAATCCGAAGGACGGCCAGTCGCTCGCCGTCATGCGGCGGGTTCCCAGAGGTATGCGCAAACGTCGAGACCGATTCCTGCAACGGCAGCGCAAGTTGATCGCGTTGTTAGAAGCACATGGCCTCCTCCCGGTCGACAAAGCCGAGCAAAAGGCTTTGGAGCGCTTGGACCCCCTTCAGCTGCGCACAACCGGCCTCGATGCGCCCTTGCCGCTCATTCACTTTGGCCGGGCGCTGTTTCACCTCAATCAGCGCCGGGGATTCAAGTCCAACCGGCGCACCGACGGCAAGAATGCGGTGTCCGGAGCGATGGCTGAAGGCGCACAGCGCCTGCGCGAGGCTATTCAGACGAACGGCGCGCGGACGCTCGGCGAGTTTCTATACAAGCGGCAGTCCGAAGGATCGCCCTCACGCTTTCGGCAGGCTGCAGGCGCTACGCCGGGCAAGGTCACATACGACCTCTATCCGACCCGGAAAATCGTCGAGGATGAATTCGACGCCCTGTGGGCGGCACAGGCCATACACCTTCCGCATGTGCTGACCGAAAGCGCGCGAACCGCGATCCGTGCGGCAATCTTCGACCAGCGGCCTCTCAGGCCGGTCAAACCGGGGCGCTGCACGTTGGTTCCGGAAGAAGAACGGCTGCCTATGGCGCTGCCTTCCGTGCAGGCGCGTGTCGTTTTCGAAACGCTGAATGCGCTGCGCTTCGGCGAGGGCCTCAACCTGACGCAATCCCTCGACCTTGCCCAGCGAAAGGTCCTCGCACAGACGCTGATGGCAGGTAAGGACTTGTCCTTCACTCTGATCCGCAAGACGCTCAAACTTGGATCGACCGTTCGCTTTTCGCTGGAAGAAGGTGGGCGCGACAGGATCGAGGGGTCGAAGACGGCCAAGGCCCTGTCGCGCGACAGCGGGTTCGGCAAGGCCTGGCAGCAGATGCAGGTGTCAAAACAGGAGCAGATCGTCCGCGTGCTTCTTGAGGAGGATGACTCGGATGCAGCGGTTGCCTGGGTGATGGCGGAAACAGGGTTGGATGAGACGCATGCAGCTTACGTCAGCGGCGTCGCGCTGCCGGAAGGCTATGGCCGTCTTGGCGCGACCGCGAACGCCCTGATCGTGCAGGAGCTTGCGGCAGACGTCATCACCTACGATGAAGCCGTTCGCCGGGCTGGCGAGAAGTCGGGATTGTTCCAGCACCATTCCGACTTTCGCGACGGCGAAATTTTCCCGCGCCTGCCCTATTACGCCCGCGTCATCGAGCGGCATGTCGGCTTTGGTTCCGCCGATCCCGACGAGAAGGACGAAGCCAAACGTTTTGGCCGCATCGCAAACCCGACGGTGCATATCGGCCTGAACCAGCTCAGGCGCGTGACCAACCGCCTGATCCAGCGATTTGGCCATCCCGACGAGATCGTGATCGAACTGGCCCGCGACCTGAAGCGCAGTTCCCGCCAGCGCGACGAGGACCAGCGCCGCAACACCCAGAACCGCAAGCAGAACGACATCCGCCGCAAGAAGCTCGGGGAACTCGGCCTGCCCGAAAACGGTCTGAACATGGCTCTGTTGCGCCTCTACGACGAGCAGATGGCCGGCGGCGTCGTGCGCTGTCCCTACACGCTACGGGTGATCGGCGTGCATGAACTTTTCACCGAGGCGGTGGAGATCGAACACGTCCTGCCGTTCTCGCGCACGCTCGACGACGGCATGGCCAACAAGGTCCTGTGCTTCCGCGAAGCCAACCGCAAGAAGCGCAATCAGACCCCGTTCGAAGCCTATGGCGCGACGCCGGATTGGCCGGCCATCGCGGCAAACGCCGAGACGCTCCCGCCGTACAAGCGCTGGCGCTTCCGCGAGGATGCGATGGAGCGCTTCGACAACCGCGAGCGCGACATGCTGGCCCGCCAGCTCAACGAGACGCGGCACCTGGCCAGAGCAGCCAAAGCCTATCTGTCCAAGGTCTGCGGCGACGAGAACGACGTCTGGGTGGTCACCGGCCAGCTTACCGCGCTGATGCGCCGCCAATGGGGGCTCGACAGCATTTTGGGCGATGACAACCGCAAGAACCGCAACGATCATCGCCACCACGCGATCGACGCCGCCACCATCGGCTGCATCTCGCGCTCGATGCTGCAACGGGTGGCGCGTGAGGCGGCCCGCAACGAGGAAACCGGCGCCGCGCGCGTTGTCGCCGGATTCGGCGAGCCTTTTCCCGGCTTCCGCGATCGCTTGCGCGATCTCGTCCGCACGATGATCGTCAGCCACAAGCCGGAGCACGGCAAGGGCGGTGCGCTGCACGAGGACACCGCCTATGGCATCGTGAAAAGCGAGCGCGACAAGGCCATCGGCAATCTGGTGCATCGAAAGCCTCTGGACAGCCTCAATCCCAACGAGATCGAAAGGGTACGCGACCCTGATCTGCGCGCGGCGCTGCAACAGGTGGTGCACGAAGTGACGGGCGAAGGCGGAAAGCCGGACCCGAAGGCGCTGTCGGCTGCCCTGCTCGCCTGGGCCAAGGCGGACGCAGAACGGATTGCGGCGCGCACCGGCAAGCTGCGCAACCCCGTGCGCCATGTCCGGCTGCTCAAGCCAAAGGCCAATGCCGTGCCGATCCGCGACCGGCGGACGGGCAGGCCCTACAAGGCCGTCGTGCCGGACGAGAATTGGTGTCTCGACGTCGTCTCTTTCAGGGACGGCAAGGGCGGACAGATCTGGAAGGCCTTCGCCGCGTCCCTGTTCGAGGTGAACCAGCGGGACTGGCGACCCTTGTGGGAGCGCGAAAAGCTGGGCGGCAAGCTCGTCATGCGCCTGCACAAGGGCGACCTTCTCGAGATCGATGACAAGGACGGCGTGCGGCGGGTCAAGCGGGTGGTGAGGCTGAATGCCGCTGCCGAACGGCTATATCTTGTTCAGCATTGCGAAGCTGGTGACTTCCAGAAACGCCACGACGATCCAGAAGATCCATTTAGATGGGACCTCGCTGCAATTTCCGGACTTAGTGTGCGCAATGCCGAGATTGTGTGCGTGGACGAGGCTGGGCTGCGTCGCTGACTGAATGGACCAGAACGCAGCCGGACCTAACTTATGACCGGCCGGAAAACGGGGAGCACGTCAGACAGCTCAAGGGAGCTCCGGGCAGACTGCCCCCATCGCTAAGGGCAACCGAATGCCACCATTTGCGGGGCAAGCAGTGATCTGGATTCTGATCCAGTATGCTTGAACCCGCAACGTCAAAGTTGCGTCATCAACACACAACGTTTGTACGAGACGGTTGTGTGTGTTGTGGCTGGACTACCCTGCCACCATGCTAGAACCACGGGCCCGCCACCAATGGTGGCGGGCTCCCTGCGAAAAGATAAAAAAAGCCCCTGAAAACAGGGGCTTATGGGAAGTCGGTTCTAGCAGGGGCGAAGGCGCGGTCCAACCGCAACAGCCCCGCGCTTCTGGAACTGTACGCGGTGGTTCTAGCAGGGGCGAAGGCGCGGTCCAACCGCAACCTGCGCGGGGCGGGCCGGATGGCTCTCGTGGTTCTAGCAGGGGCGAAGGCGCGGTCCAACCGCAACGCGAGCATCAGATCGCGGATATCCGCCTCGGTTCTAGCAGGGGCGAAGGCGCGGTCCAACCGCAACCAATTCCATGGGCGATCTTTTTCACGAGGAGTTCTAGCAGGGGCGAAGGCGCGGTCCAACCGCAACCTGCGCGCCAGCCTGCGCAAAGGTGATTCGGTTCTAGCAGGGGCGAAGGCGCGGTCCAACCGCAACGTCCCGAATATCGTGCCAGCATGCGCGCCGGTTCTAGCAGGGGCGAAGGCGCGGTCCAACCGCAACACTGGGCGCGCTCGATCCGCGATCAGTGCAGTTCTAGCAGGGGCGAAGGCGCGGTCCAACCGCAACTTGATTGTCGCGGACGATATCCGTTTCCCGGTTCTAGCAGGGGCGAAGGCGCGGTCCAACCGCAACCGCCACCATGGGTGCGCCGACGGACGCCTAGTTCTAGCAGGGGCGAAGGCGCGGTCCAACCGCAACCACCTCGCGCATCACCCGCGCGTCGTAGCCGTTCTAGCAGGGGCGAAGGCGCGGTCCAACCGCAACCGGCGCGGAGCATCCCGGCGCTGCTCCCGCGTTCTAGCAGGGGCGAAGGCGCGGTCCAACCGCAACTCCGCGATCTGGGCAGAACTCAGCCCGTCAGTTCTAGCAGGGGCGAAGGCGCGGTCCAACCGCAACCACGATCAAGGTGAGGCGTGAAGCCCAGCGGTTCTAGCAGGGGCGAAGGCGCGGTCCAACCGCAACAGGCCAGCCGATAGCGCGTCGGAAGCTGCCGTTCTAGCAGGGGCGAAGGCGCGGTCCAACCGCAACTTGCGTGGCGCTGGGCAACCTCGGCTGCGTGTTCTAGCAGGGGCGAAGGCGCGGTCCAACCGCAACTGGTCCTCAACCCACGAAAACGCGACGACCGTTCTAGCAGGGGCGAAGGCGCGGTCCAACCGCAACCTTGATCACCTCCGGCGGCACGATGATGCGGTTCTAGCAGGGGCGAAGGCGCGGTCCAACCGCAACTGGCTGTTTCGGATACGTTGCTCATGTGGAGTTCTAGCAGGGGCGAAGGCGCGGTCCAACCGCAACCCTTTTGGCCGCGTGCCCTGATGGTGCGCTGTTCTAGCAGGGGCGAAGGCGCGGTCCAACCGCAACGGACAGGATCGAGGACAAGGATGACAATGGGTTCTAGCAGGGGCGAAGGCGCGGTCCAACCGCAACGGATGGCTGGGTGACCGCGCACTGGCCGACGTTCTAGCAGGGGCGAAGGCGCGGTCCAACCGCAACCTGATCATCCACCGGCGCCCGCTTGGCGTGGTTCTAGCAGGGGCGAAGGCGCGGTCCAACCGCAACCATCCGGCCAGTCGTCGCCGAACTCGTAGTGTTCTAGCAGGGGCGAAGGCGCGGTCCTAACCCTAACGCTTCACGTTAATAAGTGGTTTCGCTCATCTTAGGACCCAATGACGCCGTATGCTGCTCCAAAACGGGGAGAGCAGCCATGCTCAGACGCGTTATCGAGATCAGCGGCGAGGGGCGGCGGCTGTCGCTCAATCGCGGGTTCCTCAGCATTTCGGGGCCGGACGGGCTTCTGGGAGAGGTCCCGCTGGATGATGTCGAGGCCGTAATTGCAGCGACGCCTTCGCTTTCCTACACCAATCAGGCTGTGGCCGCCCTCGCCGAACGCGGCGCGCCTCTAGCGATCTGCGGGAAAGATTTCAGGCCGGTCGCATGGTTGCTGCCGGTCTCCGGTCACCACGCTCAGGGCGTGCGCATGGAAGCGCAGGCAAGTTGTCCCAGAGCAAGAAAGGCCAGGCTCTGGGCGCAGATTGTCAAATCCAAGCTGACTGCACAGGCCGAAGCGCTGGAGCGCACGGAGCGGCCGTCAGCACAATTGCGCCGCCTGATCCGCGCGTTCCGGTCGGAAGACGCCGCGACGCTCGAAGCGCAGGCCGCGCAGCGATATTTCCCCCTGATGTTTGGCGACGGTTTTCGGCGGGATCGCAACTCCGAAGGCATCAACGCACTCCTCAACTATGGTTACACCGTTCTTCGCGCAGCAACGGCGCGCGCCATCGTAGCGGCGGGCATGAACCCGTCGCTCAGCCTGTTTCATGGGTCGCGAGGCGACGGACTTCGCTTGGCTGACGATTTGATCGAGCCTTTCCGCCCGACCGTCGATCTGACGGTGCTTGGTCTGGCTGAGGACGGTCGCCTCGAACTGACGCCGGGCGTCAAGCGAGCGCTCGCAACCGTACTGGCTTCGGACTTCCGTTCTCCCGCTGGCACAGGGCCCCTGAGCAATGCCCTCGTCAGGCTGGCGCAATCGTTAAGCCAAGCCTTCGCCGATCCGTCGGCTTCACTGGCGCTTCCCGATCCCCTCATCCCGCTGCAGGCGAACGATGGCTGCAGCACCTAGCGCAACCGGGGCACAGGCGAACTCCACCTTATCAGGTTACCGCATCATGTGGCTTTTCGTGGTGTTTGATCTACCCGTCCTGACCAAGACCGAGCGCAAGCGGGCGACCCGATTTCGGCAGTACCTGCTCGACGAGGGATTCTCGATGATGCAGTTCTCGGTCTACCTCCGATTCACCTCGGGCAAGGAACAGATCGAGGGCCTGACACGACGGATCGGCAAGAAGGTGCCCAATGAAGGCAAGGTCGACGTTCTATCGCTAACCGATCAGCAATACGCGGCGATGACGAGCTTCCGAGGAACAACGGATGCCGCCAGGCCGACAAAGCCGGACCAGTTAGCGCTGTTTTAGGAACATGATGGAGTGAGGCCAGCCAAGAGCAAGCATGAAAAATGTTGGCGCTTTCGTTGGCGTCTTATCAATACGACATGAAATAAAATTTGATATTTCAACGTCTTATTATAATTTCACGAATCCCTCTTGCGCAACACTTATCCCTTCGGGATTGTTCGCAGTCGAGGCAAGACGCCTATTCTTCCGGTGGCAGGACCGTGAGCGGGCGCTCGTCGCGGTGCCCCCCGATCAAACGGGGAAGAAAATGCGCGCCGCGCTCCGTCACGAAGGCCCGGAAAGCCTGTGCGATGGGGGAGATCTCGCGGTCCGCCCGATTGACGACAAACCACTGACGAATGATCGGCAGCCCTTCGACGTCGAGACAGCGCAGGCGACCGTCCTGTACCTCCGCGGCAATGGTGTGGGCGGAAATCAGCGCTACACCCAGCCCTGCCATCACAGCCTGCTTGATGGTTTCGTTCGACCCCAGTTCGATGCCGACCTGCGCACGGTGCAGGGTGATGTCGCCAATGAAGTAGTCGAAGATCGAGCGCGTGCCGGAACCCTGCTCGCGAAACAGGAAGGTCTCCTGCCCCAGGCGATCCTTGGAAATCGCACGCTCGCCCACCAGCGGATGAAAGGGTGGCGCCACGATGACGTAGGGATGGGCGCCAAGCGCTGCCTTCTCTGCTGGCATGTCCGCCGGAGGGCGTCCGGTCAGAGCGACTTCGGCGCTGAGCGACTGCAACGCCGCGATGGTGTCGTCGCGATTGCCGATCAGGAATCGCAGGTCGATGTTGGGGTGTTCCCGCGTGAACGCGGCGATCAATCGCGGCGCAAAGTACTTGGCTGTCGAAACTGCGGCGACCGCCAGGCGACCGCCCTGGCCGCGCCGGATCGTGGCCATCCGTGCCAAGAAATCCTTCGCCTCGCGCTCGATCCGATGGGCGGAGTCGAGCGCCATCTCTCCGGCCATGGTCAGCTTCATGCCGCCCGACGTGCGGTCGAACAGCTTAAGACCCACAAGGTCTTCAAGCGCTTTCAGGCGGGCCGTCAGGGCGGCCGGCGTGACGTTCAGGTAGGATGCCGCGCCAACCAGCGTGCCCTGCCGGACAATGGCCTGGAGCGTCTCGAAATGGCGGAGCGAAAGCTGGGACATGGGATTCAAGTTTTCTGAATGAAGTTGAAAAATTAGTCAGTTTTAATTTTTTAGCAAGTCCTCATATTTGCCACGCGGAATGCACCCGTCACATGGGTTCGAACGCGAGGACGGCACAGTGGACAAAGTCCAGATCGGCACCAAACTGGAGGACGCACTGTCGGCGATGGCCCCGGCGCCGGTGGCATCGGTGGTCGCGGCCATCGCGCAGGCATCGGTGCCGATCGTCTCGGTCATCCGCGGCGGGCCGCTGGCCGGCCCGCTCGGTGCGGCGACCGGCACCGGCAATGCGGATGGCGACGCCCAGAAGGCGCTCGACGTGCTGGCCGACCGCCAATTCTCGCAGGGCCTAAAGGGCTCGGGCGTGCGCGCCATGGCTTCCGAAGAACTGGACGAGCCGCTGGAAGTCGATACCGACGGCACGATCCTTGTTGCCATCGACCCGCTGGACGGCTCGTCCAACATCGACACCAACGTTTCCATCGGCACGATCTTCTCTTTGCTCGCCGCGCCCCCGGACAGGGCACCGACGACTGCCGACTTCCTGCAACCCGGCGTACGGCAGCTGGCAGCGGGCTTCATCATCTACGGACCACAGACCTCACTGGTCTTCACAACCGGCGTCGGCGTGCACATGGCAACGCTCGATCCGCTCAGTGGCTCCTATGTCATGACGCGCCTGTCGCTGATCATCCCGGAAGGCTCGCCGGAATTCGCCATCAACGCCTCGAACTACCGCCACTGGCACAGGCCGGTGCAGGCCTACGTCGATGACTGCATCGAGGGCGCCGACGGTCCGCGCGGCAAGAACTTCAACATGCGCTGGATCGCCTCGCTGGTCGCCGACGCCTATCGCATCTTCATGCGGGGCGGCGTGTTCCTCTACCCGGCCGACAGGCGCAAAGGCTACGAATCCGGTCGCCTGCGGCACGTCTACGAGGCGAGCCCGATCGCGCTGCTGGTCGAGCAGGCCGGCGGCCAGGCGACGAATGGGGTCAACCGCATTCTCGATCTGGTGCCTGCCAGTCTGCACGCCCGCGTGCCCTTGATCTTCGGTTCGAGCGACAAGGTGACGCGCATTCGCCGTTATCACGTTGAAGCCAGCGCCGCCGTCGAAACCTCGCCCCTGTTCGGCAAGCGCGGCCTGCTGCGCGGCTAGAGGAGACGGTCATGTCGATCAAGCATCCTATCATCGCCATCACCGGCTCTTCCGGCGCCGGCACGACCTCGGTCAAGAAGACATTCGTCGAGATTTTCCGGCGTGAAGGCGTCAGCGCTGCCTTCATCGAGGGGGACGCCTTCCACCGTTACAACCGTGCCGAGATGCGCCACCGCATGTCGCAGGCGGCGATCGACGGCAACAACAATTACAGCCACTTCGGCGACTACGCCAACCTTCTGGAAAAGCTCCAGGACACGTTCCGACAGTACGGCGAGAACGGTACCGGCGAAACGCGCACCTATGTCCACGACGCCGAGGAAGCGGCGGAATTCGCCGTTCAGCCCGGCAACTTCACGCCCTGGCGTCCGTTCCCCGCGGACACGGACCTTCTGTTCTACGAGGGACTGCACGGCGCGGTCGTCACCGACAAGGTCAACCTGGCGCAGCATGTCGACCTGAAGATCGGCGTGGTGCCGGTGATCAACCTGGAGTGGATCCAGAAGCTGCATCGCGATCGGTCGGCGCGCGGCTACTCCACCGAAGCCGTCACCGACACGATCCTCCGGCGCATGCCGGACTACATCAACTTCATCTGCCCGCAGTTCGGCGAGACCGACATCAACTTCCAGCGCGTGCCGATGGTCGACACGTCCAACCCGTTCATCGCCCGCTGGATCCCCACCGCCGACGAATCGATGGTGGTGATCCGCTTCAAGAATCCGCGCGGCATCGACTTCCCGTACCTGCTGTCGATGATCCACGACAGCTTCATGAGCCGGGCGAACTCCATCGTCATCCCCGGCGGCAAGCTCGACGTGGCGATGCAGCTCATCCTGACGCCGCTGATCATGAAGCTGGTCGAGCGTCGCCGTCGCGCGCTGTGAAGCCTTTCCCCGGAGGAACCGTCATGAACGCGCCACTCAAGCTCTCGACTCCGGTGTCGCACGCCAATCTGGCGAATGCAGTCCGATTCCTCGCCATGGACGCGGTGGAGAAGGCCAGATCCGGCCATCCCGGCATGCCGATGGGCATGGCGGACGTCGCGACCGTGCTGTTCACGCGCTTCCTGAAATTCGATCCGGCCGTGCCGTCCTGGCCGGACCGCGACCGGTTCGTACTATCCGCCGGTCATGGCTCGATGCTGCTCTACGCACTGCATCATCTCGTCGGCTATGCCGACATGACGACGGATCAGCTCAGGGCGTTCCGCCAGCTCGGCGCGAAGACCGCAGGCCATCCCGAACATGGCCATGCGCTGGGTGTCGAGACGACGACGGGTCCACTGGGACAGGGGATCGCCACCGCTGTTGGCATGGCGCTCGCCGAGCGCATGCTGAATGCGCGCTTCGGCGATGCCCTGGTCGACCACCACACCTATGTCATCGCCGGCGACGGCTGCCTGATGGAGGGCATCAGCCACGAGGCGGTCGATATGGCGGGTTGCCTGAAGCTTGGCCGCCTGATCGTCCTGTGGGACGACAATGCCATCACCATCGACGGCACAACCGCGCTCTCGACCGCGACATCGCAACCGCAACGCTTCGCCGCCTCAGGCTGGCATGTGCAATCGGTGGACGGACACGACGCGGAAGCCGTCGCCGCCGCCATTTCCGCCGCCAAGGCCGATCCACGCCCTTCGCTGATCGCCTGCAAGACCGTGATCGGAAAGGGCGCCCCGAACAAGCAGGGATCGGAATCGACCCATGGCGCGCCGCTCGGCCCGGCCGAGATCGCCGCCGCCCGTGCAGCCGCTGGCT
>DAOMXN010000030.1:0-16968 GCA_035437025.1 Beijerinckiaceae bacterium | reverse complement strand
AGCCGGCCATCAGCCGGCTCATGACGGATCTCGAAGCGGCCGCCGGCTTCGCCTTGTTCGAGCGCGCCGGGCGCAACACCATGCCGACGCCGCGGGCACGGCTGCTGCTTGCGGAGGTCGAACGCACGCTTCTCGGCCTCTCGCATCTGGAAACCGTGTTCCAGACGCTGCGCCAGGGCGGCGAAGGCCGGATGAGCATTGCCCTTCCGCCGGCGCTGCTGCCGGCTTTTGCGGACCAGTTGCTCGGCCCGTTCGCGCGGCTTCATCCCGACGCTTCCATCGCCGTCGAGGTTGTCGCCTCCTTCCAGACGTTCAACCCGAAGGGTCTTCGTCAGCACGATCTGTGTGTCACATTCGAGCCTTTGGGCCTCGAGGGGTTTGAGGAGATCGCCCTGGCGCAGGCGCGCGCCGTCTGTCTTGTGCCCGCCGGTCACCCGTGCGCGCGCCGCAAGACGCCGGTCGCCCTGCGGGAACTGACTGGCGATCCGTTCATCTCGTACTGGCCGGATGCCGGCTTCCGGCTGGACGTCGACCGCCTGTTCGCGGCGGCGGGTCTTGAGCGGCCGTTGCGTTACGAGGCCCGCACGACGGCCGCCGTCTGTGAACTGGTGGCGACGCTGGGCGGGGTCAGCATCATTCCGCTGGCCGGGCCGGACATACGCGCCGATCGACGGCTGGCCGCGCTGGCTCTTGAGGAAGCCCCGGTCAGCGCGATCCGGTTCCTGCGCCCGCTTGGCGCCCTCTCGCCGCTGGCGCAGGCGTTCCTGGCCTTCGCGACGACTCGGGGCCTGGATTTCGAGCGCTATGTCAGCGCGCCGACCCCGCCGTTGCACGCCTGAGAACCGCGCAGCCCTGACAGCGACCGTCGCCCGGATGTGTGACCGCTTCCGGGCTGTCAAGCCGGCCGGACAATGGCTTCCGCCTCGATCTCGACCCGATGGTCGCCGATCAGTCCGGCGACACGCACCAGCGTATTGGCCGGCTTGATTGCTCCGAGAACGCGGCCATGCGCCCGCGAGATCGCCAGCACATCCGCCTCATCGGTAATGTAGATGCGGGTGCGCGCGATATCCTCGACCCGGCCGCCCAGTGACGTCACCGAGGCGATGATGCGATCCAGGATATAGGTCGTCTGGGCGCCGGCGTCAGCGGGAGCCACCGCGCGCGACAGCCCCGCGACGGCCGTTGTGCCCGAGACCAGGATCCGGTCGCCGATGCGCTGGGCCCGGCAGTAGCCGGCGATGTCTTCCCAGGACGAGCCGGTCAGCACGCGTTCGGCGCCACTCATGGCGGGATGCCGGCGGAACGGCTTCTCGATCTGGTCGAGATGGTGCGAAAGGTCGCCGGACGCCGTGAGGAATGGCGGCCTGCGGTACTCATCGCCGCAATCGCCGGGAATGGGCGTCGTGGCGGCGAAGGCCCGGTCCAGCAACGCGCAATCGGCCTCATCCAGCGTGAACGAGACCAGGCGGCGGTTATCTTCGGCATGCATCGCTTCTCCGAGGCGTGCTCCGACGATGATCCCCGCGACCCGTCGCTGTTGCAGGACCCAGCGCGTCGCGACGTTGGAGACCGAGACGCCGTGCTTGCGCGCGATCTCGGTTGCCGCTTTCAGCACGGTCTGGAACGCTTCCCAGCCGCCGGCGGCCCGGATGAAGCGGTGGTATTTCATCTTCGACCAGTCGGTGATGTCGCCGGGCTCCGGCTTGCCGAGCCAGCGTTCGGACAGAAAGCCGCCATTCAGCGTTCCATAGGCCAGCAGCCAGGCCCCGTGCCGCTCGCAGACCTCGGACAGCTCGCCGGCCGCGCGCCGGTCCATCAGCGAAAAGCTGACCTGGTTGGTGCGCAGCGGGACCCCGTCCGACAGGGCGAGATTGAAATGCGCCGCGTCGAAGTTGGTGACACCGAGTTCGCCGATCAACCCTTTCTCGCGCAGGCGCGCCAACTCGTGCAGTGCGTCGAGCCAGGCCGGATGCTCGAACGTCCACCAATGGAACTGCAGCAGGTCGATCCGGTCGACGCCAAGGCGCGTCAGGCGTTCCTCGACACCGGCGCGCACGACCTCCGCAGTCATTGGACCCGGCGGCGGGCACCATTTGGTCAGGATGCGCGGGCGTGGCGTCCCTCCCCGCGCCAGCAACCGCCCGGCAATGACTTCCGCGCTGCCGTAGTGGTCGGCCATGTCGAAGGTATCGAACCCGGCCTCCACGTAGGCGGACAGCCAGCCTGCCCCGACCTCTGGATCGATGGTCCTGCCTTCCTTCTCGATGTCCGCGACCTGCCAGAGCCCGGTTAGGATGCGCGAAATCTCAAGGCCGTCGCCGAGGCGGATGCGATCAGGGTTTCCGGTCATGGTGCCATCCGGTGGGAATGAGAAAACGGAACGAGCGGGTGACGTCGGCCTCCAGGGCGCGGTGGGCTGCCGCGCGGTCACGCTTCCCGAGCGCATCGATGATCTCGAAATGATGCGCGTGCTCGACGATCCGGCCAATGTCAGGGCGCTTGATGATCAGGTTCAGATAGGCGCCATACTGGAGCCAGAGCGCCTCGATCAGTGGAAGCAGCACTTCGGAGCCGCTTTGCCGATATAAGGTGAAATGGAACTCGTGGTTGGCTACGAGGTCCGGTATGGCCTGCGGGCCGTCCTTGGCGCGCCGGACAATGGCCGTCAGGGCAGCGACACAGGCCTCGTCCATGCGGTCCATCGCCTGATCGAGCACGAGATGTTCCAGCGCCAGGCGCGCGGCCAGCAGATCGATCGCGCGCCGTTCGTCGAAAGGCGGCACCATCAGGGTGCGTGACGGCGTGTCGATCAGCGCCCCTTCCGCCACGAGGCGCCGCACCGCTTCGCGCACCGGCGTCATCGAGACGCCGAGTTGGTCCGCCAGCGAACGCAAACTGACCTGGTCGCCCGGCGCAAAGGCGCCCCGCGTGAACGCATCGCGGAGCGCAAAATACGCATTCTCGCGCAACTTCGCCGGGTCCAGACGAGCGATCAGTGGCGCGTTCATGGCTGGCTTGACAGGCTCCATAGCATCACAGATAAAATATCACAGATCACAATAGGCCGGTCAAGTCGGAACGCAGCCCTATGGAAAACCCAGCCGAACGCGGCTTCTGGCTCTATGATCTGAGGGTTGAAACGGTGCTGGATGGCCGCACGCCGGTCTGCCGGCATGTCGAGGGCGAATTCTTCCGTGTGATTGGCGAAAATCTGGTTTTCGATGGCAGCCAGAAGGTTTCGATGTACGCTCTTTCGGCCGTCCTGCCGCACTTGCCGGCGCGGCAGCGTGAGACCGATCCGAACGACTGGATGTCGACCGATTCCGAGATCGCCTGCGCCGATCCCCATTGCGGCGCGCGGTTCCGGATCGTCCGCGAGGGTCGTCGCTGGTTCTCCCATGCATCGACCACGGGCCTGCCGGAAGCGCGTGGCACGCCTTATTGGCAGGAGGACGGGAAATGACGGTCGAGACTGCCGATCTCAGGCCGGGCCATCGCATCTCGCGGATCATCAAGGGCGGGTGGCAACTGGCCGGCGATCACGGCGAGGTGCTGCCGGAGCAGGCCATCGCCGACATGGAAGCCTTTCTCGACGCCGGCATCACCACCTTCGACTGCGCCGACATCTATCGTGGCGTCGAGGAGATGATCGGCGCCTTCATTGGCGACGTGCGTCGCCGGCGCGGCAAGGACGTCGCTGATCGCGTCGTCGTGCATACCAAGCTCGTGCCCGACCTGGGGCGGCTCGCGGACATCCGGCCCGACGAGATCGAGGCCATCGTCGACCGGTCGTTGGCGCGCCTGCGGATCGAGCGGTTGCCGCTCGTCCAGTTCTACTGGTGGGACATGAGCACGGGCGATCCGCTGGCCGCGCTATCGGTGCTCAAGGACTGCCAGCGCAAGGGCAAGATCGCCACACTGGGTGTCACCAACTGGGATTTCCCGACCATGGAGCGCTTCGCCGGCGCGGGCTATGACATCGCCTCGGCGCAAGTGCAGTATTCCCTGCTCGACCGGCGACCGGCGGGCGATTTCTCCCGGTGGTGCGCGGCGCGGAACGTGCAGATCCTGTGTTACGGCACGCTGGCCGGCGGTTTCCTGACGCGGCACTGGCTAGGGCGTCCTGATCCGGGATTTTCGTTCGAGAACCGCAGTCTGATCAAGTATCGCCTGATCATCGACGAATTCGGCAGCTGGGAGCTTTTCCAGGCGCTGCTGGAAACCCTGCAGGCCGTCGGCGACCGGCATGGCGTGTCACTCGCGTCGGTGGCGACGCGCTGGGTTCTGGATCAGCCGCAGGTGGGGGCAGCCATCGTCGGCGCCCGCTATGCCCGGCATCTGCCGCAGACGCTGGAAGCGTTCGGATTGGCGCTGGACGCTGCCGATCGTGCGGCGATCGCCGCTGTTCTGGCCCAGGCGAGAGGACCGGCCGGACCGGTGTATGGACTTGAGTCAGACCGGTCAGGCCGGCACGGCCGGATCATGAAGTACAACCTCAACGCCAATCCCAACGACAAGGTGCTGGGGGCATGAGCGACCCCGTGCTGTCGCTCAGCGGGCTGACGCGGGATTTCGGTCCGTTCCGGGCCGTAGATTCCGTGAGCATGGACATCCGGCGCGGCAGCATCACGGGCCTCATCGGTCCAAACGGCGCCGGCAAGACCACGCTGTTCAACATGGTCGCCGGCCTCATCGCGCCGACCGCCGGGACAGTCCGCCTGAACGGGGCTGACATCACCGGCCTGCCGCCGGAGACCCTGTTCCGGCGCGGCCTTGCCCGAACCTTTCAGATCCCCCGGCCCTTCCGGCGCATGAGCGTCCTTGACAATGTGCTGCTCGCGCCGCCGGACCAGACCGGCGAAAGCGTCACCGGCGCCCTTTTTCGCCGAAAAACGGTGGCCGAAGAGGAAGTTCGGCTGCTCGAAAAGGCACGTTCAATCCTTGATTTCGTCACGCTCGGTGCCCTGGCGGACCATCCCGCCGGCAAGATTTCAGGCGGGCAGATGAAGCTGCTGGAGCTCGCGCGGGCCCTGATGGGCGATCCCGCCGTGATCCTCCTGGATGAGCCGGCGGCCGGCGTGAACCCGTCGCTCACGCGCATCCTGGTCGAGCGGATCGAGGAACTGAACCGGCAGGGCGTCACCTTCGTGATCATCGAGCACGACATGGATTTCGTCATGCGCCACTGCGATCCGGTGATTGCCCTGGCCGAAGGCAAGGTGGTGTTTCAGGGCACGGTGGCCGAGGCGCAGGCCAATCCGCTGCTGCTCGAGGCCTATCTGGGGACGGCGGCATGAGCGCGGCGATCCGGATCGAGGGTATGGAAGCCGGTTATGTCCGCGATCTGCCGATCCTGCGGCAGGTGAACCTGAGCGCTCAACGCGCCAGCCTGACCGCGATCATCGGGCCGAACGGCGCCGGCAAGTCGACGCTGATCAAGGCCATCGCCGGCCTTGTTCCGGTGTCGAGCGGGCGCGTGCTCCTCGACGGCAGGGACATCACCGGCATCCGACCGGACGAGATGGGGCCGCTTGGCCTGTCATATGTGCCGCAGACCGACAACATCTTCCGCCACCTGACGATTGCCGAGAACCTGGCGCTCGTGCTGCGCCGCGTGCCGGACCGGCAGTCCCGGCTGGAGGAACTCTTCGCCCTGTTTCCACCGCTGGCTCAGAAGTTGACGGATAGGGCCGGCTCCCTGTCCGGCGGGCAAAGGCAGATGCTGGCTGTCGCCATGGCGCTGGCGACACGCCCCGGCGTCGTGCTGATGGACGAGCCCTCGGCCGGGCTCTCGCCAAAAATCGCGGCGGAGGTTCTCGAACTCGCGCGCTCCCTGACGACCCGGGGCGTGACGGTGCTGCTGGTCGAGCAGAATGTGCGGCAGGCGCTGCGCGTTGCGGACCACTGCTACATCCTCGCCGAGGGGCGCAACCAGGTGGACGGCCCCGCAGCCGCAATCCTGGCGGATCCCGTGGTTGGCGAAATCTATCTCGGCGGCAGGCGCCCGGGGGCGGCATGATCCAGAGCCTGCTCGACGGTATCCTGACAGGGGCGGTCATCTCGCTCGGCGCCATAGGCCTGACGATGGTCATGCACATGCTGCGCTTCGCCAACTTCGCCTATGCCGAACTGCTGGCCATCGGCGCCTATGCGGCGCTGGTGTTCGACCGGCTGTTCGCGGCACTGGTTCCCGCGCTCGGTACCGCGTTCAAGCCGCTGACGCTTTCCGCGTCACTGACGCTTGCGACGCTTCTTGCCATGGCAATCACCGGCGCATCGGCAGTGCTCATCGACTGGCTGATCTTCAAGCGAATCCGCGCCAAGGCCGACGCGTTGTCGATGGTCTTCGCCAGTTTCGGCGTGGCCCTGATCATCCGGAACGTCATCACGCTCGTTTTCGGGCACAATGCGCAGCTCTATTCACCAGACATCGCCTTCGCGGTCGTGCTCAGCCTTGATCCGCTCGTGCTGGTCAAACCGGATCAGGTCTTCGTGCTGGCGGCGGCGCTGGCGCTCATGGCGGCGTTTCATGTGGTGCTGACACGCACGACCTTCGGCTTCGCGCTGCGGGCTGTCGCGGAAAATCCGGCGCTGGCGCAGGTGGCGGGCGTGCGCCTGTCCACCATGATCGCCGCTGTCTGGCTCATCGGAGGCGGACTTTCCGCCGCAGCAGGCGTCTTCTACGCCCTGACCAATCACCTGTCGCCGGCGCTGGGCCACAACTTCCTGCTGCCGGTCTTCGCCGCCACCATCGTCGGCGGCATCGGCAGCGTCTACGGTGCGGTGCTCGGCGGGTTCATCGTCGGCATCGCGTCAGGCCTGTCGCTGATGGTGCTGCCGTCCGGCTACGTGCCAGCCATGCCGTTTCTAATCATCCTCGGCGTGCTGCTGGTGCGCCCGCACGGCCTGTTCGGGGAAGATTTGGCATGAGCGGGGTGGTTTCCTATCTCGTGTTCTTCGCCACGATGGCTGGCATTCTCGGCATCGTCGTGCTCGGCCTCAACTTGCAGTGGGGCTACACCGGGTTGTTCAACGGCGGCGTTGCCGCATTTTTCGGCGCCGGCGCCTATGTGACGATGATCCTCGGCGGTCGCCCCGAGCCCGGGCAGTTCGGCGGGTTCCAGCTGCCGTTCGTGATCGCGCTCGCCGGAGGCATCGCCAGCGCCGGGCTGGCGGCCTGGTTCTTCGGCCGGCTGACTCTCAGGCTGCGGCACGACTATCTCGCCATCGCGACCTTCGGCGTGGCGGTGGCGTTCGAAAGCGTCGCGCGGAACGCGGAGTGGCTGCTGGGAGGAGCGAAGGGCCTGCGCGGATTTCCGCGACCGCTGGAAGCCGCCATCGGCAACAACTTCCTTTATGGGCTGTTCTTCCTGACACTGGTGATGGCTGTGTTGCTGGCGGTCTATGTCGGCCTCGAACGGCTGGTGCATTCCCCCTACGGACGTGCCCTGCGCGCCATCCGCGAGGACGAAATCGCGGCGCAGTCGCTGGGCAAGAACCCGGCGCGCCTACGCCTGCAATCCTTCGTGATCGGATCGATGATCATGGGCGCGGCGGGCGGTCTTTACGTCGCCTTCTATGCCTTCGTCAGCCCGCAGGACCTGGCGCCGGTCCTCACCTTCCAGGTCTGGGCGATGCTGATCGTCGGCGGCGCCGGCAACAATCTGGGAGCGATTCTCGGAGCTTATCTAATCTGGGCGGCCTGGACGGCGAGCGGATTTCTGCTCGCCGCCTTCGCGCCACAAGCAATGCAGCTTTACACCGGCCCGATTCAATACATTCTGATCGGATCGGTGATCGTCGGCATGCTGCTGTGGCGGCCGCAGGGGATCCTGCCGGAACGGATTGCGCGTTCCGGTCACCGGGCCTCAGGGGCCACAACCGCGGACAATGGAGGGAACTGACATGAGACTACGGATTTTGGGAAGCATGGCCGGCGCGGCGATGGCGCTTCTGGCGCCGGCTGGCGGCGCTGCGGCACAAGAGTGTTCGGTCAAGGTGGGTGCCATCTTTCCAACCTCGGTCGACTGGGGCAAGCCGATCGCGGAAACCGCGCTCTGGGTGGCAGACATGATCAACCAGGCCGGCGGCGTCGATGGCTGCAAGGTCGAGACGATCCTGCGCGACGATCAGAATGACGCGAAGGTCGGCGTCGATGCGGCAAAGGCGCTGGTCGACATCAGCAAGGTCCAGCTGTTGCTTGGTACGGTCGCCTCCGGCATCACCATCCCGATCCTGACCTCGGTCTCGGTTCCGGCCGGAACGATGCAGATGTCGTGCTGTTCATCTTCGACCCGCCTGACCGCGATGGCGAACGAAGGCGCGACCAAGGGCTTGTGGTTCAGGACCTTCGCGACCTCCAGCGTGCAGGGCGCGGTCGCGGCGATGGCGGCCAAGGAAGCGGGCTACAAGAAGGTGACGATCTTCTTCAAGAACGACGACTGGGGCCAGGACATCGCCAAGATCGCAGCCAACGCCTTCGCCAAGTCCGGCATCGAGGTGACAACGCAGATCGCCATCACCGACGGTCAGCCGAGCTATCGCGCCGAAGTGGCGCGCGCGCTCGCCGCGAAGGGCGATGCGGTCTATCTCGCGCTGTATCCGAAGGAAGGCATCGCCGTGGTGCGCGAGTGGCTGTCGCTCGGCGGCACGACCAACATGATCGGCGCGAATGCGCTGAAGTCGGATGACTTCCGCAACACCGTCGGCATGCAGCATCTGGCGAACTTCGTCGGCACGGACACTTCCACTCCGCGCACGGACAGCGCCAAGGGGTTCGTTGCGGCCTTCACGGCGAAATTCGGCAAGGCGCCTGCCGGTCCGGGCCTGCCGAACAGCTTCGACGCGGCCGCCATCTCGCTTCTCGCCTACCATGCAGCCGGCCGCAATGCGACCGGCGCGCAGATCGCTGCCAAGGTCGGCATGGTCACCGATCCCAAAGGCGAGAAGGTCAACGGCGATGTCGACGGCTTCAAGAAGGCGCTGGGCCTCCTGAAGCAGGGCAAGACCGTGTCCTTCCAGGGCGGCACGGGCGCCGTCGCGTTCGACAAGAACGGCGACGTCTCGGCGCCCGCCGTGCTCTGGACCTTCGGCGCCAGTGGCGTGCAGGAGAAGCGCTACATCACCCTTGAGGAGGTCGGCGCATTCATCAGCTCCGTGAAGTGAGCGATCGACGCGGCATCGGGCCGGCCTCTGCGGAGGCCGGCCTCTCGCGTGCGGACCGGCCATGACACCGGTCAACCTGATCGGGCACGGGACGATCGGTGCAGGCCTTGCCGACTGGCTCGCTCGTTCCGACCGCTACACCCTGAACTCCGTCATCCGTCGCGGCGGCGGCTGGTCGGCGGCCCCGCTCACCATCGATGCCGCCGGCCCGGAGGCCTTGCGCGCGTTCGGAACCGCCCTGCTCGCGCAAGGCGATCTGTGGTCGGTGGGCGCCGCGGCGCTTGTCGACGATGATCTGCGCGCCCACCTGCTGGAAACCGCACGCCAGCACCGCCACGAACTGCGCCTGTTCACCGGCTGGATCGCCGGCCCTGCCCTGTGCGCGGCGGGTTCCGGCGCTCGCCTTCATGTCGAACAGCACGCGCCGCGCCTTGGACCGGCCCCGGGCCTCGTGTTTTCGGGATCGTTGCGCGCCGCCGCGGCGCGCTATCCCGACGTCCTCAACACGGCGACAGCCGCCGCGTTGGCTGGACCTGGAATCGACGCCACCAGCGTTGCCCTGCACTGTTCGCCGGTGAGCGGTCCTCATTGCATCCGCGCCCGCTGCGAAGTGCCGGGCCAGACCATCGTCACCAGCGTTGATTTCAGCGAAGGGCCGCATCCGGTGACGCAGGCGCTGATCGCCGCGCTCGAAACGCGCGGGCAATACCTGCGCTACGGCTGAGCCACCGCTTCCGCCGGAAAGAACGGCCGGCAAACCTTTGCTTCCAGCCGGAACCAGCGGTCGAGGCGCGCACCGTCCACCTCCAGGCGGAACTGGTGCAGCATGGTCGATACGGTCTGCAGATCGGGCACATCGTAGACCAGATACCAGGTGTGATCGTGGTCGGCCGGTTGCCCCACCTTCAACAGGTCGTCGTCCAGCGTGACGATCAGCCGGGCGCCCAGCGCCGTCCAGGCGGCGAAGACAGCGGCAAGACGGGGCAGGATTCGCTCCGCGCGCTCCTGTTGCGAGGCGGCGTACCAGCCCGGTCCCGACGCACCGAGAATGAGGACACGCAGCGGTGGCGTGGCGTCCGGCGCGGGATAGGGATCGGCCATGTCAAAGCGTCCTGGCGTAGTCGGATGGACTGGCGCGCGGGATCATGCGCGGTCGCGCCATCTTCCGGCATCCAGCGCGGGAATCAAGGACGTCCGATCGCGTTCCATTGAAAAGGCCGGACACGTGCCACGCGCGGTCCGGCACGATCCCGCATCGGTGCAAGGTCCGGATGGACCCTACCCTTCCACCACCTGCACGAAATGATCCGGCCCGACCGCTTCCATGCGGGTGGGCGGCGCGCGCCAGTCCGGCGGCCGGATGGGGCTTGGCAGCTCCTCGACAGCGACGGTGCCGCGCTTGCGCCGGCGCGCCGGATCGGGCACCGGCACCGCCGACAGGAGCTTGCGGGTATAGGCGTGCACCGGGTTGCGCATGACTTCAGCGCGCGGGCCAATCTCGACGATTTCGCCCAGATACATCACCGCGATGCGATGGCTTACCCGCTCCACCACCGCCATGTCATGGGAGATGAAGAGATAGGCGAGGCCCAGCTCGGCCTGCAGGTCGAGCATCAGGTTCAGTACCTGCGCCTTCACCGAGACGTCGAGGGCGGAGACCGCTTCGTCCGCCACCACCATTTCGGGCGAGAGCGCGAGCGCGCGGGCTATGGCGATCCGCTGGCGTTGTCCGCCGGAGAACTCGTGCGGGTAGCGATACGCCATCCCGGGCAACAGGCCGACGCGCCTGAGCAGCGATGCCGTGCGCTCCTCGGCCTCCTTCGCGTCGGCGACGCCGTGCACAACCATCGGCTCGGCAATCGCCGCCCCCACCGCCTTGCGCGGATTGAGGCTGGCGAAGGGATCCTGGAAGATCATCTGCATGCGCCGTCGCATGACCTGGAGATCATCGCGCGGCAGACCGCCAACCAGGGTTCCGCCAAAGCGGACGTCGCCGCTCGTCGGCTCGACCAGACGCAGGATCGTGCGACCGGTGGTCGACTTGCCGCAACCCGACTCGCCCACAAGCGCGAGCGTTTCGCCCTTCCGCAGGTCGAAGGAGACGTTCTCGACGGCATGAACGCGCCCGGCAAGGCGACCCAGCACGCCCTTGCGGATGGGAAACCGCGTCGTCAGGCCGCTGACCTGCAACAGCGGCGTGGTCTCGCCGCTGATGGTATCGGGCACCGAAGTTGCCGGAACCTGCGTGACGCCGGTCCCGGGATCGATCACGGCAAAGCGAAGCGGGCGTTCATGGCCCTCCATCTGGCCGAGCCGCGGCACCGCTGCCAGAAGCGCCTTGGTGTAGCCGTGATGGGGCGCGGCGAAGAGTTCGGCGGCCGGCCGGTCTTCCAGCTTCTTGCCCTTCCACATCACGGCGACGCGGTCGGCGATCTCCGCCACAACCGCCATGTCATGCGTGATGAAGAGGACGGCCATCCCCTCTTCCTCTTGCAGCGCCTTGATGAGGTCGAGGATTTGCGCCTGGATCGTCACGTCGAGAGCCGTCGTCGGCTCGTCGGCGATCAGGATCTTCGGCCGGCAGGCGAGCGCCATGGCGATCATCACGCGCTGGCGCATGCCGCCCGAAAGGCGATGCGGGTAATCCCCGAACCGCTGGCGCGAGGCTGGAATGCGCACGCGATCGAGAATGCGGATCGCCTCGGCCTCGGCCGCGCGGGCGTCCATCCCGCGATGATAGTACAACGCTTCGCAAATCTGCCGGCCCACCGTGAGGACGGGGTTGAGGCTGGTCATCGGCTCCTGGAAGATCATGGAGATGGCGTTGCCGCGCACGCGGCGCATCTCCTCTTCCGGCAGGGCGAGCAGGTCGCGACCTTCGAGCCGGACCGATCCCTGAATGCGGCCGTTGATGGACGAGATCAGCCGCATGATCGACAGGGCGGTGACGCTCTTGCCCGATCCGCTTTCCCCGACAATCGCCAGCGTCTCGCCGGCATTGATCGTGAAGCTCACGTCATCGACGGCATCGCGCCATTCGCCCCCGCTCCGGAACGCGGTGCGCAGACCTTCGACGCTGAGCAGCGGGGCGCTCATCGCTCACCCTTCAGCTTGGGGTCGATGGCATCGCGAAGGCCGTCGCCGAGAATGTTCAGCGCAAAGACCACGACCAGGATGGCGATGCTCGGCGCCAGCACCAGCCAGTAGCTTTCCAGGATATTCTCGAAGCCCTCGCGGATCATGCCGCCCCAGGTGGGGATCGGCGGTTTCACCCCAAGCCCGATGAAGGCGAGCGAGGCCTCGGTGCGGATCGCGCTGGCCAGCCACAGAGACCCCATCACCAGGATTTCGGGGAAGATGTTCGGCAGCACATGCCGCGCCATCAGCCTCAGGTCGGAAAAACCGAGGGAGCGGCCGGCATCGATGAATTCGCGTTCCTTGACCGCGATGGTGGGCGCGCGGGCGATGCGCGCGAAGGACGGTATCGAGGTGATGGCGATGGCGATCACGATATTGCCGATCGAGGGACCAAGCATGGCCACGAGGATGAGGCCGAGGATCAGCGCCGGAAAGGCCAGCAGCATATCCATGGTCTGCATCACGATGATGTCGAGCCGGCCACCATACCAGCCGGCGACGATGCCGATCATGGACCCCACGACCAGCGCGACGATGGTGGCCAGGATGCCGATGACCAGCGAGATGCGCGCGCCGTGGAGCAGTCGCGACAGGATGTCCCGGCCGAAATAGTCGGTGCCGAGATAGTAGGTCTCGAACGGCGGTCGCAGTTTGGAGAAGACGTTCTGCTCAAGCGGATCGTGCGGTGCGATCCAGGGCGCCAGCACCGCCAGCACCACCACGATCGCAAAAACAACGAGCCCGAACCACGACGTCTTGTTGGCGTTGAAGGCGGAAACCGTCGCCTTCAACCAGCGCAGGCGCTCCGGCGCGGCGTCGGGCACATCATGGATCGACCCGCTCATGACAGCTTCACCCGCGGATCGACGACGGCATAGACGATATCGGTCAGCATGTTCACGACCACGACGATCAGCGTGTAGATCACCATCATGCCCTGCAGCATCATGTAGTCGCGCTGGTTGAGCGCGCCGATGATCAGCTTGCCCAGTCCGGGCCGGTTGAAGACGATCTCGGTGAGCACCGAATTGCCGATCAGGATGGACAGATAAAGACCCACCACCGTGACGACCGGAATGAGCGCGTTCCGCAAGGCATGCCGCCAGACGATCACCGCCCAAGGCACGCCCTTGGCCCGGGCGGTGCGCACATAGTCCTCCTGCAGCACTTCCAGCATCGCTGAGCGGGTAACGCGCGTGATGTAGGCCGCCATGATGAGGGCAAGGTTGAGCGCCGGCAGCGCGATCGACTGGAACCAGTCCCACCAGGTCGCGCGGTTGCTGCTGATCACCGGGAACCAGCGCAGCGCCAGGGCAAAGCCGATCAGCAACAGAATGGCGGACACGAAGGGCGGGAAGGACAGGCCGACCAGGGACAACAGCCGGGTGAGGTAATCCGGCATGCGGTTGCGGTTGATCGCCGCCCAGGCGCCGAGCGGCACGCCGATCATCGCCCCGAGCAGCAGGGCAACGGCGGTAAGCTCCAGTGTCCACGGCAGCACGGCGAGCACTTCCATGAGCACCGGACGCCCGGTGACGAGCGACACGCCCCAGTCCCCCCGAACCGCGCCGGACAGGAAGCTGAGGTACTGCTCGAACAGCGGCCGGTCGATGCCGAGCCGCTTCTGCAACGCGGAAATCGCCGCCGCGTCGGCCTGATCACCCAGGATCACCAGCGCCGGATCACCCGGCACGATGCGGATCACGATGAAGACCAATGTCAGGACCGCGAACAGCGTCACGGCCGAGAACATCAGGCGTTTGACAAGAAAGGCACCCATGGAACCATCGCTTCCGCAAGACAGCCGGGCGGATGACCTAACGATCCGCCCGGCGCCCGATCAGCGCGTGAAGCGCGTGTTCTCTGTGATCGGCGGACCGAGGTTGAGCGAGCCTTTCAGTTCATAGCCAAGGTCGAGGTTGTCGCGATGGGCCCAGTTCATCAGCATTTCGTTGACGGGCACGGCGCAGACCTCGGCGATGATCTTTTCCTGCGCGGTCTTCCACAGCGCCACCTGCTTCTCCTTGTTCTGCTCGGTGCGCGCCGCGGTGATTTCCGCATCCGCCACCTTGCAGTGGGAGAAATTGGTCACGGCGGTCGGGGTCTTCACGATCGAACTCGAATGGAAGAAATGCGTGAGGTAAACATCGGCGATTGGGAAACGCGCCGCCTGGAAGTGCACGACCTGCGAAAGGTCCTGCCGGATCTGCTGGTGGAAGGTGGGATGCTCCACCGGCGTGATGTCCAGCGTGATGCCGGCGCGCTTGAGTTGGGCCTGCGTCGCTTCCATGAAGCTCATCATGCCTGGCAGGGTGGTATGGATCGCCTTGATGGTGATGCCGTTGGGGAAGCCGGCCTCCGTCAGCAACTGGCGCGCCTTGTTCAGGTCATGCGGCAGCAGCGGTGCGGTTTCGTGCGTTCCGAAATAGCCCGAAGGCACGACCGAGACTGCCGGCCGCGAGATCGACATGCCGCGGAACTGATGGATGCCGGCGCGGTCGATGGCATGGGCGATCGCCTGACGGACCTTGATGTTGTCCAGCGGGGGCTGCGTCATGTTGAAGTGGATGACCGACATTTCCGCCGGCCCGAAGGTCAGCACCTTGAGGCCGGGCGTCCGGGCGATGCGGTCCACCCAGGCCTGCTCCTGCCGGCCGCTCATGAGGTCAATCTCGCCAGCCTGCAACGCCAGATCGCGCGCGGCATCGGACGGAATGAAGCGGTAGATGATTTCCTTGATCTTCGGTTCGCCGCGCCAGTACTTCTTGTTCGCGACCAGCTTCACGTACTGCTGGGGCACATACTCGGCGAAGACGAACGGCCCCGTGCCGGCGGGTTTCTTGGCGAAGCCGTCCTTGTCCGGGCCGTCGGCTGCCTTTTTGCAGACCATGTTGCCGCCGTGATAGCTCATCACCTGCCCGAGCAGGCTCGGAATGGCGTTCTTGAGCGTGATCTTCACCGTGTACTTGTCGATCGCCTCGACCTTGTCGAACGCGGCGTAGTCCGAGGAGAAGGCCGAGGTGTCCTTCGTGCCGGCGCGCTTCAGCGAAAAGACCGCGTCCTCAGATGTGAACTCGCCAAGATCGTGATGGCACTGCACGCCCTGGCGCAGCTTGAAGGTCCACTCCTTGCCATCGGGCGAGGAGGTCCAGCTCTCGGCGATGTCCGGCTCTATGTGGTCGGGCGAGGACTGGCCCGGCTTGATGCGCACGAGGCCGTTGAACATCCAGTTCATCAGCGCCTTGCCCGGTGTGCCCGAATTGAGATGCGGGTCGAGGACGCCGGCGTCCTGCGTCTGCATGCCGACGACCAGCGTCGTCTTCTGCGCCAATGCGGGCGTCGCGCACAGCAGCGCCGCAATCGTGGCGCTCGCAAGCCAAGTCGTCTTCATCTCAGGTCCTCCCACGGGTGCGATCTCAGTCGCGTTGACTCACAACGTATCCTCAAGCCGGCAATTCACAAGCACTTCCGCAATGGCCGCGTTGTTCGGCAGCGCGAGCACCGCCGCCACCAGCTCGGCGACGCTCCCCGGCGTCGTCATCTGATCAAACGGAAAGCTCGCGACGAGCGACATGTCGGTGCTGACGAAGGACGGGCAGATGGCGGTGGCGCGCACGCCCTTGTCCCAGCCGATGCGCCGGGCGCTATGCGTCAGCGCCATCAGCGCGAATTTCGACATGTTGTAGGCGACCCGATCATTGCGGACCCGCTTGCCGGACAACGAGGCGATGTTGACGATCCGCCCTGCCCCACTGGCTTCGAGATGTGGCAGCGCGTGATGGATCAGGTTAAGCGGCGCCTTGCAGTTGACGGCCCAGACGCGATCGAGTTCGGCCTCATCCGGCGTTCGCAGCGTCATCTGGCTGTTCGTGCCGGCATTGTTGACGAGCCCATCGATCCTGCCGAAGCGCTCTGCCGCCGCCGCGATCCACCGGGCATGGCTGGTCCAGTCCTCGGCGATGAAACGGGCCAGATGCAGCCGCTCTCCAGCCAGAGCGGACAGCGCCGCCGCCGCCTTTGAAGGATCGCGCACGCCGAGGCTCAGGGCATAGCCTTGGGCATGCAGCGTCTCGGCGACGGCACGTCCGATGCCGCGGCTTGCGCCGGAAACCAGGATCACGCGTCCCTTGGGGTCCAGCATTCGGGGTCATCCATGCAGTGAAAGCGGCGCGAAGGCGCGCCCGGGAGAAAAGCGGTCGATGCGGAACGGCGCAAGGTCCCATGGCACCGACTGCCCGGTGGCAAGGCCCGCCAGGATTTCGCCGCTCACCGGGGCGATCCCGAAGCCGTGGCCGGAAAATCCTGCGCCGACGACAAGACCGGGGCAGCCATGCGGCGCATCCAGGACCGGCAGCGCATCGGGGGTCAGGTCGATCAGCCCGCCCCAGACCCGTTCGAGCCCCAGCCCGGACAGCACCGGCAGAATGGTGGAACCGCGCGCGATCAGTTCCGCGACAATCGCCAGCGACGGCCGAAGCGCCGCTTCGTTCCAGCCCGCGACATCGCCCGGCCAGTCACCGATGCCGGTGGTGATCCGGAAGGCGCCGCCAATCTCCTGCCGTCCCGCGCAATCCGCGTTGGCGACGCCGAAGACCTGTTCGAACTGCGGCGGCGCCGCGACGGTGCGCAGCACGCAGACCCGCTTGACCGCGAGCGGAAGCG
>DAOMXN010000029.1:0-17401 GCA_035437025.1 Beijerinckiaceae bacterium | reverse complement strand
ATCGGCGATGTCCGCCGCGCGCAGGGCGATCTTACCGGCGCGCTGACGGCGTACGCGGCCAGTCACGCCAATTTCGAACGGCTCGCCGCCGCCAATCCGAGCAACACGCAGCGGCAGGGCGATCTCTCGATCTCCCACGACAAGATCGGCGATGTCCGCACGGCGCAGGGCAATCTCGCCGGCGCGCTGATGGCGTACGAGGCCAGCCTCGCCATTCGCCAACGCCTCGCCGCCGCCGATCCGAGCAACACCGTGTGGCAGCGCGATCTCTCGGTCTCCCAAAACCAGATCGGCTATGTCCGCGTCGCGCAGGGCGATCTCGCCGGCGCGCTGACGGCGTACGAGGCCAGTCACGCCATCTTCGAACGCCTCGCCGCCGCCGACACGCGCAACACGCAGTGGCAGCGCGATCTCTCGATCTCCCACGACAGGATCGGCGATGTCCGCCGCGCGCAGGGCGATCTCGCCGGCGCGCTGATGGCGTATGAGGCCAGCCTCGCCATCCGCCAACGCCTCGCCGCCGCCGATCCGAGCAACACGCAGTGGCAGCGCGATCTCTCGATCTCCCAGGAAAAGATCGGCGATGTCCGCGTCGCGCAGGGCGATCTGACCGGCGCGCTGACGGCGTACGAGGCCAGCCTCGCCATTCGCCAACGCCTCGCCGCCGCCGACCGAAGCAACACGGAATGGCAGCGCGATCTTGCGGTGAGCCACCTGCGTGTTGCACTTGTCCAAGCCCGGCAGGGCAAGAAGTCCGCCGCCCGCGACGGCTATGAGCGCGCGCGCGCCATCATCGTGAAACTCATCGCGCTCTCGCCATCCGATGCGACCTTGCCGAATGACCTGGCCTGGCTCGACGCGCAATTGAAAACGCTGAAATAGCCCACCCTGTCATTCCGGGGCGCTTCGAAGAAGCGAACCCGGAACCCAGACGTGAAGCCGTGCGCGTGGCAAAAGGAAAGTCTGGATCCCGGACAGGCCTGCGGCCTTCCGGGATGACACCGAGGGCCATCGCGCCCTGGCGGTTGAAGCGCCGGCGCTATCCCCCGGCCCGCTCCAGCAGGCAGGCATCGCCATAGGAATAGAAGCGGTATCCGCCGGCGATGGCGTGGGCATAGGCGCGGCGCATGCGCTCCTGCCCGGCGAAGGCCGAGACGAGGACGAACAGCGTCGACTTCGGCAGGTGGAAATTCGTCAGCAGCAGGTCGACCGCGCGGAAGGCGAAGCCGGGCTTGATGAAGATGTCGGTCTCGCCGGCGAAGGGTCGGATCGTGCCGGTTTCCGCCGCCGCACTCTCCAGCAACCGCAGCGTCGTGGTGCCGACGGCGACGATCCGCCCGCCTTTCGAACGCACCTCACCGAGCATCGTCGAACACGCGGCCGAAACCGAGCCGAATTCCGCGTGCATTTTGTGTTCTACGAGCGTTTCGGCCTTCACCGGCAGGAAAGTGCCGGCCCCGACGTGCAAAGTCACGAAATGCCGGGACACGCCCATGGCGTCGAGCCGGGCGAATAAATCCTGCGTAAAATGCAAGCCTGCGGTCGGCGCGGCCACCGCTCCTGCTTCTCGTGCATAGATTGTCTGGTAGTCCGTGCGATCCTGAATCCCGGCGGGGCGCGCCGAGGCGATGTAGGGTGGCAGGGGCATTTCGCCCGCCGCGGCGATGGCGTCATCCAGCGCCGGACCGGACAGATCGAAGGCGATGGCGACTTCTCCGCCCTCATGCTTTTCTTCAACGGTTCCGTGCAAGGCCCCGAGAAGACAAGCATTTCCATCCGCGTCGCCGAAGCTCACCCGGTCCCCGACCCGGAGCCGCTTGCCGGGGCGGGCAAAGGCGAGCCAGCGGCTCGCATCGAGCCGGCGATGCAGCAGCGCCTCGACGCTAACGCTGGCGCCGTCGCGATCACGGCGGCCAAACAGCCGCGCCGGGATCACCCTGGTGTCGTTGAACACCAGCGCATCGCCCGGTCGCAGGAAACCCGTGAGGTCGCTGACGATTCTGTCTTGAAATTCAGGGACATGATCGGGCCGGACCACGAGCATCCGCGCCGCGTCACGCGGGCGTGCGGGATGCAGCGCGATGCGTTCTGGCGGAAGGTGAAAATCGAAGTCCGACAGACGCATGGCGCAGGTTTTTAAAGTAACGACTCAGGCCGCCTCGGCGGCAATCGTCGCCTTGATGATCTTGTCCGGGTTGCGCACCGGCTCGCCGCGCGCGAACTGGTCGACGTTGTCCATGCCCTCGATCACCTTGCCCCAGACCGTATACTGCCGGTCGAGAAAGCGGGCGTCGGCGAAGCAGATGAAGAACTGCGAATTGGCCGAGTTCGGATTCTGCGCGCGGGCCATGGAACAGACCCCGCGCACATGCGGGGCATTGTTGAATTCCGCCTTTAAATCCGGATACTTGGAGCCGCCGGTTCCCGTGCCTTTCGGGCACCCGCCCTGCGCCATGAAGCCGTCGATGACGCGGTGGAAGGTCAGGCCGTCATAGAAGCCTTCCCGCACCAGCTTCTTGATGTGCGCGACATGGCCCGGCGCCAGGTCCGGGCGCATCTCGATCACGACCTTGCCCTTGGTGGTCTCGAAGATCAGCGTGTCTTCGGCTGCGGTTGTCATGCTCTTGTTTTCCTTGATAAATCAGCGGGAGTCAGCGGCGACGCTCATCCGGATGATCTTGTCCGGCTGGGAAACCGCGCCATTGCGATTGACGTCGCCCTTCTTGATCTTGTCCACGGCGTCCATGCCCTGGATGACCTCACCGACGACGGTGTACTGGCCGTTCAGGAAGGCGCCTTCCTTGAACATGATGAAGAACTGCGAGTTGGCGGAATTCGGATCGGAGGCCCGGGCCATGCCGACCGTTCCGCGCTTGAACGGCTCGCGGGAGAACTCGGCCGGCAGGTTCGGCAGATTGGAACTTCCGGTTCCGTTGCCATTCGGATCGCCGGTCTGGGCCATGAAGTCGGCGATCACGCGGTGAAATGTCAGGCCGTCATAAAATCCGCGACGCGCCAGCGTCTTGATCTGCTCGGCATGCTTGGGCGCCAGATCGCTCCGCAGGCGGATGACGACGCGGCCGTCCTTGAGTTCCAGGTGAATGGTGTTCTCGGCATCCTGCCGCGACTGCTGGGCCAGCGCCGCTACGGGCAGGAGCGCAAGCGCGGCGGCGAAAAGCGTGCGACGAAGCATGGCAAGTCCTTCGGTTTCGAATCAAATCAGCGTGGCGCCGATTTTAACCGAAGTTGCTCCAGCACATAGGGCGGCACGAATCCGGACACGTCACCGCCCATCGCCGAGATCTGGCGCACCAGCGTCGCGGTAATCGGCCGGGCCAGCGGCGAAGCCGGCACGAAAACCGTGTGAATCTCCGGCGCCATGGTCTGGTTCATGCCTGCAAGCTGCATCTCGTAGTCGAGATCGGTGCCGTCGCGCAGGCCGCGAATGATGATGTTGCACCCCGAACGGCGGGCAGCCGATACGGTCAGATCGCCGAAGGTCGTCGTTTCCAGCCTGACGCCGGCCTGCTGCGCCAGCGGCCCGCAGCAGACCTTGAGCATCTCAAGCCGTTCCTCGGCGGAAAACAGCGGCGCCTTGCCGGGATGGATGCCGACGGCGATCACCAGCCGATCGACCAGTGGAAAACAGCTCTTGAGCACATCGATGTGCCCGTTTGTGAGCGGATCGAAGGAGCCGGGATAAAAACCGCTGGTCATGGCGGCGCCCTATACCCGTTTTCGTGCGCTCTCGCAAAGGCTACCATCGTTGAGGGATCAGCGGCGCAGGGATGCGACAACGCCGGGCAGATCGGCCATCGCGGCCACAACGTCCAGCGCGCCGGCCTGCCTCAGCCGATCGCCCAGCCCGTCTCCGCCGTGGTTGGCACCGGTGAAGCCGATGGCGCGAATCCCGGCCCGACGCGCCGCCGTGACCCCTGGAACCGTATCCTCGATCACCACGGCATCGGCGGGATCGAACCCCATTTGCGATACCGCATAGAGAAACACGTCCGGGGCGGGCTTGCCACGCTTCACCTGGCTGACCGAAAACACATGCGGACCGAACAGGTCGATCAGGCCGGCCGTCGCCAGATTCTTGCGCAACTGCGTCAGGCCGGTCGATGAGGCGACGCAGCGCGGCCCCGCCAGCGCTTCGACGGCGGCGCGCGCGCCCTCCACGGCCTCGACCCCCGCATCGAGGCGGGCATGGATCTCGGCATTGATGCGCGCGTTGAACCCGTCCGGCAGGGTCACGCCATAGGTCGCGATGACATGGTCCCAGGTTTCCCGCGCCGGGCGGCCGGCATAACGGGCGGCGAACATCTCCGTGGTGTAGGGGACGCCGAGACCGCTCAGCGCCTCGGCGCAGACCGAGCAGGCAATGCCTTCGCTGTCGATGAGGGTGCCGTCGCAATCGTAGATGATAAGCATGCCGCCGGTTATGCCGATGCGCCGTCCGGATGCAAGCGAACCGCGCATTGTCTTCCCTCGCCCGGACTGCCATGTTTGCCGGACACGCCGGAGAAACGCGATGCCGACCAAGGACCTTGTCAGACTCGTGAAGAAGTACCGCGTCCGCGATGGCAGGGGATTCGACCTCGACGACTACGAGACCGAGAACCCGCTCGGCGACGCCATGGACGAAAAGGCGGAAGCCAGAAGCGTCCTGGATGAGGGCATCAAGGAACTTTCGGAGATCCAGGAGCGGCTGTTCGCGCAGGACGAATGGTCAGTGCTGCTCATCTTCCAGGCGCCGGACGCCGCCGGAAAGGATTCAACCATCAAACACGTGATGTCCGGCATCAATCCTCAGGGCTGCCATGTCGCGGCGTTCAAGCGGCCTTCGGACGAGGAACTCGACCATGACTATCTCTGGCGCTGCGTCAGGCAGCTGCCGGAACGGGGGCGGATCGGCATCTTCAACCGCTCCTACTACGAAGAAGTGCTGGTGGTGCGCGTTCATCCCGAAATCCTCGCCAAGCAGCATCTGCCGCAGGACCTCAAGGAGGACCCGGACATCTACGACCATCGGCTGGAAGATATCCGGCAGTTCGAGCGCTACCTCGGGCGCAACGGCACGAAAGTCATCAAGTTCTTCCTGAACGTCTCGAAAGACGAACAAAAGCGCCGACTGATCGAACGCATCGACGAGCCGGAAAAGAACTGGAAGTTCGAGTTGAACGACCTGAACGAGCGCGCGCTGTGGGACGAATACCGCGTGGCCTATACCAACGCGATCCGCCAGACCGCGAGCAAGCGCGCGCCGTGGTATGTCATCCCGGCCGACGACAAGTGGTTCATGCGCGTCGCGGTCGTTACCGCGATCCTGCACGAGCTGCGCGGACTCGACATCAAGTATCCCGAGATCTCGGACAAGGAACGGGCGGAACTGGCGCAGGCGAAGAAGCGCCTGATGCGCGAAAAGGACTGATCGCCCACCGCCCTTCCGGGTTCAAGGGTCGCTGAAGCTCAAGGCCCCGCTTCCTGTGCCTTCTTGCGGCCCGCGAGTTGCCAGAGCGTGACAACGGCCGCGATCCCTGCCCCGGCCAGATCGCTGATCACGCCCGGCGTGACCAGGCCAAAGGCGCCGGCGATAAGCAGAAGGCGCTGCGCCGCATTGGCCGGCGCGAGCCAGTAGCCGGCGAGGCCGGCCGCCAGAAGCAGGCAGCCGAGGATGGCCGAGACCGTGGCGTGGATGATGTCCGGCCAGGTGCCGATCATCAGGATAGCCGGCTCGTAAACGAACATGAAGGGCACGATGAACCCGGCCGCGCCGACCTTCACGGCGGACCAGCCGGTTTTCCAGATGTCCGACTTCGCCAGTCCGGCCGCAGCATAAACGGCCAGCGCCACAGGCGGCGTGATGGCCGACAGGATTGCGAAGTAGAACGCGAACATGTGCGCCGCCGGCTTGGGAACCCCAAGCTTGATGATGGCCGGGATCAGCAGCGCGGCCATGATGATATAGGCCGGCGTCGTGGGCATGCCCATGCCGAGCACGATCCCGGCGATCATGGTCAGCAACAGCGCCAGCAGCAGCGTGTCCTTCGACAGGCCGACGACGAACTGCGTGAAGGTGATGCCGAGGCCGGTGAGCGTGACGATGCCGATGATGATGCCGGCGCAGGCGCAGGCCAGCGCCACCGCCAGCGTATTCTTCGCGCCGTCGATCAGCGCTTCGACGACGTTCTTCACGCTCACGTTGGAGCGCGTCGACGCCCGCAGCGCCGCCACGGGGAAGCAGGCCAGCGTTCCGGCCAGCGCCGCCAGCGGCGCGCTGTAGCCAGCGTACATCACCGCCAGGATGGTCAGCACGGGCAGGAACAGATGGCCGCGTTCGGCCAGGGTCGCGCCCAGTTTCGGCAACTCGGAACGCGGCACGCCGTGCAATCCGGTGCGCTTGGCCTCGAAATGCACCGACGCGAAGCAGGCGACGTAGAAAAGGATCGCCGGGATCGCCGCCCAGATCACCACTTGCCCGTAGCTGACGCCGATGAACTCCGCCATGACGAAAGCTGCGGCGCCCATGATCGGCGGCATGATCTGTCCGCCGGTCGAGGCCACGGCTTCCACCGCCGCGGCGAAGTGCGGCTTGAAGCCGGTGCGCTTCATCAACGGGATGGAGATCGGACCGTCCACCATGACATTGGCCACGGCGGAACCGGAAATGGTGCCGAAGAGCGAAGACGACACGACCGAGACCTTGCCCGGACCACCGGCCGTGTGGCCAGTGATGGACATGGCGAAATCCATGAACAACTGGCCGGTGCCCGTGCGTTCCATGAAGGCGCCGAACAGCACGAAAATCATGACGTAGGACGCCGAAACGCCCAGCGACATGCCGAAGATGCCCTCGGTCGTCATGTAGAGCTGATCGAGCATGCGCATCGGTTCGACGCGGGCGATGGCCAGGGCGTAGACAAGGAAGACCAGCGCCGTCAGCGGCAGCGCCCAGCCCATAAGCCGCCGGGCTCCCTCAAGGATCAGGAGCATCAGCACGATGGCGCAGGCCTGATCGAACAGGCTCAGATCGTCGACGTAATAGATGCGGTTGACGAAATAGCCGTAGTTCCAGAACAGGTGGAGCAACGGCACCGCCGAAAGCACAACCAGCGCCAGGTCGCTCCAGTGCGGCGGAATGAAGCCGCCCTGCTCCAGGCGCATCGCCAGTTCGTCCTCGGTCGGCGTCGTGCGCCGGTACCACAGGAAGGTCAGCACCAGCGCGAACAGCAGATGCTGGCCGCGGAACAGGTGCTGCTCCGGTGCACCGAACCAGGCGACCCAGAGGTGGTACAGGGCCATGACGCAGGCGATCACGCCAATAACGGTCTTCCAGACCGACGCCCGCCGCGCCGCATTGGTCATTGCGTTCCCCCCGACCTGCGGCGGCGTTCACGCCGCCGCCCTGACCGCGTGCCGCCGATCAGTTCACCGTGATGCCCTTCTCCTTGTAGAACCGGGCCGCGCCGGGGTGGAACGGCACGCCGACATTCTCGGCCATGTCCTTCGGCGTCAGCTTGCCCATGTCCTTGTTGAGGTTGCCGAGCAGCTGGGTGTTCTCGGCAATCGCCTTGGTCATGGTGTAGACCGTATCGGCCGGCAGCGCGCAGGACGCCACCACATGCGTGGCGTAGGCAATGACCTTCACCTCCTGCTCCTGCTTGGGATAAGTGCCCTTCGGCACCGGAAGCAGCACATAGCCGGGGTTCATCTTCTTCATTTCGGCATGGGCTTCGGTCTGGTCCAGAAGCTTGATGTCGCGGCCGGCAGCGAGGTCCATGACAGCGCCCAGCGGGATGCCGGCGCCGAGCGTGAACAGATGGGCCTGCTTGTCCTTCATCTGCTCGACGCTCTCGGTGTAAGAGCCGAAATTGACCTTCACGTCGGAATAGCTGAGGCCGTGGGCCTTGAGGTAGTGCTGGGTTATCAATTCGCCCGTATTGCCGCGCTGCTGCGTGGTGATGGTCTTCCCCTTGATATCCTTCACCGAATTGATGCCGCTGTCGGCAAGCACGATCGCCTGGAAATACTGCGGGTAGAGCGAGGCGACGTTGCACAGCTTTCCATGCTTCTTGTCGAAGGGCGGCTTGCCCTCGACGGCGTCGGCCGTGGTGATGGTGTTGCCGAACCCGACCTCCGCCTTGGCTTCCTCGATGGCGCGGGCATTGGCGACGCCGGCGCCGGGAAGCGTCGCGACCTTGAGGCCGGGAACCGCTTTCTCCCACAGGTCCTTCAACTGGCCGCCGAGCGGGACCCAGATGCCGCCCTGGGGGCCCGTCATCATGCGGATGTCCTGCGCGGCGGCGGGAGCGGCGAGGGCTGCGACAGAAGCGGCGGCTAGCAACAGGCGTTTCATGGTTCCTCCCGTCTGGTTATGATCCGGCACGGCCGGTTGTCTGATGACTATCAGGAGCCACGCGAAAGGCCAAGTCAAGCGTGGCAGGACCGGGGCCCGGACGCGCTATTGCAGTCGCTTCCATCCGGCGTCGGGCCTATGATCAAATCGACTCGCGGGCGCCTTGCCCGGACAGACCCTTGCCGGAGCCCAGCCCCTTGAAAAGCCTCGCCAGCGCACTCGCCTACATCGGGCGGCACGGCACGGAAGGATTCGCGCTCGCCCTGTTCATGGGGCTGGCGCTGCCGCAGTTCGCCGAGCGTGCGCGGCCGCTGCTGCCGGTGACGATCTTCTGCTTCATGGTCATCGTGTTCCTCAGGGCGGACATCACGGTGATCGCCGGCCTCGTGCGCCGGCCGGCCAAGCTTGCTCTCTCCTGCCTGTGGCTGGTCTGCATGCCTGCGTTGATCGCCATGCTCGCCATCCTGGCGGTCGGCCGTGAGTCGATCGATCCCGGCCTTCTGCTCGGCCTCGCCATCCTTGGAGCGGCACCGCCGATCATGTCGTCGCCGGCGGTCGCCATTCTCTATGGCTTCGAGCCCTCGCTGATCATCGCCTGCGTCCTCGGCATCACGGTGTTGTCGCCGCTTGTGTCTCCCCTGCTGGTCGACTGGATCGCCGGGCAGGCGGTGCCTCTGGATCAAAGCGTGCTGATGATGCGCATGGCGGTGTTCGTCGGTGGCGGATTCCTCACCGCCATGGCACTGCGGCGCTGGCTCGGCACCCCACGCGTCGCCGAACTCAAGGCAGAGTTCGACGGGTTCGGCGTGGTGATGTACTTCCTGTTCGCCATCGCCGCCATGGACGGCGTCACCGAAGCGGCGTTCCGCGAACCGGCCCGGGTCGCCGGATTCCTGGGCGCGGCACTGGCCGTTACTGCGCTGGGGCTCGTGCTGGCGATGGCGCTGCTGCGCTTTGCCAATCCGGCCGAGCGCTTCATCCTGGGCTATGGAACTGGCCAGCGGAACATGGGGCTGCTGATCGCCGCGCTCGGCGCCGGCGTGCCGGATTCGACCTACCTGTTCTTCGCGCTCGCGCAGGTGCCGATCTATCTGATGCCCTGGCTGCTCAAGTCCGTGGCGCGCCGTATCCGCGACCGGCAACAGGCGGCCTCACAAGGCTGACAGCCGGTCTTTCAGCCGATCGAGCAGTCGGAACAGCAGGAACACCTCCTCGGTCGAGAAACCTTCCGTCGCCTGACCGTAGAACGCGCGGATGTCGACCAGCATCTCTTCCCAGGTCTTGCGGCCCTGTGCCGTCAGCCGGACATGGCGGACCCGTGCATCCGTCGTTCCGCGCACGCGTTCCACCAGTCCCTGCCCTTCGAGCCGATCCAGAACCAGCGTGAGATTTTGACGGCTCGTGAGCAAATATTCCATCAATTGCTTGATGGATAATCCTTGCCGCTCGTTGCCCTGGCGAGCCAGAGCGCCAAGAACGGCCCACTGTTGCGTCGTCGCGCCGAAACCGGAAACCGCCTTGGTCCCAACCTTATGAAGCAGGTTCGAAGCCTGGTAAAGGCGAAAAAAAAGGCGGTTCGCCAGATCATGGCGCAGATCAGCGTCATCCGCCTTCCTGGCTCCGGGAGCAAGCACCCGCTCATTTTGCATCGCTAACACCCTGAAACTCTCATTGACGTGTCGAATTTTTTATAGCATAGCATTGATATATCAATTTGCAAATCAGGGGCGACACATGCAAGGGCTTTCGGGGGCGAGCGTCATCGTCACGGGCGGTGGCGGCGGCATTGGCGGGGCGACGTGCCGGCGTTTCGCCGCTGAGGGCGCGAAGGTCGCCATTCTCGATCTCAACCTCGCCGCCGCCGAGAAGGTCGCAGCCGACATCACCGCCGCCGGCGGCACGGCCACGCCACTCGCCTGCGACATCACCGACTACGAGCAGGTCGCGTCCGCCGTCGCCGCGGCCGAGGCGGCGCTCGGCCCCGTGCAGGTCCTCGTCAACAACGCGGGCTGGGACGTGTTCAAGCCGTTCACTAGAACCGCGCCGCAGGACTGGCCGAAGCTGATCGCCATTAACCTGACTGGCGCGCTGAACCTGCACCACGCGGTGCTGCCCGGCATGGTGGCACGCAAGGCCGGGCGCATCGTCAACATTGCATCGGATGCGGCGCGCGTCGGCTCTTCGGGCGAGGCGGTTTATGCCGCCTGCAAGGGCGGGATCGTGTCGTTCTCCAAGACCATCGCTCGTGAACATGCACGACACGGCATCACCTGCAACGTGGTCTGCCCCGGGCCGACCGACACCGCCCTGTTCGAGGGCTACAAGCAGGGCGCGGGAAACCCGGAGAAGCTGGTCGAGGCCTTCGAGCGCTCCATTCCGCTGGGGCGCATCGGCCGCCCGGATGACCTGCCCGGCGCCATCCTGTTCTTCGCCTCCGACGACGCGGCCTACATCACCGGGCAGGTCCTGAGCGTCTCGGGCGGCCTCACCATGGTTGGATGATCCAGGATTCAGGAGCAAGGCTGATGACGTACGAAGACATTCTCTATGAGGTTCGCGGCCCGGCCGCCTGGATCATCATCAACCGCCCGGACAAGATGAACGCCTTCCGGGGCAAGACCTGCGACGAACTCATCCATGCCCTAAACCGGGCGGGCTATGACAAGTCCATCGCGGCCATCGTGCTGGCTGGCGCCGGGGACCGGGCGTTCTGCACCGGAGGCGACCAGTCGGCCCACGCCGGCGCCTACGACGGGCGCGGCACGATCGGCCTGCCCATGGAAGAGCTTCATGCCGCGATCCGCGATGTGCCGAAGCCGGTGATCGCCCGTGTGCAGGGCTACGCCATCGGCGGCGGCAATGTGCTGTGCACCATCTGCGACTTCACCATCGCGTCGCAGAAGGCGCAGTTCGGCCAGGTCGGCCCGAAGGTGGGGTCGGTTGATCCGGGCTACGGCACGGCCTTCCTCGCCCGCGTCGTCGGCGAGAAGCGGGCCCGGGAGATCTGGTACCTCTGCCGCCGCTACACCGCCGATGAGGCCCTTGCCATGGGGCTGGTGAACGCCGTGGTCGCGCCGGACCAGCTCGACGCCGAAGTGCAGAAGTGGTGCGAGGAGATCGCCGAGCGCTCGCCGACCGCCATCGCCATCGCCAAGCGTTCCTTCAACATGGACACGGCGCATCAGGCCGGCATCGCCGGCATGGGCATGTATGCGCTCAAGCTCTACTATGAGACCGAGGAGTCCAAGGAGGGCGTTCGCGCCTTCAACGAGAAGCGCAAGCCGGATTTCCGCAAGCACCAGAAGTAATCCGTCATGAACCCCTACATCGACGCCGATCTCCAGGCGCTCGCGGAACAGGCGCGCAAGTTCGCCGAAGCCCGGGTCGCGCCAGGCTTCCAGGAACGCGACCGCACGCGGGTGCTGGACCGCGCTCTCATGCGCGAGATGGGCGCGATGGGGTTCATCGCACCGGAACTGCCCGAAGCGTCGGGCGGACTGGGCCTGACCTGCACGGCTGCCGGCATCATCCACGAGGAGATCGCCCGCGCCGATCTCTCGCTGTCCTACATCAACCTGCTGGCCTCGCTGAACGGCCAGATCCTGTCGCGCTACGGCCGCGCCGAGGTGACCCGGCCATGGCTGGATCGGATCCTTGCGGGCGAGGCACTGTGCGCGATCGCCGTCACGGAACCGAAGGGCGGCTCCGATGCCGGCGCGATGCGTCTGAAGATGGAACGCGACGGCGCACACTTCGTGCTCAACGGGGAGAAAACCTCGATTTCCGCAGCCGACCAGGCCGATGTCGTCGTCGTCTTCGCCCGGTCCGGCCGTATTGAGGACGGCGCGCGCGGCATTTCGGCCCTGCTTGTCCCCACCGACCTCGCCGGCCTCACGCGTTCCCGGTTCGACTGTCACGGACAACGCGCCATCGGACGGGGCTCGCTGTTCTTCGATGGTGTGCGCGTGCCGGCCGACCACCTGCTCGGCAACGAAGGCGAAGGCTTCGTCCAGGTGATGCAGGGCTTCGACTTCTCGCGCGCCCTGATCGGCCTGCAGGTGCTGGCGGTGGCTCGGGCGGCCCTCGACGAAGCCTGGGCATATGCCAGCCAGCGCGAAGCGTTCGGCAAGCCGATTTCGGCCTTCCAGGGCGTCTCGCACCCCCTGGCCGACTTCGACACTCAGGTCTCGGCGGCCCGCCTGCTCTGCTTCCAGGCACTCTGGTTGAAGGACAGGGGCCTGCCGCATTCCGCCGAGGCGGCGATGTGCAAGTGGTGGGCGCCGAAGCTCGCCTACGACGCCATCCATGCCGCCCTGCTCACCTTCGGCCATGGCGGCTATGATCGCGGCGTGATGGAACAGCGACTGCGCGACGTGCTTGGCTTCCAGATCGGCGACGGCACGGCCCAGATCATGAAGACGATCATCGCGCGCCATCGAGCGGGGCGGAAAGCCGTTCCGGCCTGAAGTCGCATCCGCTCAGGCCACGGATACGGTGCAATCTTCATCGGTTATTCATTGCCGGCTATTCATAAAAGTGTCTAAATGACGGTTCGGCGACACTGGTCGCCGCCAGGACACGAACAGCCGCCGTGAGCGACATATCGTTCGAATCATCTCCGATCCGTTCGCAGGCCTCACGCGACACGTGGCGCGCCTGGCCGGCACGCCATGGCATTCCGGCGCGCTGGGCCTGGTCCATCGTGACGATCATCGCTGTCGTCCTGGCCTTCAACTACGTCCGCACCGAGGGCCGTTGGCCGACACAGCTCATCGCCTTTGGCGGCACCATCAGCTTTGCCGCACTGCTCGCGTTCGCGACCCGGCGCGTGCTGTTCGCGACCTTCCTGACCGTGGCGATCATTGTCACCATCAAGCTGGCCGCCATCGCCAAGCTTCAGACCATGAACATGGTGCTGCATGCCTATGATCTGGTGTTTTACCTAAGCGACTGGCCGACGGTGAAGTACCTGCTCACCGAGTTCTCGGATCAGTTCCTGCTGCTGGCCTTCGTGCTGCTCACGGTCGCTGGGCTGGGCTGGGTGATCTTTCGCGCCGATCCGACCAGGGCCCGGCGCAGCCTCTCGGCCGCCGTTGCAGTGGCCGCATTTGCCGTGTCGGTGGCGGGAGTCATCGCGATGGGCGAGCGCAGGCATCAGCAATTCGAGTATCAGGGACAGTTCATTTCCTCGTTCCTGATCTCCTGGCAGGAAACGCTGGAGACGCTGTGGAAAGGCCAGCTGATCGATGCGGCGCATGCTGCGGCTGGGCCGCCGCTTGCCCCGCTGGAGCGATGCAACACCGCCTTCAAGCCGCCGCACATCATCCTGATCCACCAGGAAAGCGTGTTTCCGCCTTCGGTCTTCGCGAACCTCAACTACGACCGGAGCATGGACCCGTTCTTCCGCTCCCATGACGGCCAGTTGCACAAGCTCAGGGTCGAAACCTATGGCGGCGCCTCGAACCTGACCGAGTTCTCGATTCTCACCGGGCTCTCGACGCGCTCGTTCGGCGGCATGCGGCAGTTCCTCCAGACCGTGATGGCCGGCAAGATCCGCGAAGCGCTGCCGCATGTCCTGGAACGGTGCGGCTATCGCAATGTGATGTTCTACCCAATGCTGAAGAACTTCGCGCAGACCGGGCGGTTCTTCGAGGGCGTGGGCCTGACCGATATCCGTGACAAGCGGGGCCAGAACGCACCGACGTTCAACGAGCGGGACGCCTTCTACTATCGCAGCGCGCTCGACGAGATGGAGCGCCACTTCGCCCAGTCGCGCCAGCCGCTTTTCACCTTCATCGAGACGATGTCGGCCCACTGGCCGTTCAACTTCACCTATGCGCCTGAAATGGAGGTGCCGGGCGGGCTGGAAGGCACGCATCCGGAAATGCACGAATTCCTCCGGCGCGTCTCGATCGCAAAGATCGACTACGACAAGCTGAAGAAAGAACTGGCCCGGCGGTTCCCGAGCGAGCGGTTCCTCGTCGTGATGTACGGCGACCATCAACCCATGTCGACGCGGATGCTGCTCAACTTCGCGGAGAATTCGGATTCGGAGGACGTCGTCATCCCGCCGGATTCCATCGGGTTTCACACGTTCTACGCCGTCAATGGTGTCAACTACGCGCCTCCCCCCCTGCCGCGGCATGAGCTGGTGGATGTGGCCTATCTCTCGACGCTGCTGCTGGAATCGGCTCGCCTGCCGCTGCCGGACTCCTATCGCGAGCGCCGACGGCTGCTCGATGTGTGCAAGGGGCGCTATAGCGACTGCGTGCATCAGCAGGAGGTCCTTGCCTTTCACCGTCGGCTGATCGACGCGAACCTGATGCAGGCCCGTTGACGAGGTGGGAGGCGGTGCTATGTCAGCGCCTGCCCTTCCAAAGCAAGCGCCAGTCACCATGCACAAGCCCGACGTATCCGATTTCGCCGGCCTTCGGCCCCTGCCTCGCCTCGTCTTCGGCTCGCGCTGGCTACAACTGCCGCTCTATCTCGGGCTGATCGTGGCGCAGTGCGTCTACGTGTTCCTGTTCCTCAAGGAACTGGTCCATCTCGTGGGCGATGCGTACAAGCTGACCGAGCAACAGATCATGCTGATCGTGCTGGGGCTGATCGATGTCGTCATGATCTCCAACCTCCTGGTGATGGTGATCGTTGGCGGCTACGAGACATTCGTCTCGCGCCTCCACCTGAAGGGGCACCCTGACCAACCGGAGTGGCTGGATCACGTCAACGCCAGCGTGCTGAAGATCAAGCTGGCGCTGGCGATCATCGGCATTTCCTCGATCCACCTGTTGCGGACCTTCATCGAGGCCGGCAACCTCGGCAAGCCGAATTCGAACTATACCGAGGCCGGCATCATGTGGCAGACCATCATCCACGTGATCTTCATCCTGTCGGCGATCGGCATCGCCTGGGTCGACAAGATCCAGCACCCGACTGCCAGCAAGCCGCACTGAGGATTCCTTGGAAACGCGCGATTCGAACGGCGCCGTCCTGAAGGACGGCGACAACGTCACCCTGATCAAGGACCTCAAGGTCAAGGGCACGTCGGTAACGCTGAAGCGCGGCACACTGGTCAAGGGCATCCGGTTGACCGGCGATCCGGATGAGGTCGAGTGTCGCGTCGAGAAGGTGAAGGGTCTCGTGCTGCGGACGGAATTCCTGAAAAAGGCGTGATCCCTGCCTTCAGGTGGCCATGATCGCCAGCGAGCCTGACAACATGCGCACCCTTGGCTTCGCCGTCCTCTGGTTCTTCGCCGGTCTTGTCATAACCTGGGTCGCGACCGTGGCGGCCGGAGTGGCCTGGATGACCGCGACAGGTTTCATCGACCGCGACGGCGGGGCCTCGATGGGCCTTGTATTCATGATCGGCCCAACCCTCGGCGTCTTGGGTGGGCTCATCGCCGCGATCTGGTCGGTCATACGTAGCCGTTCTCGATAAACCACCAGACGATGGCAAACACGACGGCGGCGACGAGCGTCGTTGCCAACATGATCGCCACGAAATTCGGCTTCGGCGGCGCGCCGGGATCGGCACCGGCCACAGGCTCCACCTCCAACTTGCGCCGTGCGGCGAATGGCAGAACGGTGAACAGAGTCAGCCACCAGATGACGAAATAGACAGCGAACCAGGTCGTGACTTTCATGGATCAGACCTGCTCCAGTTCCACCAGCGTGCCGTTGAAGTCCTTCGGGTGCAGGAACAGCACCGGCTTGCCGTGGGCGCCGATCCTGGGATTGCCGTCACCAAGAACGCGGGCGCCGCCTGCCTTCAACCGGTCCCGCGCCGCGAGAATGTCGTCAACCTCGTAGCAGACATGATGCATGCCGCCGTCCGCGTTCTTTTCCAGGAACCTGGCGATGGGCGAATCCGCGCCCAGCGGCTCAAGCAGTTCGATCTTGGTGTTCGGCAATTCCACGAACACGACCGTGACGCCGTGCTCCGGCAGGGCCTGCGGCGCCGACACGCGCGCGCCCAGCGCGCTGCGATAGGTGGTGGCGGCAGCCTCAAGGTTCTTCACCGCGATGGCAACGTGGTTCAGGCGTCCAATCATGTTCCAGCTCCGTTGGCTTCGCGCCGTTCAAACCTCAAGCACGAAGACCTGGCAAATAGGCTTTTTGTCCCACACGTCCGCGATGGCCGCGCGCACCGCGCGACGCACCGCTTCCTGCACGGTCGCCGGATCGCGCCGTTTCGCCTTGCTCAGGGAACCGAAGGCGGATTCCACCGCGTCCAGGGCGAGTTCGGCGATGTCCGCGCCGTTGGCGGCCTTGTCCGGTATGCCTGTCGTCTCGATTTCGGGATCGGCGACAATCTCGCCGCGCTCGTCCAGGGCCAAAGCCACGGTGACGATGCCGGCGAAAGAGAGCTTGCGCCGTTCCTGCACGGCGCCATCTACGGCGGTGACAAGGTCTCCGTCCTTCACCAAACGACCGCTCGGCGCCTGCCCGGTGACCACGGGATCGCCCGGGGCCAGTCGGATCATGTCGCCATTGAATCCGCGAATGACATGTTCGACGCCGAGGCTCCTGGCGAGCTTGGCCTGTTCCGTCAGGTGGAGTGCCTCGCCGTGGGCCGGAATCGCCACTTTCGGCCGAATCCACTCGTACATCTGCCGCACCTCGTCGCGGCGGGGATGGCCCGAGACATGCACCAGCGCATCGCGATCCGTCACGATATCGATGCCCTGCTTCGCCAGCGCATTGATGATGGCGTTGATGCCCTTTTCGTTGCCGGGAATCGCGCGGGAAGAGAAAATCACCTTGTCGCCGGAGGCAAGGCGGATGTCGGGATATTCGTTGGCGGCGATGCGCGCGAGCGCCGCGCGCGGTTCGCCCTGGCTGCCTGTGACGAGAACCACGACGTTGTCGCGCGCCAGCCGGGGAAACACGTCGGGACCGCGGAACGGCTTCAGCCCTTCCAGCATGCCGAGTTCGCCGGCCACTTCCGTAACGCGCTCCATGGCGCGTCCGGCCACGATCACCTGCCGGCCGGCGGCCAGCGCGGCCTCCGCGACCGAGCGCATGCGCGCCACATTGGAGGCGAAG
>DAOMXN010000028.1:0-17765 GCA_035437025.1 Beijerinckiaceae bacterium | reverse complement strand
ATGCCGCTCCGGTCAGCGTCTGCACATCGAGCCGGGCGCGCGTGTCGGTCCGCATCGGCACCTTGGGATCGATCGCCACCAGCACGGAGACGCGGCTCGGATCGTCTGGCATCAGTTCGACGGCCATGACCTCGCCGACCCTGAGGCCGTTGAAGCGCACTTGCGCGCCCTTCGAGAGCCCCGACACCGAACCGTTGAACACGATTCGGTAGGGCGCGCGCTCGCCGGCATTGCTGGCAGAACGGAACCAGTAGATGAACCCGAAACTTGCGGCGATCACCGCAAGGGTGAACAGACCGACCAGAGCATAATTGGCGCGGGTTTCCATCAGGACCTCAGGCTTGCACGGAATCGGCCCGTTTCCAGGCTGCCGCGCCGGGCGCGCGAGCCATGGAAATAGGCCTTTAGCCAGGGATGGTCCGACTCCATCATCGTTTCGATCGGCCCCGCCGCAATCACCTTACCCTCCGCAAGAGCCGCGATCCGGTCGCAAACACCCGCCAGACTGTCCAAATCGTGCGTTACCATGAAAACCGTGAGGCCCAAAGTACGCTGCAACGTGGCGATGAGATCATCGAATTCCTGCGCGCCGATGGGATCGAGGCCCGACGTCGGCTCGTCCAGGAACACGATTTCCGGGTCCAGCGCCAGGGCGCGGGCCAGCGCCGCGCGCTTGATCATGCCTCCGGAGAGCTCGGACGGGTATTTGTCGGCGGCATCGGGCTTCAAGCCGACCAGCTCGATCTTGAGCGCGGCCATTTCGTCGAGAAGCCGGCCGGACATGCTGAGATACTCGCGCATGGGCATCTGGATGTTCTGACGCACGGTGAGCGAGGAAAACAGCGCGCCGTGCTGGAAAAGCACGCCCCAGCGCCGTTCCACCGCCTCGCGGCGGCGCTGGGTGAGCGTATCGAGGTCCTTGTCGAAGACGATGATGTTGCCCTCGCGCTGACGCACAAGGCCGAGGATGGTGCGCATCAGCACCGATTTTCCGGTACCGGACGCGCCGACGAATCCGAGAATCTCGCCGCGATAGACGTCGAGGTTGAGCCCTTTCATGATCAGCTTCTCGCCAAAGCCGACTGTCAGGTTGCGCACCCGGATGACCTTGTCGCGCTTTTCGTCCGGCTCGGCGTGCTCGCTCATCGCCGGCTCAATACTTGATCGCGGCGAAGAACATGGCGAACAGGCCGTCGACGACGATGACCATGAAGATGGCCTTCACCACCGAGGACGTGGTGCGCGCGCCGAGCGATTCGGCTGACCCGCCCACAGACATCCCTTCCAGGCAGGCGATGACGCCGACGACCAGGGCCATGAACGGTGCCTTGACCATGCCGACGACGAACGTGTTGAGGCCGATGATGTTCTGCAGGCGCGACAGGAACACGTCCGGGCTGACGCCGCCATAGACCATCGCCACAACGCCCCCTCCGAACAGCATCGCCATTTCGCTGATGAAGGTCAGCAACGGCAGCCCGATCAGCAGCGCGAGAATGCGCGGCACCACAAGGATCTCGATGGGGTCGAGGCCCATGGTCTTCAGCGCGTCGATCTCCTCGCGCATCTTCATGGAGCCGAGTTCGGCGGTGAAACTCGATCCCGTGCGCCCGGCGATCATGATGGCCGTGATGAGTACGGCAAGTTCGCGCAACACCAGCACGCCGAGCAGATCGGCGACGAAATGCGTTGTTCCAAACTGCTGAAGCTGGAACACCGACTGCTGCGCGATGATGCCGCCGACCAGAACGGAGATCAGCACGATGATCGGCACCGACCGCAGGCCGACGCGCTCCAGCTGCGCCACCAGCGAGGCGATCCGGAACCGGCTGCGCCCTAGGATGACATTCGCGAAGCCGCTCATGAACGCGCCGAGGAAGGCGATGCCGTTGATCAGGTCCTGAAACGCGTTGTCCATCGCCCGTCCGACATCAGCCAGCATGTCGACGGCGATGAACTCCCGGCGCTTGGGCGATTCAGGAAGGGGGCGATACGACACTTCCTCGAACAGGATGCGGTGCGGCGTGCGCGCTTCGACAAGGCTCACCTTGGCGCCGGCGGACTCGAGCTGGTGGCGCAGGCCCGAGATCACCCAGGCACCCAGCGTATCCAGCCTGCCGATGCCGCCGACATCGATCTGAACCCACTTGACCGGACCGATTCGACCGGTGGCCGACTCCAGCACCGCTTCGCACTCATGCGCGTTGGAGGCCGACCAGTCGCCGCCAAACGCCAGCGCCGCTCCATCGCCCGCGCGTTGGATCGTCATGACCGGCTCCAGGGTCAGGCGCTTCTTGACAGCCACTTCGGAACAAATGCCTATGAAGTTTCGCGCATAATGTCCTGTGTGATGCCCAGCGGCAACCCGTGGCACGGCGCAAAGTGGTCCCGTTTCGCCCGCGCCGCCCACTCTGTGGCTTTCGCGCCATGCACGCGGCGTTAACCGTCTCGTAGGCATGATGGTCGCAAAGGCCGGCTGAGCGCCGGTTCGAGTGCGCGCGATGACACATGGGAAATTGCCTGCGCCGATCAGCCAGGCGGACTACGACACCATCGAGGCCGCGGTCATGGAGACCGAGCGCGGCCGCTGGTTTCTGTCGGAATATGCGCGCCGCAACCGGCACGCCGACACCGAACGCGTACTCGGGGCCATCGAGAAGCTGCACCACAACCTGCAACGCCAGCGCACCGAGGCGCGGCTCGAACGCATGCGCCTGGAATTGGTGGAAATGGCGCGCGCCATCGCCATCACCCACGTCGAGATCGGACGGATCCGTCCTCAGGGCCTGGCGGCGACCCGCCTTAACGTGGCCAGCGGCGAACTCAATGCCATTGTCAGGGCGACCGAGGAAGCCACATCGAGCATCCTGTCGGCGGCCGAGCAGGTCCAGCAGCAGGCCTGGACGATGCGCGAACTGGGCGCGCCCGAGGCACACTGCGACAACCTCGATGCCTGCGCCACCGAGATCTATGCCGCCTGTGGATTCCAGGACATCACGGCGCAACGGACCCAGAAGGTCATCGAGACGCTGAATTACGTCGAAGGCCGTATCAAGCAGATCATGCAGGCCTGGAATGTGGAATCGCCCGCCGCCGCCTCGGAACCCACCGGCCAGCCCGCCTCGTTCTGGCCCGATGACGCGGGCCGGCAGGAGCGCATCGACAGGATGCTGGAACTGCCCGATGCCGAACCGCCGGCCGGCGAGCCTCAGCCCCGGCAGACTTCGGCACCGGCCCGGACAGGCGCGATGCAGCCTCTCGACGACCTGCCAACGGCGGAACGCCTTCGCCTTTTCTCCTGAGCGGCTGGTAGACGGCGGTTGCAGAGCGCCGCTGAACCCCTATCGTGGCCCGATCCACGTTAGGACCGGGGACCGCGTGCTGGCGGTGATCATCAAGACGATCAATGACTGTGTCTGACACCCCATTGCCCGCGAGCCCGGACCCTGCCGATGCGCCGCGGCGGCCACGCCCGATCTTGGGCATCCTGCTCAAGGTGCTGTCCGCCCTGTCGTTCACCCTGATGGCGGCCATCGTTCGACACTCCGCCACAGGCGGCATCAGGTTCAACCCACCGGTCGGTCAGCTCGTCTTTTTTCGCTCGTTCTTCGCCCTTGTTCCGGTGTTGATCTGGCTTACGTATGCTCGGCCGCTGTCGGCCGCCTTCGCCACCAAGAACCTCAAGGGCCATATCCGTCGCGGGATCATTGGCACACTCGGCATGTTCCTGGGCTTTGCCGGACTGGTGTATCTGCCCCTGCCCGACGCGACGGCCATCAGTTATGCCGCGCCTCTGCTTTCGGTCCTGCTCGCGGCCGTGATCCTCAAGGAAACCGTGCGCCTCTACCGCTGGACTGCTGTGGTCATCGGGCTGTTCGGCGTCATCGTGATGCTGCTGCCGCACCTGGCGCTCGGCGGCAAGCACGTCCCGCCCGGCGCCGCGACCGGTGTCTGGCTGGCGCTTGGCGGCGCGCTCTGTGCCGCCGTCGCGACCATCGAGGTCCGGCGGCTGACGGCGACCGAGCACACCGCCGCGATCGTCGTCTACTTTTCGTTGTTCACCACGGTCGCGGCGCTCGTGACCTTCGGCCTCGGTCTTGTCCGGCCGGAGATGGCCTGGCATTGGCCGGGAGCGCGCGATTTCTGGATGCTGGCCGCCATCGGCATGCTGGGAGGCATCGGGCAGATCCTGATGACCCACAGCTATCGCTACGCGGATGCGTCGGTCATCGCCCCGTTCGACTACACCAGCATGATCTGGGCGCTGCTGATCGGCTGGCTGCTGTTCGGCGAGATCCCGGAGAAGCTGGTGCTGATCGGAGCGGTCATCGTCATCGCCTCGGGCGTCTTCGTCATCCTGCGCGAACGCCAGCTCGGCATCGAGCGCAAGCGCATGCGCCGGACCGGACCGGGCCGGCCGCTGTAGCGAAGCGGGCGCGCATCATCCTTTCAGGATGTCGACGATCGGCCGGCCGAACTTTTCCGCCGCGAAACGTCTGGCCTTGAAGGTGGGCGACCAATGGTCGGCCGGCAGGCCGGCCTTCTGCTTCAGCGCCTTCAGGAAGACGGTGGGATCGGGAATGTTGGCCCAGACCTGTGGCAGGAACAGCGCGCTTCGGCCCTGATCCTCGATGATGAGCCCGTCGCGGTCGGGCGAAAGATCCTTGATCAGTGCCGATTCGCTGTCGAATTCCATCTCGCGGGGATGCGACAGGATCGCGATCGACAGGGTCAGGCCGCTCATTTCCTGGAGCGTCAGCTTCGGAAACCGCGGATCGGCGAATCCGGCCTTGACCGTGTTGGCGATCACGTCGAGCAGCAGCGGGCGGTGTGGCTTCAGGGATCCGATGCAACCCCGAAGGCGCCCACCGGACTCCAGAGAAACAAACGTCGCGCGCATGGCCGAGAGCGTCGCCGGCAGGGTGCCGTTGATGGCGACGTCCGGCGTCGCGCCGTTGTTCTGGCAGGCGTGCACGAGCGAGCGCGCCGCCGTCGACAGCAGGAGCTTGCGCTCGACCGGCGCGAGTTCGGCCTGCGCCGCATACTCCATCGCGAAGGCGCCGTATCCCACCACGCGCTCGCGCTCATCCGTCATGTCGCTGGAATTCTTCAGGTCGATGCCGGTGACCCGCAGATCGTGCGTCCGGGCCAGTCGCAGCGCACCGGCAATGGCGCGATGGCCGCAGGCCCGTGTCGCGTTCAGCCGCTCGGCGTCCAGCGTCTCGATGATCCGGCGTGTCTCCTGGTCGATGGTCCGGGCCGCCGTGTCCGAAAGGAAATGCGACAGGTCCGAGGAGACCGAGATCAGCGTCTCCGGCCCGCCCCAGACCCGTTCCAGCGCCTGGGCCACCAGCTCGGGCGAAGCGTCGCCGACCAGCATCGGACAGATTTCGAACTGCTTCAGGCTCACCTGCAGGAACGGCAGATGGGTTTCCAGCGCGTGTTCGCGCAGGAAGGGCCTGTCGTCCATCACGACCCCAGGCAGCGGCTGCACGCGTCTCAGCATGGTCCAGTCGACCGTCACATCGCCGAGCGGCGTGCGCCATGCTCGGGCCGGGTGCAGGGCGATGCCCTTGAAGCTCATCTTGTGCGCCGGTCCGACAAGGACCACGCGGCGGATCAGGTCGGACCGGTTCGCCAGCCCATGGAATGCCGAAGCGGCGACACCGCCCGAGAACGTGAAGCCGGCATGGGGCGCGATGATTATCTTGGGCGCCCGGATCGACGACTGGACGGCGCTGACGATGCAGCGGCTGAGCTGGTTGGACAGGCCCTGCCTGTCCTCCGGATAGAAGGTGCCGGCGACCTGGGCGGGAAGAACGTCCAGTTCAATCGGCGCGGCGCGGCTGATGGAAGGAGCGGACATTGGTGCCTCTGATCGTCAATCGGCGCTTAACCAAGCAAAACTAAGTTGAAAAGCCATGAACGGTCATGATGCTGCGTCAGTCGGCGACAGGTTGGGAGCAACAGACGCGTGATCGGACGGTATTTCCGCAAGCTGACGGATGGGCGCGTCGAGTGCACGCTCTGTCCGCGCCTGTGCAAACTCAATGACGGCCAGCGCGGCCTGTGTTTCGTGCGCCAGCGCGTCGGCGAGGCGATGGAACTGACCACCTACGGCCGCTCGTCCGGGTTCTGCGTCGACCCGGTGGAGAAGAAGCCGCTGGCCCATTTCCTGCCCGGCACGCCAATCCTCTCCTTCGGCACGGCCGGCTGCAATCTCGCCTGTTCCTTCTGCCAGAACCACGAGATTTCCAAGAGCCGGGAAATGGATACCCTGGCGCAGGAGGCCTCGCCCGAGGCCATCGCGCGGGCGGCTCTCGCCCATGGCTGCCGCTCCGTCGCCTTCACCTACAACGACCCGGTCATCTTCCTGGAATACGCGGTCGATGTCGCGGCCGCCTGCCGGGCGGTCGGGATCAGGACCGTTGCGGTCACGGCCGGTTACATTTCGAAACAGGCGCGCGGCGAGTTCTTCGGCGCCATGGATGCCGCGAACGTCGACCTCAAGGCCTTCTCCGAGGACTTCTACCGACAGCACACCAGATCGAGCCTCGCGGACGTAATGGACACTCTGGTCTGGCTGGTCGCGGAAACGAAGGTCTGGCTCGAACTGACCACCTTGCTGATCCCCGGGGAGAACGATTCCGAACAGGAAATCCGGGCGCTGTCGCGCTGGGTCGCCACCGCGCTGCGGCCGGACGTTCCCTTGCATTTCTCGGCCTTCCACCCGGACCACCGAATGCTCGACAAGGAAAGGACGCCGCACCGGACGCTGGCGCATGCCCGCGCCATCGCGATCTCGGAAGGCCTGAAGCACGTCTACGTCGGCAACGTTCACGATCTCAATCGCCAGTCGACCTATTGCACCGGCTGCGGCAGGCGCGTCATCGCCCGTGACTGGCACCTTATCACCGATTACCGGCTCGACGAGGGAGGGCGCTGCCTTGATTGCGGGACCCCCATGGCGGGGCTGTTTGACGGTCCGCGCGGCACATGGGGGCGCAAGCGCCAGCCGATCATGATGAGGAACTATGCATCGACGGCGGCCTGACTGTCGCGCCATGTGCGCTGGCGCACATCTCGGATGTCAGCCTTTCCATAACCTTATTGTTTATCTTGATAACGGCGCGGGGTCATTTCCCCGCATCCGGGGGCGGATGTGACAGCACTATCGGTAACGTTCTGGGGTGTCCGCGGCAGCGTGCCGACGGCCTCGGCCGAATACATGGAATTCGGCGGCAACACGCCTTGCGTGGAAATTCGCGCCGGCAAGCAGGTCTTCGTGCTGGATGCCGGCACCGGCGCGGTGGCGCTCGGCCGCAAGCTGCAGGAAGAAGGTGTCAAGGACATCATCCTGCTCTTCTCACACCTGCACCACGATCACACGGCCGGCCTGCCGTTTTTCGCTCCGATCCATGACAAGAGCGTGTCAATCACCATGTACTGTGGCAATCTGGGCGGCGAAAGCGCCCAGAAACACCTCGACCAGGTTTTCGGCCCGCCGTTCTTCCCCATCGTCTTCAGCCGTTTTGCTGCGAAAATCCGCAGTGAAGGTTTCCTGGCCGGCGAAACCTTCACCTTCGGCGATGTCACGGTGACAACACAGCCCCTGAACCATCCCGGCGGCAGCACCGGCTATCGCTTCGAGCGCGCCGGCAAGTCGGTCAGCTATGTCACCGACGTCGAACACGTCGAGGATGCTCCCGATCCCGACGTGCGCCGGTTCGTCAGGAACTCGGACCTGCTGATCTACGACACCATGCTGACCGAGGACGAGCTTGTGTCCTGCCGCGGCTGGGGCCACTCCACCTGGAAGGCCGGCGTCAAGCTCGCCCAGAGCGCCAAGGTCGGGCAGTTGGCTGCCTTCCATCACAATCCGCAGTTCAACGATCGTCGGCTCGCCAAGCTGGACGGCAAGATCCGCTCCAAGATGGCGGAGGCCTTCTTCGTGAAGGAAGGCCAGAGCTTCGAGTATTGAACGGCACGACACCGCGCCCACGTTACCGGCGGGGCGACGAACCCTTTCCTGGAGGGTTTCCCTCCTTGAGATTTGGTAATAGGCTCCCACGTACCGGGAGCCTTGATGCTCCAAACCCTTTCTGGACCATGACCATCATCGACCTTTCGCTTGACGACGTGCGGCAGGGCCTTGCCGACGGAACCCTGATCCTTGTGGACGTGCGCGAAGACAATGAATTCGCCATGGGCCGAATTCCCGGCTCGCTGTCGATGCCGCTGTCGCGTTTCGACGTGAACTGGCTGCGCCAGTTCGACGGCAGGCGCGTCGTGTTCTCCTGCGCCGCCGGCGTACGCAGCCAGCATGCGCTGATGGCCGCGCAGTCGGCGGGGCTCGGGATAGAAGAACACTATCGCGGCGGCTTCAAGGACTGGATCATGGCCGGCGGACCGGTCGATTCGGGGGCCTGAGACCATCGGTCCTGACACCATCGGTCACGAAACGTGGGCGATGACGACTTTCGAATTTTCGTTTTTTCAGTTGCGAAATGAAAATTCGAAACAGGCACCACGGGTCATTTCTCGTGACCCTTGGTATGAAAGAGCGAAAGTCACGAGGGGAAGCGAACGATGAAACCGATGAAGTTCGGCATGGGGCAGGCGGTCCGCCGGGTCGAGGACCAGCGGTTCATTACCGGCTCGGGCCATTATGCCACCGACTATCGGCCCGACGGCGTGACCTATGCCGCGTTCGTGCGCAGCCCCCATGCGCACGCGACCTTCGCCATCCGCAACGTCGAAGCCGTGCGCGCCTTGAAAGGTGTGCTCCTCGTCCTCACCCCCGAGGATGTCGCCGGCCTCAATCCCATTCCCTGCCAGGCCATCCTGAAGAATTCGGACGGCTCGTCCATGGTCCGCACACCCTATGCCGCGCTGGCGCAGGGCGAGGTGCGCCACGTCGGCGATACCGTCGCGATGGTGGTGGCGAAGTCGCTGGCGCAGGCGAAAGACGCCGCCGAGGCTCTTGAGATCGACTGGAAGGCAATGCCCGCGGCGGTCGGCATCAAGGCCGCGATGAAAAAGGGCGCGCCGGCGGTCTGGGCCGAGGTGACCGGCAACATCGCCCTCGACAGCCATATCGGCGACAAGGCGAAGACCGATGCCGCCTTCGCCAGGGCGGATCGGGTCGTGAAGCTGACGATCGTCAACAACCGCCTCGTGGCGAACTACATGGAGCCGCGCGTCTGCACGGCGGAATACGACACCGCGAAGAAACGCTACACACTGACGCTCGGCAGCCAGGGCAGCCATGGTATCCGTGACACGCTGGCGAAGATCCTCGGCGAAAAGTCTGAGAATATCCGTGTCGTCACGCCGGACGTTGGTGGTGGTTTCGGCAACAAGGCCTTCATGTACCGGGAGTATCCGCTGCTCGCCGTCGCGGCGCGCAAGCTGAAGAAGCCGGTGACCTGGACGCAGGAGCGCAGCGAACATTTCCTGACCTGCGCGCAGGGGCGCGACAACATCGCCACGGCAGAGATGGCGCTGTCGAGCTCCGGCCGGTTTCTGGCGATGCGCGTGGACCTTCTGGCCGATTTCGGCGCCTACCTGTCGCAGTATGCGCCGTACATCCCCTTCCTGGGCGGTACGATGACGACCGGCGTCTATGACATACCGGCCGCCCATTTCCGCGTGCGCGGCATCTACACCCACACCGTGCCGGTCGATGCCTATCGCGGCGCCGGCCGGCCCGAGGCCGCCTATCTGATCGAACGGCTGGTGGACGCCATAGCGCTGGAAACCGGCCGCACGCCGGACCGCATCCGCTCGATCAACTACATCAGGCCCGGGCGGATGCCATATGCCACGCCGGTCGGCCGCACCTATGATTCCGGCGACTTCGAGGGCGTCATGCGCCGCGCGATGGAGGTGTCGGACTGGTCCGGCTTCCGCAAGCGCGCCGCCGCCTCGAAGAAGCGCGGCAGGCTGCGTGGCATCGGGCTTGCCACCTACATCGAGGCGTGCGGCGGCGGTGGAGCTGAACCGGCCTACGTCGCGCTCGAAAAGGACGGCAGCATCACCATCCGCATCGGCTCGCAGTCCAACGGACAGGGCCATGAAACGGCCTATGCCCAGCTTGCCAGCCAGCATCTCGATCTGCCGCTGTCGAAAATCCGCGTGCTGCAGGGTGATACCAACCAGACGCCGACCGGCAGCGGAACGGGCGGGTCGCGCTCGATTCCGGTCGGAGGTGCGGCGGTGGATGTCGCGGCCGCCAGGCTGGCTGAAAACCTTCGCAAGATCGCTGCGGACGAACTGGAATCGGCCCCCTCCGACCTGGAGATAGCCGACGGACGGGTGCGCGTCGCCGGCACGGACCGCGCCATCGATTTCGCCGGCATAGCCCGTTCGAGGAAGGCGACCGCCGAATTGCTGAACACGACGGGGTCATTCGCGCCGCCCGAGGCGACCTATCCGAACGGGACGCACGTCTGCGAGGTCGAGATCGATCCCGACACCGGAAGCACGCAGGTGCTGTCCTATGTCATCGTCGATGACTTCGGCGTCACGCTCAATCCCCTGCTGCTTGCCGGCCAGGTTCACGGCGGCACCATCCAGGGCATCGGCCAGGCGCTGCTGGAAAACACCGTGTTCACGCCGGAAGGTCAGTTGCTGACCGCGTCCTTCATGGATTACGCCATGCCGCGCGCCGCGGACGTTCCCTCGCTTCACTTCGAGACCCGGAACGTGCGCTGCGTCACCAACAGCATCGGCGTGAAGGGCGCAGGCGAGGCCGGCGCGATCGGCTCCTGCCCGGCCGTCATCAATGCTGTGGTGGATGCGCTCAATCGCGGCTTCGGCATCCGCCACATCGATATGCCGGCGACGCCCGAAAAGGTGTTCGCGGCCATCCGGTCGGCAAAGGCGCGATAACGGCCTGGTCACATCCTTGTGAGATTGCGAAGTCGCAAGCAAAGTCTTGCGACATTCTGTCCCGTCGTTCATGGATTTGACGGGTTAGGTGTGCACAAGTGCAGGCGTGTCGATTTGCCTATTTTTTATCCACCGGGAGACCACCTCATGAAGCGCATGATCATCGCCGCCGCCGTTCTGACACTCGGTGTCACCGCCGGTATCGCTCAGGGCGACCCCATTGCCGCACGCAAGGCGATGATGAAGGAAGTTGGCGGCGCGATGGGCCCGATGGCGGCCATGAACAAGGGTGAGCGTCCGTTTGACCTCGCCACCGCCAAGGCCAGCCTCGGGACCATGAACAAGGCCTCGAAGGCCTTCGGGCCGCTGTTCCCGGCCACGGCCAAGTCTGGCGGCGAATCGACCGCCGACGAGAAGATCTGGTCGGATGCCGCCGGCTGGAATGCCGCGCTGAAGAAGTTCGAGACCGACACCGCCGCGGCGGTGGCTGCCGTGAAGGACGAGGCCTCGTTCAAGGCCGAGTTCGGCAAGGTGGCGGCCAACTGCGGCGGCTGCCACAACACCTATCGCATCAAGAAGTAATTACCTCCAAGACCTTGATCGCGGGCCGGGAAAGGCGTTCCCTTTCCCGGCCCTTTCTTTTCCATGAGGTGACAGCATGATCGGTCGTCTCGTCAAACTCGGCGCCATGCTCGGCCTGCTTGGCCTTGCCGGGTTCTTCGCCCTCACCGAGCCTGCCGTCCTGTCCGCCCTCAAGGGGTCCGCGCTTCCCGTCGCCAGCGGCGCGCCGGACCTGGCCAACGGCAAGACCATGTTCCACGCCGGCGGCTGCGCCTCGTGCCACGCGACGGAAAAGCAGGACGACAAGACCAGGCTCGGCGGTGGCCATGCGCTGCATTCGCCCTTCGGCACGTTCTATGTGCCGAACATCTCGCCGCATCCGCGTGACGGCATCGGGGGCTGGACGGCCGAGCAGTTTCTGCGCGCCATGCGGGAAGGCGTGTCGCCGGAGGGGCGACACTACTACCCCTCCTTTCCCTACACCTCCTACCAGCGCATGACGGCGAAGGATGTGGGCGACCTTTTTGCGTTCCTGAAAACGCTGCCGCCCATCGAGGGCCGCATCCGCGATCATGATCTGCCCTTCCCCTTCAACATCCGCCGCTCGCTCGGCGGCTGGAAGTTGCTTTTCGCTGACGGCCAGGTCTACCGGCCCGATCCGGCGAAGAGCGCGGAGTGGAACCGCGGCGCCTATCTCGTGGAAGGTCCGGGCCATTGCGCCGAGTGCCACTCCCCGCGCAATCCGCTGGGCGGTATCACCTCCGGCAAGCGCTTCGCCGGGGGGCCGGATCCGGAAGGCAAGGGTTATGTGCCCAACATCACGCCGCACGAGACCGGCCTGAAAAGCTGGACAAAGAAGGACCTGGCCTACCTGCTCGAGTCCGGCTTCACGCCGGACTACGACTCGGTCGGCGGCAGCATGACGCCCGTAATCGGCAACACCGGCCAACTCTCCGCGCAGGACCGCAACGCCATGGCGGAATACCTGTCCACCCTGCCGGCCATCGAAGGACGCAAGAAGGGCGCGAAATAGCGCGCGCGGTGCCATGCCGGAGCCGCGCAGCTGAACCTGGAATCCCTTTTTTATATTGTAATCCAAGGGATTGGATGGGTTCTGGTTCGCTCGTCCGGAGCGCCTCGGGGTGAAACCCGCGCGATCATGCGCCGAGCGCCCGGAAAGGCACCCGGCATTTCGACTTGCCTTGGAACGGCCCGACCCGAACCACCGCAGCGCAGCATTTTGCACTTGCGAACGCGCGCCGATTATATTAGATTCGCCTTATGTTTACGTCCCTGATGAAATCCCTCTCCGGCGCGTTGACGCCGGCCCCTGCGCTGCCTTCGGTGTCGGTGCAGGAAGCCAGGCAGCGCGTCGAAAGCGGCGCCGCCATCCTGGTGGATGTGCGCGGCCCTTCCGAATGGGCGCAGACCGGCGTCGCCCTGGGCGCCGAGTGCATCCAGATGGGCACTCCCGATTTCGTCGCTCGGCTTGAGGCCCTGCGTCGGCGTCATCCCGCGCGGGCGATTGACCTGATCTGCCGCTCCGGCGCCCGCTCGGGCAGTGTCCAGCGGGCTCTTGGCGACATGGGCTGGACCAATGTCGTCAACGTGCGCGGCGGCACGTCCAGCTGGATGGCCGCCGGCCTTCCGATGCAGAGATGATCATGCTGGCGCGTCGCACTGTCCTCGCCCTGCCTGTCGCGGCCTTCGCCGCCCCCGCCTCGGCGCAGGGCGCCCTCCCCTCGGTGACGGTGAGCGAGGCGCAGGAGCGGCTCGCTTCCGGCAAGTCCGTGCTGGTCGACATCCGCCGCCCCGAGGAATGGGCGGAAACCGGCGTCGCCTCCGGTGCGGTCAGGCTTGACATGACGGCCGACGACTTCCTGCCGAAGCTCCAGAGCCTGCAAAAGGCCAATCCCGGCAAGGACATCGACATCATCTGCCGCACCGCCAACCGCACCGCCTTCGTGCAGTCGGAACTCGCCAAGCGCGGCTGGAAGGGCATCGTCAACGTACGCGGCGGCATGGCCGGACGCGCGCCGGACATTGGCTGGATCGCCGCGAAACTGCCGATTGTGAAATAGGCCCCTGCCGTCGCCCGACGCGATCCCTGGGCCCCGCGTGTTCGTCGCGCCCTATTCCATCACCGCGGCCTTGAGGATCACCACCATCGTGGCATGCGCCGGGTCCGGGCCGACGTTGCGGATGGTGTGCGGCCGGTCGCATCGATAGCGTAGCGTCTCGCCCGCGCGCGCTTTCTCGGTGACGCCGGCGACCTCCACCTCCATCTCGCCCTCGATCACCGACAGGCACTCGATGGAGCCGCGCTGATGCGCGTCGGAATCCAGCACGCCGCCCGGCTCGGCCCGCATGTCATACCATTGCAGCCATTCCACGGTCTTCAGCCAGCCGATGATGGCGAGCTTGCACTTGCCATCCTCGCTCATCAGGATGGGCGTGTCATGCACCGTGGATTTCTGCACGAAGGGCGCATCGTCCGCCTGGCCGAGGAAGCGGTCGACCGAGACGTCCAGCGCCTGGCTTAAACGCCAGATCGTCGCCAGCGTCGGGTTGGTCTCGTTGCGTTCGATCTGGCTGATGATCGACTTCGCCACGCCCGATTGTTCGGACAGCTCCGACAGCGACAGATTGTAGGCCTTGCGCAGCCGCTGGATCGTCTTGCCGAGCTGGCCGGACAGGGCCACCGCCCCCGCCTCCAGATCGCGTTCCCGCCTTTCCTCGCGCATGCCCCTCGCCCGTTGTTCGGAATAAAGAACGCACCATGCCCCCAACACGCTGGGAACGCAACCCGCCCGCATTGCCGGGATCGCCGTTCGATGCTCTAACCGGCCCGTTCGAAATCCGCTGAGCCCATGCTGCTCGATACCTCCATGCTCCTTGCCGGCCTGGGCTGTGCCGTCATCATCGGGATGGCCAAGGGTGGCCTGTCCGGCGGGCTGGGCACATTGGTGGTGCCCATCCTGTCACTGTCGATGGACCCGCGGGCGGCTGCGGCGCTCGTGCTGCCGCTGCTGATCATCTCGGACTTCTTCGCCATTTGGGCGTTCCGCCATCGGTGGCACTGGGGGCACACCTGGGTGCTCCTCGTTGGCGCGGCGCTTGGCGTCGTGTTCGGCACCTTCACCTTTTCCTGGGTCAGCGAACCGGCCATGCGGCTGATGATGGGCGTCATCTCGGTTGCCTTCGTCGCCGCCAATCTGACCGGCGCGACGCGCGCAGCCGACACGCCGCAGCCGCCGGCCCTGGGGGCCGGCGTGTTCTGGGGGGCACTGTCCGGCTTCACCAGCTTCACCGCCCATGCCGGTGGCCCGCCGGTGCAGATTTACCTGGTGCCGCGTGGCCTCGACAAACGCACGTTTCAGGCCACGGTGACGCTGTTTTTCACCATCCTGAACCTTGCCAAGGTGCCGCCCTACATGGCGCTCGGCCAGTTCACCCAGCCGATCATGCTCACCGCTCTCGTTCTGATGCCGGCGGCTGCGATCGGCGTGTTCATCGGCTTCCGCATCACCGGCCTCATTCCGGAAAAGCCGTTCTTCCGCCTCGTGCTGTTTCTCCTCGGCATCACCGGACTGAAGCTGATGTGGGACGGTCTCACTGGCCTCGGCTGGCTGTAGCGCCCCATGTCATGCGGGGTGATTGGCAGATCCCTGCACAATCAGCCCGTCCATTGCGTATCGCAGGTACTCGTCCACCTCGTGCCCATGCTCGTCGCGGTAGCGCACCACGATGCTGTCCGGAGAGGCGGAAACCGCGACCAGGTCGAACCTCAGGCCCGGCCGGCGCGCCAGCCCGATCTGCCAGTACGCACGCAGCCGCTCCTTGCCGTGCAGTGTCCCGGATGGATCCAGCCCCAGCATCCGGATCTTCTCCGAAGCCATCACGGCGTCATCGTCGTAGAGCGCGAGGATGCGCTCCAGGTCGCGGCTGTTCCAGGCGGCGATCCAGGTTTCGCCCCGGCGCACGGCTTCCTGCATCGCCCCCTCCCGGTTAGGTAAGCATTGCTGCCATGATGAAGGATGCCGGCCAGCGGTCAAGCGCGACTCCGCCCTTGCCGCAAATCCCGGTCGCGGTCAGACTTGGGCCAGCGAACAGGAGAATCTGGCATGAGACTGCACGGCAAGGTCGCGATCGTCACGGGCGCGGCGCAAGGCTTCGGCGAGGAGATCGCACGCACCTACGCGCGGGAAGGCGCGAAGGTCGCGGTTCTCGACATCAAGGCGGACCTCGCGGCGAAAGTGGCGAAGGACATCGGCGCGAACGCTGTTCCCATAGCCTGCGACGTCACCTCGTTGTCCGCCGTGAAGGACGCCGTCGCCGCGACCGTGAAGGCCTTCGGCCGCCTCGACATCGTCGTCAACAACGCCGGCTGGAGCTATTCCAACCGCCCGGTTCTGGAAACACCTGAAGCCGATTTCGACAAGGTCTTCGCCATCAACGTCAAGTCGATCTACAATTTCGTCACCGCCGGGGTGCCGCATATGACCAACGGCGGCTCCATCGTGAACATCGGCTCGACCGCCGGTCTGCGCCCGCGTCCGGGCCTCGTCTGGTACAACGCCACCAAGGGTGCGGTGCACATCGCCTCGAAGACGCTGGCGGTCGAACTCGCGCCGAAGAACATCCGCGTCAATGTCATCGCGCCGGTCGCGGGCGAGACGCCCCTGCTGCAAACGTTCCTCGGCAACGACACGCCGGAGCGCCGCGCCCAGTTCCTCGCCACCATCCCGCTCGGCCGCTTCTCGCAGCCGCGCGACATCGCCAACGCCGCGCTGTTCCTCGCCTCGCCGGAGGCGGAGTTCATCACCGGCACCGTGCTGGAAGTGGACGGCGGGCGGTGCGTGTGACCGCAAGGGATTGCGCTACCGCAATGTGAGCGCCGGCCGGTCGACACATTTTCCCCCATGAACGTCCTTGGGGGGAAGCACGATGATCCGGCCGGAAGTCACCGAACTGAGCCACGACCTTCTTCAGGAGAAGGTGCGCATGGCGATTGTCTTCAAGAACCACAACGGCGAGACGCTCCAGCACATTCAGCTCGTCTTTCCGCTGCACATGGACCTTCAGGACACCGAGCTGAAGCTGAAGCAGACCGCCATCGAGCAGGCGCGCAAGTTTCTCCGCGCCGCCGCCGACGGGCTATAGACGGACCGCCTGCCCGGTCTCCGCCGCCTGCTTCACCGCCAGCGTCGCCTTCAGCGTCGCTAGCCCTTCCGCCCCGCTGGCGACCGGCTCGGCCTTGCCCCGGATCACGTCGCAGAAATTGCCGATCTGGTTCACAAGCGGGTCCTGCTCCGGAATCCGCGCGGATGTGAGCGCCAGCGGCTTGAACCAGTGCGGCTCGCCCTCGTAGTGCCAGAAATCCTGTTTCGGCAGGCCAAGAGACCCCTTGGTGCCCGCGACGAACAGGTAGTTCTCGCCGCTCGCCGGATACCATTTCTGCTCCGCCGAAGTCATTTCCCAGGACCAGGGCGAAGCCGCGCTGTCGGAGAGCGTGATCGTGCCGAGCGCGCCATTTCTGAAGCGCAACATCACCGCCGCCGTATCCTCGACGGCAAAGCCGCGTACGGCATTCGCCGCCATCGCCTGCACGCTCTCGATGCCGCCGACGAGATTGCGCATGTCGTCGATGAAATGAATGAGGTTGATCAGGATCGGCCCGCCGCCCGGCTCCTTGCGCCAGGCCCCCGGCCCGTCGAAATAGCCGCTGTCCGGCTTGCGGAACCAGTACATGCCGTTGACCGCCACCAGCTTGCCGAGCTTGCCGGATGCGATCGTTTCCTTCGCCCGGCGCATCAGCGGCGAATGGCGGCGATGATGGCCGACCAGCAGCGGCACGCCCTTCTTCGCGGCGGCCTCCACCAGCCGTTCGCCGGCCTCCACCGTGTCGGCGAAGGGCTTTTCCACCAGCGCCGGAAGCCCCATCTCCACGGCGATCAACCCCTGCGGCACATGCAGGGTGTTCGGCGTGGCAAGGATCACGCCCTCAGCCCGGGACGCCTTCAGGCCTTCCGCGAGGTCGGTGAAGTGCGGCGCGCCGAAACGTGCGGCCAGTTCCGCCCCCGCCGGCGCCGGATCGATCACCGCGCAGAGCATCGCGACGTCGCTTTCCGCCACGCGTCTGATGTGATCCTTGCCGATCAGCCCCGCGCCGGCGACGGCGATGCGCACCTTCTCTGTCATGTCTGTCTCCGAGCGGCCTGCGGACCGTTGTCAGACAACTACTACAGCGGAAAATGGCAGGCGGCCAAGCGCCCTGCTCCAACGTCGCGCAAGACGGGCGCCTCGGCGTG